>JBJXHB010000243.1:0-16109 GCA_046160725.1 Aquabacterium sp.
TCCAGAAGGGCTGCTTTCCGGGCCAGGAGGTGGTGGCCCGCAGCCAGTACCGCGGCACGCTGAAGCGACGCCTGCAGCTGTTTGCCGCCGATGCCGACATGCAGCCCGGGCAGGAGGTGTTCCATGACGCCGACCCGGGCCAGCCCGCGGGCCTGGTGGCTCTGGCCGCGCCCGGCCTGGACGGCATGCCCGCGCTGGCGCTGGTGGAGGTCAAGCTGGCGGCATTGGCATCCGGCGCGCTGTCGCTCGGCGCGGTCGGCGGACCTGTCCTGCGCGCCATGCCCCTGCCCTATGCGCTGCCCAGCGACCCGGCTGCCTGAGGCGCCGCGGCCGGAACCAGGCCTAGCGAAGACCGCCGCTCAGGCGCGCCAGAACTGCGGTGTGAACAACACCAGCAGCGACAGGATCTCCAGCCGGCCGGCCAGCATGCCGAAGGTGCAGACCCATGTCTGGAAATCCGTCAACCCCTGGTAATTCACCGCCGGCCCGACCTCGCCCAGCCCGGGCCCGATGTTGTTGACGCAGGCGATCACCGCCGTGAACGCGGTGACCACGTCCAGGCCAGAGAACAACAGCACCATCGTCAGCCCGACCAGCGTGGCGCCATAGACCATCATGAAGGCGATGACGTTCTGCATGGTCCGTGCATCCACCGTCGTGCCGCCCAGGTGCACTGGGTTCACGACGTGCGGATGAACGATGCGCACCAGCTCGCGGTTGCTCTGCTTGAGCAGCAGGATCATGCGCACCATCTTGATGCCACCGCCGGTCGACCCGGCGCAGGTGGCAAAGCAGCCCAGCAGGATCATCAGCAGCGCCGCGAACATCGGCCATTGCGCATAGTCGTGCATGGCATAGCCGGTGGTGGTCGCCAGCGACACGACATGGAACAGCACATGGCGCAAGGCCACGGAGGCGCTGTCGTATACACCGGCGTCCAGCAGGTAAAGGGTGATGAGTGTGGTTGCGCTGGCGATGCAAAGCCAGAACGCGCGGGCCTCGGTGCTGTGCCAGATCGGGCGCAGCGATCGCGACCGCCAGGCCAGGAAGTACAGCGCGAAATTGATGCCGCTGATCATCATGAACACGATGGCGACCGCCTCGATGCGAGGCGAGTCCCAGAAACCGAAGCTCAGGTCGTGGGACGAGAACCCGCCCAGGCCCATCGTCGTGCACATGTGCATGAAGGCGTCGGGCCAATCCATGCCGGCCCAGCGGTAGGCCAGCATGCAAAGAATCGAGAAACCGAAGTACACCGTCCACAGCCCACGAGCGGTCTCGGCGATGCGCGGCGTCAGCTTCTGGTCCTTCATCGGTCCCGCCGCCTCGGCCCGGAACAACTGCGCACCACCGACGCCCAGCAACGGCAACACGGCCACGGCCAGCACGATGATGCCCAGGCCGCCCACCAGCATCAGAAAGCAGCGCCAGACGTTGACCGACAACGGCAGTGCGTCCAGACCCACCAGCACGGTGGCGCCGGTGGCCGTGAAGCCCGACATGGCCTCGAAATAGGCGTCCGTCACGCTGAGCCCGGGGATGGCCAGCCTCAGCGGGATGGCAGCGAACATCGGCAGCAAAGCCCATGTCATGGTCATCAGCACGAAGCCGTCGCGGATGCTCAGCTCGCGGCGGATGCGGCGAGCGGCCAGGCTCATGGCCAGGCCTCCGGCCAGGGTGATGGCGATGCCGGCCGTAAAGGCCGCCTCGCCGCCATCCCGGCCGCCAAAGGCAAAGGCCAGCGGCACCAGCATCATCAGGGCGAACAGCACCACCAGTCGCCCGACCAGCCCGATGACAGGAAGCAGCGCGCGCATCAGAACATGAACATCGCGCCGACCTGGAACAGCTTCTCCACCTCGCGCACCATGCGCTTGCGGGGCAGGAAGACGATGACGTGGTCACCGCTCTCGATGACGGTGTCGTGATGCGGGATGATGACCCTGCGCCGCGCCTCGGCGCCTTCCATCGTTCGCACGATGGCGCCGACCTCGGCGCCCTTGGGGAAGGCGATTTCGTCGATGCGCCGCCCCACCACCTTGGACGACTTGCGGTCGCCGTGCGCAACCGCCTCCAGTGCCTCGGCCGCGCCGCGGCGCAGGCTGTGCACGGCCTCGACGTCGCCGCGCCGAACATGGGCCAGCAACTCGCCGATCACCGTCTGTGATGGCGACAGCGCGATGTCGATCTGGGTGCCCTGGACCAGGTCTGCGTAGACCCGGCGGTTGATCAGCGCCAGCACGCGGCTGGCACCCATGCGCTTGGCCAGCAGGCAGGCCAGGATGTTGTCCTCGTCGTCGCTGGTCAGGGCCAGGAACAGGTCGATGTCCTGCACGTTCTCGCTGTCCAGCAGGTCCTCGTCCGTGGTGTCGCCCTTGAGGACCAGGACGTGGCTGTCGAGCTGCGAGGTCAGATATTCACAACGCGTCTGGAAGGTCTCGATGATCTTGAGCTGGCAGCCACCCTGGATCTGCCGTGCCAGGCGAAGTCCGACCTTGCCGCCACCGGCGATCATCACGCGGCGCACCGGCGGCGCCCGCTTGCGCAGGGCGTCCAGCACGCGCCGGATGTCCGGCGTCGCGGCCAGCACGAACACCTCGTCGCCGGGTTCGATTCGGGTCGTGCCGTCGCAGACGATGCGCTGGTCCTGGTGGTTCTCGTCGTTGCGGTAGATCGCCACGATGCGCATCTGCACCTGCGGCGCCAACTGCGGCAGCTCGGAGATGACATGCCGAACCATGGGGCCGCCGGTGACCGCCCGCACCGCGATCAGGCTGACGGCGCCGTCGGCGAACTCCAGCACCTGGAGGGCCTCGGGATAGTCGATCAGCTTGCGGATGTAGTTGGTGACCGAGGCCTCCGGGCAGATCACCTGGTCGACCGCGAAGCCGCCCTTGTCCAGCAAGGGGTCGCCGACCTCGAACTCCGGCGAGCGCAGGCGCGCGATGCGCGTCGGCACGTTGAACCGCTCGTGTGCCACCTTGCAGGCCACCAGATTGGTGGCATCGTCACCGGCACAGGCAATCAGCATGTCCGCGTCCCGCGCGCCGGCGGCTTCCAGCACCGACGGCTCGATGCCGGACCCGGGCACGCTTCGCAGGTCCAGCCGCTCCTGCAGGTCGCGCAGCCGGGCGATGTCGGTATCGATCACCGTGATGTCGTTGCGCTCGGAGACCAGGCTCTCGGCCACGCTGGCACCCACACGGCCGGCCCCGAGCACGATGATGTTCATCCCCGCATGATACGAATCGCCGGCCGCTGCAGCCTGTCGGGCGCGCCTGCAGCCTGTCGCGCAGTGCTCGCCGACTCAAGGGCGGGCTTGTTATGGTGTGCTACCTCAGCAACACACCCGAAGGGCTCTCCATGCAGACCTGGGATGACAAGCTGCCGATCTACCAGCAACTGGCCGACCGCCTGTCGGCCCATCTGTTGGACGGCGATCCACCCGAGGGCCAGGCCCTGCCCTCGGTCCGCGCGCTCGCGGGGCAGTACCTGATCAATCCCTTGACCGTCAGCCGGGCGCTGGCGACCCTGGGGGATGCCGACCTGGTGGAAAACCGGCGTGGCCTGGGCCTCTTTGTCAAGCCGGGTGCCCGCGAGGCGTTGCGGCACAGCGAGCGGCGACGGTTTCTGGAACAAGACTGGCCGCAGTTGCGGCTGCGGCTGAAACGCCTGGGCATCCAGCCCGCGGACCTGAACTGGGGGGAATGAAGAATGGACCATTTGATTGAAGCCGATGGCCTAAGCCTGCGCTACGGCAGCAAGGCGGCCCTGAGCGACGTGTCACTCAAGCTCGCCAAGGGCCGCGTGGTCGGCCTGCTGGGACACAACGGCGCCGGCAAGACCACGCTGATGAAGGCGTTGGTCGGCCTGATCCCGCCGGCGCAGGGCCGCCTGAGCGTGCTCGGCCTGGACCCACGGCGCAGCCGCGTCGAGCTGCTGGAGTCGCTGTGCTACATCCCGGACGTGGCCATCCTGCCGCGTTGGGCCCGTGTGGACGAGCTGATCCGGCTGATGAGCGGCCTGCATCCGCGCTTCTCGGCGGACCGCGCCCGGACCCTGCTGCGGCGCACCAGCGTCGGCCTGACCGACCGGGTGAAGGGGTTATCCAAAGGCATGGTGGTGCAGCTGCACCTGGCGCTGATCGCTGCCATCGACGCGCGGCTGATGATCCTGGACGAGCCGACGCTGGGCCTGGACGTGCTGTCGCGCAAGGCGTTCTACGAGATGCTGATCGACGAGTGGTGCGACGGTGAACGCACCGTGCTGATCTCCACCCACCAGGTCGAGGAGATCGAGTCGCTGCTATCGGATGTGCTGATCCTCAACGAGGGGCGCCTGGTGTTGTCGACCAGCCTGGAGGACATGGACAGCCGGTTTGTCGCTCTGGCCCATGACCCGGCCGCAGCCGACGCCATCGCTGCGGCCCACCCGCTGCTGCGCTACCGCTACCAAGGTGGCGCGGCCGCGATCTTCGACGGCCCGCCGCCGGCTGGCGTGGCCTCACTGGGCCAACGCGTTCGCCCCAGCCTGGTCGACCTCTTCGTCGCGCTGACGCGCGCTACGGAAAAACACCGCACACAAGGATGACTGCCATGTCCGCTTTCACTACCCTCCTCCTGCGCGAGTGGCTCCAGCATCGCCGCGGCTGGCTGGCGCTGATGCTGGTGCCGCTGGTCCTCGCCGTCCTGGTGCTGGCCTTCGGCAAGGTCAACATGGAGTTCGACGACCTGCCGCCCGGCCAATTGCCCGACGCCATGCTCCTGGCCCTGATGGCCTGCGCCGTCAGCGCCGGCGCCACGATGGCGATCATGCTGGCCGCCGCCTACATGACGACCCCAGGCCTGGCGCGCCGCGACTACCAGGACCGATCCATCGAGTTCTGGCTGTCGATGCCGCAGGGTCATGTGGCCAGTCTCGGCGCTGCCCTGCTGATGCAGCTGGTGTTGATACCCATGCTGGCACTGGCCGTGGGCACTCTGGGCGGGCAGTTGCTGGCGCTGCTGCTGGTCGCCAAGACCCATGGCATCTCGGCCTGGGCGAGCCTGCCCCTGGGCAGCCTGGTGCTGGCCATGCTGGCGGTCAGCCTGCGGCTGGCCTTGGGCATAGCCTTGGCCGCGTTGTGGCTGGCGCCACTGGTGATGCTGGTCATGGCAGCTTGTGCATGGCTCAAGCGATGGGGCCTGCCGGTGGTGGTCATCTGCGTGGTCACGTTGGGCGTGGTCCTGGACAAGGCCTACCAGAACACCGTGGTCTGGACCACGCTGGCGGGTGTGATGCAGAACGCCGGCCAGGCCCTCGCCTCGGCCAACCCAGGTGCCCCTGGTCTGTCGATCGGCCCGGCCGACAAGTCCGATGTCGTGCTGGCCATGATCCCGGGCTGGGCCCTGCAGGATGCCGGGCACGCGCTGGCAGCGCTGGCGTCGATGGCGTTCGCCCTTGGCCTGCTGCTGGCGGCCGTTGGCTTTGGACTGATGGTGCTGCGCCGCAGTCGCGGCGCCTGAGAACACGGCTCGACCTCAGAGACACAAGCAAGACGGCCGCCCGAGGGCGGCCTTCTTCATGACGCAGAAGAGTCGGTCAGCCGTATTTGCGGTCGAAGAACTGCTCGTCCTCCGTCGAGCCCTTCAAGGCAGCCGTGGAGGCCTCGCGCTCAATGGTGGTGGTGACGGCATCGAAGTAGCCGGTGCCGACCTCACGCTGATGCTTGACGGCGGTGAAGCCGCGTTCGGCCGCCGCAAACTCCTTCTCCTGCATTTCGACGAAGGCGGTCATGTTGTGGCGGGCGTAGCCGTAGGCCAGGTCGAACATGCCGTAGTTCAGGCTGTGGAAGCCAGCCAGGGTGATGAACTGGAACTTGTAGCCCATCGCGCCCAGCTCGCGCTGGAACTTGGCGATGGTGGCGTCGTCCAGGTTCTTCTTCCAGTTGAACGACGGGCTGCAGTTGTAAGCCAGCAGCTTGCCCGGGAACTTGGCATGGATCGCGTCGGCGAAAGCCTTGGCGAAGGCCAGGTCGGGCTTGCCTGTCTCACACCAGATCAGGTCGGCATAGGGCGAGTAGGCCAGGCCGCGGCTGATGGCCTGGTCAAGGCCATTGCGAGTGCGGAAGAAGCCTTCCACGGTGCGCTCGCCAGTCAGGAACGGCTTGTCGTTGTCATCAATGTCGGCGGTGACCAGGTCGCCGGCCTCGGCGTCGGTGCGGGCCAGCAGGATGGTCGGCGCACCCATGGTGTCGGCCGCCAGCCGCGCCGCCACCAGCTTGGCCACGGCCTCGCGCGTCGGCACCAGGACCTTGCCACCCATGTGGCCGCACTTCTTGGCGCTGGCCAGCTGGTCCTCGAAGTGCACGCCGGCGGCACCGGCGTCGATCATGGACTTCATCAGCTCGAAGGCGTTCAGCACGCCACCAAAGCCGGCCTCGGCATCGGCCACGATGGGCGCGAAGTAGTCGATGTCGTTCTTGCCTTCGCTCCACTGGATCTCGTCGGCACGCTTGAAGGTGGAATTGATCCGCTTGACCACCTTGGGCACCGAGTCCACCGAGTACAGCGACTGGTCGGGATACATCTCGCCGTTGCTGTTGGCGTCGCCCGCCACCTGCCAGCCGCTCAGATAGATGGCCTTCAGGCCAGCCTTGACCTGCTGCATGGCCTGGTTGCCGGTCAGGGCGCCGAGCGTGTTGACGAACGGCTCGGTGTTGAGAAGGTTCCACAGCTTCTCGGCGCCGCGCTTGGCCAGCGTGTGCTCGATGGGCATGCTGCCGCGCAGGCGGACCACATCGGCGGCGGTGTAGCCGCGCTGGATACCCTTCCAGCGGGGGTTTTCGGCCCAGTCCTTCTCGAGGGCGGCGATCTGCTGTTCACGGGTGGGTTGGCTCATGGTTGCTCCTGAAGTGGCCAGTGGGTTGAAAGTGACACAAGACTGAGCGGAGCTTATCGGTGTTCGCTGGACAGGATCACACCATGTCTTATACAAGAGAGAAAAAATTCTTCTTTCAGGACAATAAGTTAGAGCTACAGATTCATGATATGAAACGGCATCCGCGATCATGAAATCTTCTGCTGCAGTGCAGCAGCGATGTATTCCACGATGTGGAAACGGCGTTTCCGGATGCGAAAAGGAACCCAGCTGGGACCGCGCCGCATCAACGACGCAAGCCACGGGCCCAGTGGCGGTAGATCTGATCGGCGAGTGCCTGGTGCGAGGCCAGGTGCCGATCGACCCCAGCCACGATGACCTCAGGTGACTGCACGCTGTCACAGTTGCCGACCAGTGCCAGGTGGTCCGGCTCGCCCTCCAGCGCCCATCGACGGGCCTTGTGCGCATCGATCTCGACATGAAATTGCATGGCCAGGTGCGGCCCAATGCCAAACGCCTGGTTCGGACATGCCGGGCTGTGAGCCAGCCGCACAGCGCCGGCTGGAAGATCGAAGACCTCGTAGTGCCAGTGAAAGACGGTGGTGTCGGTGCGGTCGCCGAACCAGGCGCGGGCGGCCGGCGTTGCCTCAACGGTGATGGGCTGCCAGCCGATCTCTGGCTGCGGTGACGCCCCTACTGCAGCGCCCATGGCCCGCGCCATCAACTGGCCGCCCAAGCAGTGGCCGAGCACCGGCACACCCCGGTCCATTGCCTCCAGGATCAGTTGCTCGGCTTGGCGCAGCGAAGGCAGCGCGTCATTGGCGCTCATGGCCCCGCCCAGGATGGCCAAACCGCTGTGGTTATCCATGTCGCCTGGAAACGCATCGCCGGCCTCGGTGTTGCGGACGTCCACTGGCAAGCCTTGGCGTTGCAACCAGTCGCCCAGGTAACCGGGGCCGTCGTTGTGCAGATGCTGCAGGATCAGGATGGGACGCATGGTGTCGATCCATGTCAAGGTCAATGGGCAATGGCCAGCGCCGTGGTCCGCTTGACCGTGCGCAGCACCAGGATGGAGTTGGTCCGGGCCACACCCGGCAGCCGCATCAGCACCTGGGTGTGAAAACGCTCCAGGTCATCCGCGTCCCGATAGGTGAACCGGATCAGATAGTCATTGGAGCCAGCCACGTAGTAGCAGTCCAGTACCTCGGGCTCGGTCCGTACCGTCTCCTCGAACTGCTTGAGCACGGCGTCGCTCATCGTCTCCAGGTTGATGATGGTGAAGCAGGTCCCGGGCTGCCCGACCGCCCTCGGGTTCAGCAACGCTGCATAGCCGGCGATGACACCCGCCTCCTCCAGGTTGCGCACCCGTCGCAGGCAGGCCGATGGCGACAGGTGGACGCGCTCGGCCAACTCGACATTGGACAGCCGCCCGGCCTGCTGCAGGTGATGCAGGATGGCCCGATCTGTCGAATCCAATTGCGGCGTTCCGTCTCTGGTTGGCATTTTGTGCGGCTCCACTGTTCAATGGCCGCATGATATGGCGCCAATGAGGGTGAACCCAGGTGCCGCTTGCAAGCACATTGCGCCCCCTTGCGCCTAGACTGCCCGACGGCCAGAGATGCGTGGGTGGCAAGAACTTGCTCGCGCACCTGCCCTGCCCCATGAGCCTGCTGAACGCCGAACCGGACCTGAGCCGGGACTCCTTCTACGCGGCGACGGTCAACGCACCGCCGGCCGGCGCAGCGCTGCAAGGCGATGTTGAGGCGGACGTCGCGGTGGTCGGCGGTGGTCTCGCGGGCCTTTCGGCCGCATTGGATCTGGCCCAGGCCGGACGTCGTGTGGTGTTGCTGGAAGCACAACGCATCGGCTTCGGCGCCAGCGGGCGCAACGGCGGCCAGGCCATCCACGGCCTGGCCTGCGACCAGGCGGTGATCGAGCACGACCTCGGGCTGTCAGCCGCCCGGCGCATCTGGGACATGAGCATCGAGGCCTTGGACCTGCTGCGCCAGCGCATCCGCGACCATGCCATCGATTGCGATTGGCAAGACGGCTACCTGGCCGTGGCGATCGGTCCGCGCAAGGCCGCGGCGCTGCTGGCGGCGACTGACGACCTCGAGGCCCGGTATGGCTTTGCGCAGAAGCGAATAGCCAAGGCCGACCTGAGCGGCTGGATTGCGAGCCCACGCTACGACGCCGCCGTCCACGACCCGCGCAGCGGTCACCTGCATCCGCTGAAGTACACGCTCGGTCTGGCCCGTGCGGCGCGCGCTGCCGGTGTGACCATCCACGAGCACAGCGCCGTGCTGCGAGTGGCACAGGGCCCGACACCGGTGCTGCACACGGCCACCGGCACGGTGCGGGCCGGCCAGGTGCTGCTGGCAGGCAATGTCTACCTGGACGGCGTTGCGCCCGGGATCGAGGCCCGCATCATGCCGGTGGGCACCTATATCGTGGCCTCGCAGCCCCTGGCGCCACAGCGTGCCGCCGCGTTGATCCCCTGCGGCGCTGCCGTCTGCGACACCAACTTCGTGCTCGACTACTTCCGCCTGGCACCGGATGCCCGTCATGGGGACGCACAGCGCCTGCTGTATGGCGGTCGGGTGAGCTACAGCGCCCGCACGCCGCGGCATCTGGTCGCCAGCATGGCGGGCCGGATGCACCGGACCTTTCCGCAGCTGGCCGAGGTCGGTGTCGACCACGCCTGGGGCGGCTTCGTGGACATCACCATGAGCCGGGCGCCGGACTTCGGGCGCCTTCCGGCCAGCGGCCATGCGGCCAACGTGTACTACCTCCAGGGTTTCAGCGGCCATGGCGTCGCGCTGACCGGCCTGGCGGGGCGGCTGGTGGCACAAGCCATGCGGGGCGACGCCGAACGTTTTGATCTTTTTGCGCGGCTGCGTCACCGGGCGTTTCCGGGCGGCCGGCTGTTGCGCATGCCGTCGCTGGTGCTCGGCATGGCCTGGTATCGATTGAAGGATGCATGGCTATGAAGCGCTCCGCCACCACCAAGCCCGTCGTGCTGCTGCCCGGCTGCAACCGCATGCTGGGCGAGCATGCGTACAGCATCGCCGGACGCAAGTACGTTGATGCCGTCCGTCTGGCCGGCGCCATGCCCCTGGTGGTGCCCAATGCCGCGCCGGAGGACATCCCGGCCCTGCTGGACCTGGCCGATGGCGTGCTGCTGACCGGGTCGCCGTCCAATGTGCACCCGTCCAATTTCGGCCAGGCGGTGCATGACGCGGCGCTGCCGCTGGACCCTGAGCGCGACCGCTGGACCCTGCCGCTGGTCAGCGCGGTGCTGGCCCGAGGCATGCCGCTGTTTGCCATCTGCCGCGGCACCCAGGAGGCCAATGTGGCCCTCGGCGGCAGCCTGCACCAGGCGGTGCAGGACACGTCGCCGTATAGCGACCACCGCGCGCCGGCCGACCGTCCAGCGGCCGAGCAGTACGCACCGGCGCACCTGGTCCAGGTCGTGCCTGGCGGCATGCTCGATGCCGTGCTGGGCTTGCGCAGCTTCGATGTGAACTCGGTGCATGGCCAGGCGGTGGACCGTCTGGCGCCGGGCTTGCGCGTCGAGGCCCGGGCGCCGGACGGCCTGATCGAGGCCTTCAGCGTTGCCGAGGCCAAGGGCTTCAATCTCTGCCTGCAATGGCATCCGGAATGGCAGGCCGCATCCAACCCAGTCTCGACCAGGCTTCTGCAGGCCTTCGGCCGGGCCTGCCGCGACTACCGAAGCCGGCACCGGGCACCGCCCCGTGCCGGCACCACCTCCGACCACAAGACCACAACCACAGGTGCACCATGGTGACCCGCGACATGTTTACCTTCGCCGAGCTGGAGCAATGGCTCAACCAGCATCGCGTGACCGAGATCGAATGCCTGGTGCCCGACCTGACCGGCGTGGCCCGCGGCAAGATCCTGCCCCGGCAGAAGTTCACTGAGGACCGCGGCATGCGGCTGCCGGAGGTGGTGGTGGCCATGGGCGTGACCGGCGAGTTCCCCGAGCAGGGGCCGTACTACGACGTGATCAGCCCGAACGACCGCGACATGCATCTGCGGCCGGACCCGAGCACCGTGCGCATCGTGCCCTGGGCCACCGACCCAACGGCCCAGGTCATCCACGACTGCTACGACCGTGACGGGTCCCTGGTGACCCATGCGCCGCGCTCGGTGCTGCGCAAGGTGTGCGAGATGTACGCCTCCAAGGGCTGGGACCCGGTCGTGGCGCCGGAACTGGAGTTCTACCTGGTGGCCCGCAACACCGACCCGGACGTACCGCTGAAGCCGCCGGTCGGCCGCAGTGGCCGCAGCGAGACCTCGCGCCAGGCCTATTCCATCGACGCCGTCAACGAGTTCGACCCGCTGTTCGAGGACGTGTACGAGTACTGCGAAAAGATGGAGCTGAACGTGGACACGCTGATCCACGAGGTCGGTGCCGGCCAGATGGAGATCAACTTCTTCCATGCCCATCCGCTGGGCCTGGCCGACGAGGTCTTCCTGTTCAAGCGCACGGTGCGCGAGGCCGCCCTGCGCCATGACATGTTCGCCACCTTCATGGCCAAGCCGATCGCCGGCGAGCCGGGCAGCGCGATGCACATCCACCAGAGCGTGGTCAACCGCACGACCGGCCGCAACATCTTCAGCAACGAGGACGGCTCGCCCTCCAAGGAGTTCTTCTGGTACATCGGCGGCCTGCAGAAGTACATCCCGGCCGCGATGGCGCTGTTCGCGCCCTATGTCAACAGCTACCGCCGGCTGGCCCGCTTCACCGCAGCACCCATCAACATCCAGTGGGGCACCGACAACCGCACCGTGGGCATCCGCAGCCCGTTGGCGGAACCGGCGGCGCGGCGCATCGAGAACCGGGTGATCGGTGCCGATGCCAACCCCTACGTGGCCCTGGCGGCCACCCTGGCCTGCGGCTGGCTGGGCATCGAAAACCAGATCGAGCCGGCGCCAGAGTGCACCGGCGATGCGTACCTGGGCGACTACCAGTTGCCGCGCAGCCTGGGCGAGGCGCTGGAGTTGCTGCGCGCCGAGAAGGACCTGGCCGACGTACTGGGCAAGGGCTTTATCACCGTCTACTCCGAGATCAAGGAGGTCGAGTACGCCGAGTTCATGAAAGTGATCTCACCCTGGGAGCGCGAGCACCTGCTGTTGCATGTCTGATCACGTTCGCGCCTGACACGCCCTCGAAACCGCCGCCGCAGGAAACCCCATGACCAGCAACACCGAGCGCACCTCCCATCGCACCACCCAGGACTGGCAGGCCGCCGACACCCGGCACTTCCTGCACCCCTTCACCGACCACGCGGCGCTGGCCCGGCGCGGCTCGCGCATCATCACCAAGGCCGACAACATCTATCTCTGGGACAGCGAGGGCCGCAAGATCCTCGACGCCATGTCCGGGCTGTGGTGCGTCAACGTCGGCTATGGCCAGCAATCGCTGGTGGATGCGGCGACGCGGCAGATGGCCGAACTGCCCTTCTACAACGCCTTCTTCCAGACCGCCACGCCACCCGCCATCGAACTGGCCGAGATGCTGGCCGACGTGGCGCCGCCCGGCTTCCAGCATGTGTTCTTTACCGGCTCGGGCTCGGAGGGCAACGACACCATCATCCGCATGGTCCGGCGCTACTGGGACATCCTGGGCCAGCCGCAGCGCCAGGTCATCATCAGCCGGCGCAACGCGTATCACGGCTCGACCATGGCGGGCGCCTCGCTCGGTGGCATGAGTGCGATGCATGCACAGGGTGGGCTGCCGATCCCCGGCATCGTCCACATTGATCAGCCGTACTGGTATGAGCATGGCCGGCAGATGGACCGTGGCGACTTCGGTCGCCTGGCGGCCAGCTGGCTCGAAGCCAAGATCCTGGAGGTCGGCGTCGACAAGGTGGCCGCCTTCATCGGCGAGCCGATCCAGGGCGCCGGCGGCGTGATCATCCCGCCCGAGACCTACTGGCCGGAGGTGCAGCGCATCTGCGACCAGTACGGCATCCTGCTCGTCAGCGACGAGGTGATCTGCGGCTTCGGGCGCACGGGGCACTGGTTCGGCTGCCAGCGCTTCGGCGCCCGGCCCGACCTGATGACCTTCGCCAAAGGCGTCACCAGCGGCTACATCCCGCTGGGCGGCGTGCTGGTCGGCAACCGGGTGGCGCGCGCACTGATCGAGCGCGGCGGCGAGTTCGAACACGGCTACACCTACTCTGGCCATCCGGTGGCCTGCGCGGTCGGCCTGGCCAACCTGCGGCTGATCCGGGAGCAGAACCTGGTCGAACGCGTGCGCGACGACGTCGGCCCCTACCTGGCTCAGGCCTTTGGCGCGCTGGCAGACCATCCGCTGGTGGGTGCTGCCGAGTCCTGTGGCTTGATGGGTGCCCTGCTGCTGGTGCGGGACAAGGCAACCCTGGAGCCGTTCCCGGACCATGTCTCGATCGGCATGGCTTGCCGGGCACATTGCTTTGCCAATGGCCTGATCATGCGTGCGGTCGGCCCGCGGATGATCCTGGCGCCGCCTTTGGTCATCACCCGGGCTCAGATCGACGAGATGGCGGCCTTGATCCGTCGCTGCCTGGACCAGACGCTCGAGCAGGCCCGACAGGAAGGCTGGCTTTAGCCGACGACTCCCCACTTCCCCTGATGGACCGCGTGCAATCGTTGCCTAGACTCAGCCAACCCCTACGCGGCCGGTGTGCCGCGAGCGTGCCTGTCAACCGCCCCTCCGGAGCCTGCCCCATGAAATCCCTGAGCCGCCTGGCCGCCCTCGCCCTGACCAGCATTGCTGCGGTGTTCAGCGCCGTTGCACAGGAGGAGGAGAAGGTCCTCAACATCTACAACTGGTCGGACTACATCGCCGAGGACACGATCCGCAATTTCGAGAAGGCCACCGGCATCAAGGTGCGGTACGACAACTTCGACAACAACGAGATCCTGCATGCCAAGCTGGTGGCCGGCAAGAGCGGATACGACATCGTGGTGCCCTCCTCCAACTGGGCCAAGCTGCAGATCGACGGTGGCCTTCTGCGCAAGCTGGACCGCTCGCAGATCCCGAACTGGAAGCACCTGGACCCGGCGGTGCAGAGCCAACTGGCCCGGATGGACCCGGGCAACGAGTACCTGGTGAACTGGCTTTGGGGCTTCACCACGGTCGGCATCAATGTCGACAAGGTCAAGGCCGCGCTGGGCTCCACGCCGCTGCCGGACAACGTCTGGGACCTGGTGTTCAAGCCCGAGTACATCAGCAAGATGAAGGGCTGCGGCGTGTCCTTCCTGGACTCGGCGTCCGAGGTCATCCCCGCCGCGCTGCACTACCTGGGCAAGCCGTCGTTCAGCAAGAACCCATCGGACTACCAGGCCGCGGCCAATCTACTGAAGTCCGTCCGGCCCCACGTCACGCTGTTCAGCAGCTCCGGCTACATCAACGACATGGCCAACGGGTCGATCTGCCTGTCGCTGGGCTGGTCCGGCGACATCAACATCGCCCGTCAGCGTGCGATCGAAGGCAAGACCGGCCAGAACGTCCAGGCCCTGCTGCCGCGCAACGGCGGCCTGCTGTTCTTTGACGTCATGGCCATCCCGGTGGATGCAGCCCGCCCTGGCAACGCCCACAAGTTCATCAACTACATCCTGCAGGGCGAGGTGCATGCCGCCATCACCAACAAGGTGTTCTATGCCAACCCGAACCTGGACTCGCGCAAGCACATCAAGCCCGAAGTGGCCAACAACCCGACCGTGTTCCTGCCCCCTGCCGAGTTGGCCAAGATGGTCGCGCCGGATGCGCTGAACAACGACCTGCGCCGGCTGATGACACGGACCTACACGGCCTTCAAGACGGGCATCTGAACGCCACCGCGTACCGGACTCGTCATGACCACCAGCGCCGTGCCTGACGCCACCTTTCTCCGCATCCAGGATGTGGTGAAGGACTTCGGCGGCTACAAGGCCGTCAACAACGTCAGCCTGGACGTGGCCAAGGGCGAGATCTTCGCGCTGCTGGGCTCGTCGGGTTGTGGCAAGAGCACGCTGCTGCGGATGCTGGCGGGCTTCGACTCGCCGACATCCGGCAAGGTCATCCTGAACGGGCAGGACCTGGCCGGGCTGCCGCCCTATGAGCGGCCGATCAACATGATGTTCCAGTCGTATGCGCTGTTTCCGCACCTCAGCGTGCGCGACAACATCGCCTTCGGCCTGCGGCGCGACGGCTTGCCGCGCGACCAGGTCGAGGCCCGCGTGGACGCCATGCTCAAGCTGGTACAGCTCGGCAAGTTTGGCCAGCGCAAGCCGCATCAACTGTCGGGCGGGCAGCAGCAGCGTGTGGCGCTGGCGCGCAGCCTGGCCAAGCAACCCCAACTGCTGTTGCTGGACGAGCCCCTAGGTGCGCTTGACAAGAAGCTGCGCGAGGAAACCCAGATCGAGCTGGTCAACATCATCGAGCAGGTCGGCGTCACCTGCGTGATGGTCACCCACGACCAGGAAGAGGCCATGACCATGGCGTCGCGCATCGCCGTGATGAGCGAGGGCCGCTTCCTTCAGGTCGGCCCACCCGGCGAGATCTACGAGACGCCGGCCACGCGCTTCGTTGCCGACTTCATCGGAAACGTCAACCTGATGGATGGCAGTGTGGCCGTCGACGAGCCCGACCATGTGGTGATCGACTGCGCCGACTGCCGCCACTATGTGGGCCACGGCATCACAGGCACGGTGGGTATGCCGGTCACCGTGGCGCTGCGCCCGGAGAAGATCGGCCTGTCCCGCGAGAAGCCCGAGGACGACTTCAACGCGGTACACGGCACCATCAAGGAGATGTCCTACTTTGGCAGCTTCACCGTTTACCACCTGCAGCTGGCCAGCGGGGCGCGGCTGAAGGTGAGCATGGGCAACACCTCGCGGCACAAGGACGACGAGCTGACCTGGGGCGATGCCGTCTGGGCCCAGTGGTCGCGATCGGCGCATGTGGTGCTGACGCAGTGATGGCCCAGCCTCACGGGACACCATGAAGGCACTGCATCGCCTGATGACGGCCCTGCGCAGTGGGCGCACGGCCGTGATCGCCCTGCCCTTCGGCTGGCTGCTGCTGTTCTTCCTGCTGCCGTTCCTGATCGTGCTGCAGATTGCGCTGGCCGAAATGGGGCCGGTGCAGCCCGAGGGGCTTTGGCAGTTCAAGGAAGGCGTCCTGGCGCTGAAACTCAAGTTCAGCGGTTTCGCGGCCATCGCGCAGGACCCGCTGTATCTCAACGCCTACTGGCGCAGCG
>JBJXHB010000244.1:0-8313 GCA_046160725.1 Aquabacterium sp.
ACCGCTTTGCCTTGCCTGTGGAACCGGCCGCGGCGGCGGTACCGGGATCCGGCGCGACCCCAGCCACCGGCGAAGCCCCATTCCCCACCGAAGACCTGGTCGACACCGCCCCACTGTTTGGACGCGAAGCCGACCTGAGCCGGCTCAACACCCTGCTGGTCTCCCATGGCCTGGTGACCCTGGTCGGGCCGGCCGGCGTGGGCAAAACCCGTCTGGCCCGGCGCGCCGCCGCCATCTGGCACGGCCGCGCCGTGTGGACCGATCTGGCCGGCTTGGCCGCGGGCAGCACCGCCGCCGAAGTCGGCCAGGCGGCGCTGCGCGCGCTGGGCTCAGGCGCGACGCCGGCCGACCCACTGCCGGCGCTGCGACGTGCCCTCGCCGAGTGCCCCACCTTGCTGGTGCTGGACAACGCCGAGCATGTGGTGCAAGGCTGCGCGGCCCTGGTCGCCAGCCTGAGCGACTGGGGTGCCGGCGCAGCAGGGCAAGCCGTCCCCGCCGGCCAGAACGCCCCGGCGCATGGGCTGCGCCTGCTGGCCACCAGCCAGTTGCCACTCGCCATGCCGCACGAGGTGGTGCAACGGGTGGACCCGCTGGCGCTGCCCGAAGAAGGCACCGAGGCCGCTGCGGCGGCCTGGCCGGACAGTGCCGAGCTGGATCCGGCCCGGCTGGGCGATGGCGCGCTGGCCCTGCTGGTGGAGCGCATTGCCGCGGCCGACCAGCGCGCGCGGCTCAAGCCGGCTGCCCTGCCCCTGCTGGCCAGCCTGTGCCGCAAACTTGACGGGCTGCCGCTGGCGCTGGAGATGGCTGCCGCGCGGGTGCCGCTGCTGGGCCTGCAGGGCGTGCACGACGCGTTGAACGAACGATTCGCCCTGCTCACGCGCGGCCACCGCAACGCCGCGCGGCGCCACGGCACGTTGGAAGAGGCCCTGCAGTGGAGCTACCGATTGCTCGATGCGGAGGAACAGCGCCTGTTCCGCGCGCTGGGCGTGTTCGTCGGCGGCTTCACGCTTGATCTGGTGGTGGCCCTGATGTCCCCGCCAGAAGCCCCGGGCCATGAACGCTGGACGGTGATCGACCGCCTGGCCGTGCTGGTGGACCGCTGCCTGGTCGTGGCCGACAGCGCCGAGCCGCCGCGGTACCACCTGCTGGAAAGCCTGCGCAGCCTGGCGCTCCAGCAACTGCAGGCCCAGGACGAGGCGCCATCCGTTCAGCGCCGCCATGCACAGGCCCTGGTGGCATTGGTCGATCGCCACCCCATCGGCACGGCGGCACATGCGCAGGCCTGCAACCCGGAGATGCAGAACCTGAGCGCGGCAGTGGCCTGGGCCACCGCCCATGACCTGGCGCTGGCCGCCGGGCTGAGCGAGCGTTGGGGCCGCGCCGCCACCTTTGGCCCCTGGCGTGCGCAATCGCTGCACGCGCTGCAGGCGCTGGAGCCGGCGATGCGCGCAGCACAGGGCCGCAGCCTGCCGGCGCCGCTGCAGGCCGCCTGGTGGGTGGAGTTCGCACGCGGGCTGAATCTGGCCCGTTCACCCCGCGCCGCGGCGGTGGCGCGCGAGGCCTGCGACCAGCACCGAGTGCTGGGCGACCAGGGCCGGCTGCTGTTCGCCTATGTGGTGTGGGTGCGCTCCACACCTGAGCCCGGTCCCGAGCTGGACGAAGCCTGCGCCGCACTGCGGGCCCAGCAGGCGCGCTGCCCCGATCTCAGCGCGGCCCGGCGCATGAATGCCCTGTCCGCCCTGGTGATGGCCGATCAGATCCGCGGCCGCTTCGAGGCGGTGCTCGAAGGCCGCCGGCATGAAATCGCGATGGCCGAGGCCAATGGCTTCCCGATGCAGGCCGAGGCGGCGCACTGCAATGTCATCGCTGCGCTGAATGCCCTGGGCCGGCACGCCGAAGCGGCCGCGAAGGGCCAGGCCCTGCTCGAACGCATCGACGCCGATGGCAGTGGCCGCAATGGCAATCTGCCCTGGATGCTGGCGGAGCTGATCGTGGCCCAGGTGCATGCCGGCTGCATCCCGCAGGCCAGTGCACTGGCCGCGCGCGCCTGGGCCTGCTGGCGGCGATTCGAGGTGCCCGACCTGCTGCCCAGCCTCGCCCTGCTGGCGCTTGAGCAGGGCCGGCCCGAGGCCGCCGCGCAGCTCTTCGGCTATGCCCGGGCCTGCGCGGCCGGCCTATCCAACGAAGCGCAGTTGTTCGGCACGCCGCAGGTCAGCCGCACGCTGCAGCGCATCGGCCGGCGCCTGGGCCAGCAGCGCCTGCAGGCGCTGCTGGCCGCGGGCGCTGTGTGCACCGACGCGCAGGCGCACGCGCTGGCGATCAGTTGATGGGCGAGGGCTGAGAGTCGACGGCTGACAGCCACCGGTTGGCGGCCGACGGCGGGCCTAACGGTCGCCCTCGTCCTCCAGCATCCCCCGCAACTGCGCCTTGGCGATCTTCTCCAGTGTCGAGCGCGGCATGTCGTCCACCAGGCGGATCTCGCGCGGCTGCTTGAAGTCCGCCAGTGCGCGGCGGCAGGCGGCGGTGATGGCCTCGCGCAGCGGCTCCGCCGGCACTGCGCCGGTCGCGATGACGAACAGCACCGGCACCTCGTCCAGCATGCGGTGCCGCCGCGCCACCACGGCGCACTCGCGCACGCCGGGCACGGTGAGCACCACGCGCTCGATCTCGCTGGCGGCAACGTTCTCGCCACCGACCTTGAGCATGTCCTTGGTGCGGTCGCCGAAGCGGATCGAGCCCTCCTCGAGCAGCTCCACGCGGTCGCCGGTGCGGAACCAGCCGTCCGCGGTGTAGCTGTCCCGCGTCGCGGCGGCGTTGCCCAGGTATTCGGCAAACAGGCTCAGGCCCGGTATGCCGCGCACCAGCAGCTGGCCTGCGCCGCCGGGCCCGACGTGGCGCGCCTGCGCGGCGGGCACCATGTCGTCCTCGACGATGGCGATCCCGTACTCCGGCGCCGGGCGGCCGATGCTCATGCTGGGGCTGGGCACATGGCGGCTGCTGACGATGCCGTGGGTGATGGTCTCGGTCATGCCCCACCAGCCCATCGTCGGCACGCGGAAATGCGCGTCGCTGGGCATGGCACAGACGGCGGTGCCCCACAGGCGGTAGTGGTGCGCGGCCGGCACCTCCTGCGCCAATAGCGACTTGATGCAGAACGGGATGGTGGAGGTCCAGGTGCAGCGGTGCTTCAGCGACACCGGCCAGAAGCGGCTGGCCGAGAAGCGCGGCTGGACCACGACGGTGCAGCCGGCCCACAGCGCGGCCAGCACCGAGTAGGCCTGCGCGTTGGTGTGGAACAGCGGCAGGTAGGTCATGTGCACGTCGTCGGGCAGCAGCCCCTCGTGCTCGGCGTTGATGCGTGCGCCCCACAGCGCATTGGCATGGGTCCACAGCACGGCCTTCGGGCGGCTGGTGGTGCCGCTGGTGTACTGCACGCTGCACGGCGCCAGCGGGCTCGGCGCACGGCGCGCCAGGGGCACATCGGAACGCAGGGTGTCGAAGCGCTGGCCGGGCTCGACCGGCGCGGACGGCGGCGCGCCGTTGTCCGTGGCGGTCACCACCATCCAGCGCAGGTTCCGCGAGCAGGCGGCGACCCGCTCGGCAAACTTCGGCTGGGTGACCGCGGCCACCGCGCCACAGTGGTCGGCGTAGTAGGCCAGTTCGTCGTCGGCTGCGCGGGCATTGGTGGTCACGGCCACCGCGCCCAGCCAGGTGCAGGCATACCAGGCCAGCAGGGCCTCCGGCGCGTTGTCCAGGTGGATCAGCAGGCGCTCGCCGGGCCTCAGGCCACGCTTCGAAAGGCTGGCGGCCAGATGCGCCACCTCGTCATGGAAACGGCCGAAGGTCCAGGCTTCCGGCACGCCACCGGGCAGACCCGGCGCGATGTCGAACGGCTCCCAGATCAGGAAGGGATGGTCACGCCGCGTCGCGGCGCGGTGCGCCAGCAGCGTGGGCACGTCCAGGCCGCTGAACAGATGGGTATCGGTGGGGGACAGGGCTGGCGGCGGCATCGCGATTCAGGTCTTCAGACCCGGCAGACCCCGCAAGCCGCCGCGCACCTGCGCGTCGAGCCGGGCCTCGGCGGCGCGCACGTCGACAAGCCGGGCGATCACCGCATCGATGCGGTCGTAAGGCACCACCACCACGCCATCCTGGTCGCCGGCGACGATGTCACCGCTGGCCACGGCAACGCCGGCCAGCGTTACGGCAAAGCCCACCGTGCCCGGGCCTTCGCGGGCCGGCGAGTTCGGCGTCACGCCGACGGCGAAGCAGGGCAGGCCGACGCTGCGGATGCCTGGTATGTCGCGCACGCAGCCGTCGGTGACGAAGCCCAGGCCGCCACAGTTGCGCGCCATGCCGAGCAGCAGGTCGCCGGTGACGGCGCAGCCGGTGTAGCTGTTGCAGGCGACCACCAGAACGTCGCCCGGCTGAATGCGCGGCAAGGCGGCGAACACCGCGAGGTTGTCGGCCGGCCCGGCGTGACAGGTCAGCGCCACGCCGCAGAAGACCGACTGCTCGGCGACGACCGCCTTGACGCGATAGTCCATTGCGCCGCTTCCCCCCAGGGCATCGACCAGAAATCCGGTTGGCACCTGCGTGAGCGCCGCGATCTGGGCCGGCGTCGGCCGGCGCGCGACATCGTTCAGCAAGACCTTGGGCGCGTCTTCAATCATCGAGGGGTCTCTCCGGAAATCTGCGGGTCCCGGCCGCTCGGGCGGGCGCTGACGGGGACGACAAGGTGGCCCGTTGAAGCGGGCGCGACAATGGATGTGTCGAACGCACGGCGAGTGGCCGCACGGCTGCTGGCGGTCATGCCACCTGAACCATCATAGTCCGGACGATGCACAACCCGAGCGGCTGGCGACAGGCCGGATACAGCATTGAACAGATGCGCTGTCTCGCCAGGCAAGCGCTGCCACGGCCGGTTTTTGACTTCGCCGACGGCGGTGCCGAGGCCGAGTCGACTTTGCGCCGCAACGAGTCCGCCTTTGGCGCACGGGCCTGGCTGCCGCGGCCGCTGCAAGGTGCGGGCCAACGCGACCTGTCGGTTCATCTATTCGGCCACAAGCTGTCCTTGCCGCTGCTGGTCGGCCCGACAGGTCTTGCCGGCCTGTTCTGGCCCGATGGCGAACGCGCGGCGGCCCGTGCGACGGCGCGCGCCGGCACCGGGTACTGCCTGAGCCATGGATCGGTCTGCACGCTCGAGTCGCTGGCGGCGCTCGGCACCGGGCCGCGCTGGATGCAGGTGTTCGTCTACAAGGACCGGGGCTTCACGCGTGAACTCACCGACCGCGCCGCAGCGGCCGGCTACCACGCGCTGGTGCTGACCATCGACAACCAGTTGCTCGGCCATCGTGAGCGTGACGTGCGCAATGGCTTCGGCATTCCGCCGCGCTTCTCGACCATGGACGTCCTGCGCATGAGCGCGAAGCTGCCCTGGCTGTGGCGCATGCGCAAGGCCCTGCCCAGTCTGACCTTCGGCAACTATGTGCGGGCCGACGCCCATGAGGACCTGGCCACGTTGGCCGGCCGCATGGGATCGCTGCTCGACCCGGCGATGAACTGGGACGACGTCGCCGAACTGCGCGCGCGCTGGAAGGGACCGCTGCTGCTGAAGGGCGTGCTCGACCCGGGCGAGGCCCTTCAGGCCGCCCGGACCGGCATCGACGGGCTGCTCGTCTCCAACCACGGCGGTCGGCAGCTGGACGGCGCGATATCGACCATCGAGGCGCTGCCGGCCATCGTCGCGGCCGTTCGGCCGGCCTTTGCCCGGATGCCGATCCTGATCGACGGCGGCATCCGTCGGGGCGGCGACCTGGCCAAGGCCCTGGCCCTCGGCGCCTCGGCAGCCCTGATCGGCCGTCCGCCGCTGTGGGGGCTTGCGGTCGCCGGGGAGGAAGGCGTGGCGCATGTGCTCGAGATCTATCGACGCGAGCTTGACCGGGTGATGGGGCTGGTCGGCGCCCGGACCGTCGCCGAGCTCGATGCGGCACGGCTGGCGCGGGTGCCGGCCGAGGCCTGACCCGTCCCGACGTACAGTGCGCCGCATGCACGAATCCCTCGTCCAGCAGATCCTGTGGAACCGGCTGATCGCCGTCGTCGAGGAGCAGGCCAACGTGCTGCGCAAGACGGCCTTCGGGCCGATCACGCGCGAGGCCGGCGACCTCTCGGCCGGCGTCTACGACACCCGGGGCCGCATGCTTGCCCAGGCCGTCACCGGCACGCCAGGCCATGTCAACACCATGGCCACGGCGGTGGCGCACTTCCTGGAGCGGTTTCCGCCGGCCACGCTGACGCCGGGCGACGTGCTGGTGACCAACGACCCCTGGATGGGCACCGGCCACCTGTTCGACTTCGTGATGGTCACGCCGGCGTTCATGAACGGGCGGCTGATCGGCTACTTCGCGTCCACCTGCCATGTCATCGACATCGGTGGCCGCGGCTTCGTCGCCGAGGCCCTGTCGGTGCACGAGGAGGGCCTGTACGTGCCGCACCTGAAGCTGATGGACCAGGGCCGGCCGAACGAGACGCTGCTGGCCATCATCATGGCCAACACCCGCGAGCCGATGCAGGTGCGCGGCGACCTGATGAGCCTGGTCAGCTGCAATGAGATCGCCACGCGGCGCCTGGCCGCGATGCTGACCGAATACAGGCTGGATGAGCTGGACAGCCTGGGCGAGCACATCCTGTCCACCTCCCGCCAGGCCATGCGCGAGGCCATCGCTCGGCTGCCGCGCGGCCGCTTCGAGGCCCGCATGACGCTGGATGGCTACGAGAGCGAGATCGTGCTCAGGGCGGCCATGACCATCGACGACGACGGCCTGGTGATTGACTATGCCGGCAGCTCGCCGGCGTCGCGCTATGGCATCAACTCGCCCAAGTGCTACACCGACGCCTACACCAGCTTCGGCGTCAAGTGCCTGGTCGGGCCGGACATACCCAACAACGCCGGCTCGCTGGAGGTGGTGCAGGTGCGCGCGCCGCAGGACTCCATCGTGCACCCGCTGTTCCCGCGGCCGGTGACGGCGCGCCATGTCATCGGCCAGATGCTGCCGGAGCTGGTCTTCGGCTGCTTCGACCAGCCCCTGCGCGGCCAGGTGCCGGCCGAGGGCGCCGGCAGCATGTGGGTGCTGGGCCTGACCGGCGGCCCGCAGGTCGAGGGCGCGCGGCCGGATGCGCGGCGCTTCAACTGCATCAGCATCGGCATCGGCGGCATGGGCGGGCGGCCCGGCAAGCCGGGGCTGTCCACCACCGCCTTCCCGAGCGGCGTGGGCGCGATACCGGTGGAGATCACCGAGTCGCAGTCGCCACTGCTGTTCCGGCGCCGCGAGTTCGCCGAGGGCTCGGCGGGCGGCGGTACGCACGCCGGCGGCATGGGCGCCATCATCGAAGTCGAGAACCTCGACGACGCGCCCTTCGCCATCGCCTGCGCCACCTTCGACCGCCGCCACAACCCGGCGCGGGGCCGTGCCGGTGGCGCGGACGGCGCGGTGGGCCGGGTCTGGCTGAGCGACGGCACCGTGCTGCCCGGAAAGGCCACGTATGTGGTGCCGGCCGGGCAGACACTGAGCGCGCAGATGCCCGGCGGTGGGGGCTACGGGCCGGCGGGCCCGTCGGACTGATCCCCGGGCACAGCAGGGCATCCGGGATCGAGCCCCCAGGGCCGCTGGCGCGGTCTGTGCGACTGCGCTCCGAGGCGGCTCCACAAGACGCTATCGGCGATATAGCGGCAATTGTGTTGCGCTATTGGGCGCCGGTTTCTACAGTGGCCCGACCGCTACAGAAACCGATCGCAAAGGACCCCCATGTCGACCGAATCGAAGTGCCCGTTCTCATCCGGCGCCGATGTCCGAACCCGGGCCACCGGCAACCACGGCAACCGTCAATGGTGGCCGCAGCAGCTGAACCTGGGCATCCTGCACCAGGATGCGCCGCGCTCCAGCCCAATGGAGCCGGGCTTCGACTACGCAGGTGCCTTCGACACACTGGACCTGGATGCCGTCATCGCCGACCTGAAGGCGCTGATGACCGACTCGCAGGACTGGTGGCCGGCCGACTATGGCCACTACGGCCCCTTCTTCATCCGCATGGCCTGGCATGCCGCGGGGACGTACCGCGTTGCCGATGGCCGTGGCGGCGCGGGCACCGGCAACCAGCGCTTTGCACCGCTGAACAGTTGGCCCGACAACGGCAACCTCGACAAGGCACGCCGCCTGCTGTGGCCGGTCAAGCAGAAGTATGGCCGCAAGCGTTCATGGGCCGACCTGATGATTCTCGCCGGTAACGTCGCGCTGGAATCGATGGGGTTCAAGA
>JBJXHB010000245.1:0-3904 GCA_046160725.1 Aquabacterium sp.
GCCTATGCCGACCTGCGCGCGGTGTTCTCGGTGCACCCGGAGCCGTTCACCGTGGTGGCCCGCAAGGAAGCCGGTGCCAAGAGCTTCACCGACTTCAAGGGCAAGCGCTTCAACGTCGGCAACCCCGGCAGCGGCACCCGGGCGTCGATGGAGGAACTGCTGGCCGCCATCGGCTGGAAGATGGGCGACTTCTCGCTCGCCTCCGAGCTCAAGGCCGACGAGCACGGCCCGGCGCTGTGCGACGGCAAGATCGACGGTTTCTACTATGCCGTGGGCCACCCCAGCGCCAACATCCAGGACCCGACCACCTCCTGCGGCGCGCAGCTCGTGCCCGTCACCGGGCCGGCCGTGGACAAGCTGGTGGCCGATAAGCCCTACTACGCCAAGGTGACCATCCCCGCGGGCCTGTACCCGAACAACCCGCAGGCCACGCCCACCTACGGCGTGCTGGCCACGGTGGTGGCATCGTCCAAGACGCCGGCCGAATCGGTGTACCAGGTGGTCAAGGCGGTGTTCGACAACTTCGACGAGTTCAAGAAGCTGCACCCGGCACTGGCCCACCTGAGCCCGCAGAACATGGTCAAGGACGGCCTGTCCGCGCCGCTGCACGAGGGCGCCGCCCGCTACTACCGCGAGAAGGGCTGGATCAAGTGATCCGCCAGGCGCCGCGGGCCTGACCAGGGCCGGCACCGCAACCGGGGCGAAGCGAACCTTCGCCCTTTTTTCGTTGACCGAGGACATCCCATGGCGACCGACATCGAGAAGGCCCCCGAAGCGCTGCAGCAGCTGGTGGCCGACACCGACACCGGCGGGCGCAAGCCCACCGGCCTCACCGCCACGGTGATGTTCACGGTGGGCATGGCCTGGGCGCTGTTCCAGCTCTGGTATGCGTCGCCCCTGCCCTTTGCGCTCGGCTTCGGCGTGCTCAACGACACCGAGGCCCGGGCGTTGCACCTGGGCTTCGCGCTGTTCCTGGCCTTCGTCGCCTGGCCGGCCTGGCGCACCTCGTCGCGCCATGCGGTGCCGCTGCTGGACTGGATCATGGCGCTGGCCGGCGCCTTCGCCGGCGCCTACCTGCTGCTGTTCTACGGCGCCCTGGCCCAGCGGCCGGGCCAGCCCAACATGCAGGACATCGTCGTCGCCTGCACCGGGCTGGTGCTGCTGCTGGAGGCCACGCGCCGCGCGGTCGGCTGGCCGATGGCGGCGCTGGCGCTGGTGTTCATCGGCTACGCCATGCTCGGCCCCTACATGCCCGAGGTGCTGCAGCACAAGGGCGCTTCGCTCAACCGCCTGATGTCGCATCTGTGGCTCACCACCGAGGGCGTGTACGGTATCGCACTGGGCGTCAGCACCGGCGCGATCTTCGTCTACGTGCTGTTCGGCACCCTGCTGGACCGCGCCGGCGGCGGCAACTACATGATGCAGGTCAGCTTCGCCGCGCTCGGGCACCTGCGCGGCGGGCCGGCCAAGGTGGCGGTGGTCAGCTCGGCCCTGAACGGCATGATCAGCGGCAGCTCGGTCAGCAACGTCGTCTCCGGTGGCATCTTCACCATCCCGCTGATGAAGAAGGCCGGCTATGGCGGCGTCAAGGCCGGCGCCATCGAGACCATGGCGTCGGTGAACGGCCAGATCATGCCGCCGGTGATGGGCGCGGCAGCCTTCCTGATGGTGGAGTACGTCGGCATCCCCTACTCCGAGATCGTCAAGCACGCCATCCTGCCGGCGACGCTGAGCTACATCGGCCTGCTGTACATCGTGCACCTGGAGGCGCTGAAGCTGGGCATGCAGCCCATCGTCAACCGGGTGCCGGCGCCGCTGGCCACGCGTGCCGTGCGCTGGGGCCTGGGCCTGTCCGGCTCGGTCATCGTGGTGTGCCTGGTCTACTGGCTGCTGGCCGGCGTGAAGGCGCTGCTGGGCGGCGCCGCGATCTGGGGCGTGGCGGCGGTGCTGGGCGGGCTGTACCTGGTCAGCATCCAGCAGGCGGCGCAAAGCCCGGACCTGCCCGATGACATCGACATCGAACACCCGCAAGTGCTGGACACATGGCCCACGGTGCGCGCCGGCCTGCACTTTCTGCTGCCCATCGGCGCGCTGATCTGGTGCCTGATGGTCGAGGAGATGAGCCCGTCGCTGTCGGCTTTCTGGGCCATCGTGGTATTGATGGCGCTGATGCTGACCCAGCGGCCGCTGATCCTGAAACTGCGCGGTCAGGCGGTTGGCGATGCCTGGCGGCGCGGCGCGGCGGAGGTCATCGGCGGCCTGACCGACGGCAGCCGCAACATGATCGGCATCGGCGTTGCCACAGCCACCGCCGGCATCATCGTCGGCGGCATCACGCTCACCGGCCTAGGCCTGCGGATGACGGAGTTCGTCGAGTTCGTGTCGCAGGGCAACGTGATGGTGATGCTGCTGTTCATCGCCTTCGTCTGCCTGGTGCTGGGCCTGGGCGTGCCGACCACGGCCAACTATGTGCTGGTGGCCACGCTGATGGCGCCGGTGGTGGTGGAGCTGGGCGCGCGCAGCGATCTCATCATCCCGCTGATCGCGGTGCACCTGTTCGTCTTCTATTACGGGATCATGGGCGACATCACGCCACCGGTGGGGCTGGCGACCTTTGCGGCGGCAGCCATCAGCGGCGAGGACGCCATCGCCACCGGCATCCAGGGCTCGCTGTATGCGCTGCGCACGGTGATCCTGCCGTTCATCTGGGTCTTCAACCCGCTGCTGCTGCTGATCGACGTGGACAGCGTGACCGAGCTGGTCCTGGTGGTTGGGGCTGCCACGCTGGCCATGCTGCTGTTCAGCGCGCTCACCATGCGCTGGTTTCGGGTGCAGTGCCGCTGGTGGGAAATGGCCGTGCTGGCCGTGGCCGTGATGCTGCTGTTCCGCCCGGACTGGTTCATGGACCGCATCGCCCCCGCATACAAGGTCGAGCCCGCAGCCAAGCTGCTGGAGGTGGCCAAGGCCGCGCCCGACGGCGGGCGCCTGGTGATGGTGGTCAAGGGCACCACGATCGAGGGCGAGGACATCGTCAAGACCGTGGCCCTGCAGCTCGGCCCCGCCGGCGCCGACGGCCGCAAGCGTCTGCAGGAAGCCGGCCTCACCGCCCTGCCCGGCTTCGGCGCCGACGCGCCGATCCAGGTCGCGCAGGTCAAGTTCGGCAGCAAGGCGCAGAAGGCCGGCTTCACCCAGGGCTGGGAAATCGCCTCGCTGAAGCTGCCCTCCGGCCGCGCAAGCGAGCATTGGTTCTACTTGCCGGCCGTGCTGCTGGCGGGGCTGGTGTGGTGGGTGCAAGGGCGGCGCCTGCCACCGGGCCGCCTGGCGGCGACCTGAGCACGCCGACACCTGGTATCCGGCACCATCCGACGCGCCATGCCCCGCATCGCCCTGATCCATGCCCTGCGCGAGTCGCCCGCGCCGATCGACGCCGCGTTCGACGCGCTGTGGCCCGAGGCCCGGCGCACCCATCTGCTGGACGACAGCCTGTCGGCCGACCTGGCCAGCGCCGGTGCCATCGATGCGGCAATGACGCAGCGCTTCCTGGACCTGGCCGCCTATGTCCGGCGCCAGGGTGCCGATGCGATTTTGTTCACCTGCTCGGCCTTCGGGCTGTGCATCGACGCGGTGAAGGCCGCGCATCCGGAACTGCCGGTGTTGAAGCCCAACGAAGCCATGGTCGACGAGGCGGTGGCCTGGGCCCGGGCCCACCCCGGGCAGCGCATGGGTCTGGTGGCCAGCTTCCAGCCGACGCTGCGCTCGATGCCGCAGGAGTTTCCGCCCACGCTGCAGCCGCTGTGCGCGCTGGCGGCGCAGGCCCTGCCGGCGCTGCAACGCGGCGATGGCGCCGCCCATGACGCCGACGCGGTGGCCGCCGCTGCCAGCCTGGCGGCGCAGGGCTGTGGCG
>JBJXHB010000246.1:0-3316 GCA_046160725.1 Aquabacterium sp.
GGCGCGCGCGGTGTGGCTGCTGGCCGGCGGTATCGGCATCACGCCGTTGATCACCATGGAGCACCGGCTGCACGCTCTGGGCACGCCTTTCGAGTTGCACTACAGCGCCGCCCACCGCAGCGGTGCTGGCTTCGTCGCCGAACTGCAGGACGCGCCGTGGTCTGCCTGCGTGCACTTGCACTTCAAGGACGAAGGCGCCCGGGCCGACTTGGCCGCGCTGCTGCCGCCGTTCGAGCCGGGCCGGCAGCTGTACACCTGCGGGTCGCTGCGCTACATGGATGCGGTGTGGGCTGCTGCCGCGGCCAAGGGCTGGCCGGCCCAGGCGCTGCACCGTGAGCTGTTCAGCGTGCCCGAAGCGCCACCGCGCAAGAACCACCCTTTCATGCTGCGCCTGCAACGCAGCGGCCGAGAGCTGCCGGTGCCGGCCGACCGCAGCGCTACCGACGTTCTGGCCGATGCCGGCGTGGCCGTGCCTGTGAAGTGCAGCGACGGCTTGTGCGGCGTGTGCGCCACACCGTACGACGCGGCAGCGTCGGGTGAGGTCGACCATCGCGACTGGGTGCTGTCGCAGGTCGAACGGCAGCGCCGGGTGGTGCTGTGCTGTTCGCGGGTCAACGAGCCGGACGGGGTTCTGGCGCTGGACCTGTGACCGGCTGGCTGCAGCCCTTCTTCAGGGCTGGCTTGGTCCGGCCAGGAGGACGCGGTTGCGGCCGGCCTCCTTGGCGCGGTACAGCGCCGCGTCGGCGTCCAACATCAGGCGTTCGACCGAACTGTCTTCGTTCTGGCCGGCCTCACGCACTGAAACGCCGATGCTGACCGTGTAGCTGACCTCGCTGCCGGGCAGTGCAACGGGGTGGCTCAGCACGACGTCCTGTATGCGCTGGGCCAGGGCCGCGGCGCCGTCCAGGTCGGTCTGCGGCAGCAGGGCCGCGAACTCCTCGCCGCCGACGCGGCCGAACAGGTCGCTGCTGCGCATGAGGGTGCTGGCGGCGACCACGAAGGCGCGCAGCACCGCATCGCCTCCGGCGTGGCCGTGCCTGTCATTGACGGACTTGAAGTGGTCCAGGTCGATCATGAGCAGCGCCAACGGCTGCCCGTGGCGTTGCGCCCGCTCGGCTTCCACCGCGGCCAGTTCCAGGAAGCGCCGGCGGTTGAGGATGCCGGTCAGGCTGTCGGTGAAGGCCTGGGTCTCGAGCTGTTGCTCGGCCAGCTTGCGCCGTGTGATGTCGATGCGCGTGCCCACCACCCGCGTGGCGCGCCCTTGCGCATCGCGAGCGAGGGCGCGGCCGCGGGCCAACAACCACACCCATTGGCCGCTTTTGTGCCGCATGCGGAACTCGGCCTCGTAAATGGATGCCCGGCCGTCAACGTGGGCCTGCCAAGACGCTTCGCGGCGACCGAAGTCATCGGGGTGCACCAGGGCGTCCCAGACGGCGAGCCCGCGCGGCAATTCGTCGGGTGTGTAGCCCAGCATCTCCTGCATGCGGTGCTGGTTGGCGGAGCTGACCTCACCACTCAGCAAGTCCACCGACCAGAATACGATGTCGGCGTTGACCATCGCGATGTCCATTTGGGCGGCTGTTTCCAGCTCGCGCATTCGGGCCTGCAGCTCGTCGGTGGCATCGGTCAGCACTGACAGGTGCACGCCGGGCTGGATGTTTGCCACGGCGCTGAAGCGAGCCCGTCGAACGCTGCCGTCAGGCCGGCGCAGCGTGACCTCGCCGCTGCTCGCGCCTTGTTGCAGGAAGGCCTGCCAGGCTGCGCCGGCTGTATTCGGCGGCAGGTCTATCACGTCGGCAACGGTCAGGCCGAACACCTGATCGCGCGTGCGGCCCAGCAAGGTGCAGGCGGCCGGGTTGGCGTCCAGGTAGCGGCCCTGGTCGTCGGCCAGCAGGATGGCGTTGATGGCGTGCGTGAAGATCGCTTCCAGACGGGCCAGCGCGTCTTGCAGCGCCGATTCCGCCGTCCTTCTGGCTGTGACGTCGCGCCAGCGCACGATGCAGGCGTTGGGAAAGCCGGACTCCGCCAGCGGCGTGGCGTTGCGCTCAAACACCCGGCCGTCGATCAAGTCGAACTCGCACTTGGCAGGGCCCAGGCCCGCGGCCGCCACATGGGCCATGAACGCAGCCGGGTCCGACAACCGGCTGGCGACGTGAGCCCGCATCTCCATCGCATCCCGACGCTGAAGCACGTCAGGCGCAAACTGCCACAGGCGGTTGAACGCAACATTGCTGGCCAGCTGTCGACCCTGCTCGTCCACGACCGCCAGTCCGTCCGGCGCCCCTTCGAAGGTGGCCTTGATCAACGCGTCAGCGGCGCGCTGTGGGTCGGGGAGGATGGGGTTGGTCACAACGCGGGTGCTGGCGCGGCCATACAAGGCTGCACTTTCGGGGTATCGGGATCCGCTGGCCCAACTTGAGTGGAATCAGGACGCACAGCTGCGAAACCCGCAGAACGCCAGGTCGGAATCCGCAGCCATGAAGCGCCGGGCCTTGGGGTGCCGCCAGCGCGCCGGGGTGGTCACGCTGGCACCGCGAAGCACGCCCAAGGTGTGCTGCGCCGGCATCCGGTCCAAGCTGCCCGGCGTGCTGGCATGGCCGGCCCAAGGCCGGGCGCTGCCGGCCACCCACTCGAACACGTCACCCCAGATGAAGCCGCGATGTCGCGCCGTGAGGGCGGCCAACTCCCACTCTGGCTCCGTCGGCAGCCGGCGGCCGGCCCAGCGGCACCAGGCTTGCGCTTCATGGCGCGTCAAGTGTTGCGCCGCCTGTCCTGACGGCGCGCGTTGCAGTTCACCGCCGCGCTGCAGCAGCACGCCGCCGCGCAGCTGTTCCACATCACGCGGGGCACGGCGGCCTGCGGCTTGCAGCCAGGCCCAGCCGGCCTCGGTCCAGAACTCGTCGCGGTCGTAGCCGCCGTCTTCGGCAAACTCGATGTAGCGCTCCCAATTGACGGCTTGGGCGTCGATCTCGAACTCGGGCAGCGCAACGGGCTCGGCCCAGCGTTCGTTGTCGGGCACGAAGCCGCCGGGTTCACTGCCCAGTTGCAGCCGGGCCGCAGGCAGCCACAGCGCAGGCCGGTCCACCCGCGGTGGCGGCACCGGCAGCGGCGGTGGTGGGTCGGGCGTGCGGCGCAAGTGCAAGTGAGCGGCGCGTTCGGCCAATGCCTGCCCGATGCGGTCTTCGTGCAACAGCGCGGCGCGAAAGAAATGCAGCGCGGCATCGGTGTGGTCGGTGCCGGCCAGCAGGTCGAGCGTGATGTCCAGCGTATCGGCCAGGTAGCGGCGCACAGTGGCGGGGGGGGGGGGGGGGGGGGG
>JBJXHB010000247.1:0-3098 GCA_046160725.1 Aquabacterium sp.
CGATGTGGACCAAGTCCGCCCCGCGCAGGAACTGCAGGAACGAGAGCAGTCCGACCAACACCAGCGCGATCGCACCCAGGCGCTTGCCGAGTCGGTCCAGTTGGACCTGCAAGGGCGTGGCGACTTCCTCGGTGGCAGCCAGTTCCTGCGACAGGCGGCCCATCTCCGTGCTTGCGCCCGTCGCCGTGACGAGCAACTCCGCACGCCCGCGCGTGAGCAGCGTGTTCATGTAGGCCAGGTTGAGGCGGTCACCCAGCGGCGCGTCGGTGGCCACCTGGAGGTCCGACTGCTTGGCGACCGGTTGAGATTCGCCGGTCAGCGCCGATTCATCGATCTCGAGCCCGGCCGCGAGCAGGAGGCGACCGTCGGCGGCGACGCGGTCACCGGCCTCGAGGAGCAGCACGTCACCGGGCACCAGATCGTCGGCGGTCACCTCCTGGCTGACGCCGTCGCGGCGCACGCGGGCCTTGCTGGGCAGCATGGACTTCAGCGCGGCCAGACTGCGCTCGGCGCGGTACTCCTGGTAGAAGCCGACCAGCGCGTTGATGACGACCACGGCCAGGATCACCACGGCGTCCTTGGTGCTGCCGACCAGCGCCGCCAACACCACCGCCCCAAGCAGGACCAGGATGAGGATGCTCTTGAACTGGGCCAACAGCACGCGCCAGGGCGAGCGCGCCGGCGCCTGCGGCAAGCGGTTGGGGCCGAAGCGCGCCAGGCGTGCAAGTGCCTCCTGGGCGCCAAGGCCGGCATCTGGTCCGACGTCCAGCGATGTGGCCACGGCTTGCGCGTCGAGTGTGTGCGCTGCGATGGGCGCCTGCGTCACGATGCCCGACCCGCCTGGCGCCGTCTGTCCATCGCGAATGCCGGCAGGTTCATCGGTCAAGGCGTGATCGCGACTTTCAGCACGCCGTCCCGCTGGTGGCCGAACAGCTCATAGGCCTTCTCGATGTCATCGAGCTGGAATCGATGCGTCACCATCGGCCCGAGGTCGATCCGGCCTGACCGGATCACCGACATCACGCGGCGCATGCGCTCCTTGCCGCCGGGGCACAGGCTCGTCACGATCTGGTGGTCACCAAGCCCGGCCGCGAACGCCCCGAGCGGAATCGTTAGGTCGGTGGAGTAGACCCCCAGGCTCGACAAGGTGCCGCCCGGGCGCAACACGCGCAAGCAGGCTTCGAACGTGGCTTGTGTGCCCAACGCTTCGATGGCGACATCCACGCCTCGTCCACCGGTCAGTCGCAGGATTTCCTCGACCGGGTCGATGCGACTGCTGTCGATGACGTGGTCGGCGCCCATCCTGCGGGCGATTTCAAGCCGGTTTGGCAGACGATCCACGCCGATGACCGTGGTCGCGCCGCTCAGTTTGGCGCCGGCGGTGGCGCACAGGCCAATCGGCCCCTGAGCAAACACGGCCACCGTGTCGCCGATGCGGATGTTGGCGCGCTCGGCGCCGCTGAGGCCTGTCGACATGATGTCGGGACACATCAGCACCTGCTCGTCGCTCAGCTCGTCGGGCACCGCCGCGAGGTTGGCCATGGCATCGGGAACGAGAACGTACTCCGCCTGGCAGCCGTCGATCGTGTTGCCGAATTTCCATCCACCGAGCGGCTTCCAGCCGTGTGCTGTGCCGGCGCCGTCCTGCGAGCCATAGCCGCACTGGCAGGCGTTGCTCCAGCCGCTCGGTGTGATGGCGCCTGCGATGACACGCTGACCCTCGCTGTAGCCCTGCACGGCCGAGCCCAGCTTGTGAATGACGCCGACCGGTTCGTGGCCGACCGTCAGACCGCGGGCAACCGGGTACTCGCCCTTCAGGATGTGGATATCGGTGCCGCAGATCGTGGTCGTGGTCACCTTGACCAAGGCATCAAGGGGGCCAACGTCCGGAATGCGTTTGTCGTCCAGCACGATGCGTCCGGGTTCGACGAAAACGGCCGCCTTCATCATCGCCATGACATTGCTCCTGTCGTCATCTACCGGCGAACGAGTCTAGGGCGATTGGCACTGTTCTCCTCGATCGCAGGACAAAACCTTGACATGCATCAGCGGCAGCGCGCGGCGTTTGGCTTGGGCCTCGCCCTGAGTGGGGTCTATGTAGCGTTCATGGCGCTGCAGAACCATCGCCCGCATGTTTGACGACGGTCACGGGCAGCTTCCACCCATGCAGAACGCCCAGCGACACCGATCCCAGCAGCGCACTGCGCAGCACGCCCAGGCCTCGGGCACCTAGGATGATGGCGTCGCAGCTATGGCGCTCGGCCATCTCAATCAATGTCGGGGAAGGCTCACCGGAGCCGATCTCGCGATCGAAAGGCACTCCGGCTGCGTTGAACAGCGCTTCGGCGCCTGCCAGCGCCCGGGAGCCTACGGCCCCGCTAAGCCGTTCCAGCACGTCGGCATCCGGCGCGAGGACCATCTCGTAGACATAGGTTGCCTTCTGCACGGTAGCCAGCAGGAAAGTGGCGTCCAGACCCTGTTGCCGCAAGCGCAACGCGTGGCGCACAGCATCCAGCGCCAGTTCTGAGCCGTCGACCGGGACAAGGATTCTCATGGCTCAACTCCAGTGCTGTTTTGGCCATTGTGCAGGCGGCTGCGTCGTTACCGCCCGCACTCCCAGGACGGGCTTCACCCCTGCCCGTCACAATTGCCAAACACAACGCCGACTCACCGGTCCATCAACCAGGAAGACTCTTATGCGGATTCTCATGCCCATCGACGGCAGCGCCCACAGCAAAGCAGCGCTGGCTTTCATCTCGTCGCGCAGCACCTTGATCGAAAGCCAGCCAGATGTCGAACTGCTGAATGTGCAGTACCCGGTTTCGGTGCGCGTGGCGCGCGCCGCAGGCCGGGAACTGGTGCAGCATTACCATGAGTCCGAAGCCAACAAGATCATCAAACCGGCCTTGGCCGCCCTCAAAAAGGCAGGCTTGCGGCCGCAGGTGAAGTCCGTGGTCGGCAGCCCGGGGGTCGAGGTTGGCCGCATCGCGGCTGAAGATGCTGCGGACCTGATCGTGATGGGCTCCCATGGCCACACCGGATTCAAGAGTCTGCTGTTTGGATCGGTGACCCAAGCCGTGCTGGCCTCCTGCAATACG
>JBJXHB010000248.1:0-2664 GCA_046160725.1 Aquabacterium sp.
GATCTCGCTGAGCACGCCGGGGGCGATCTTGCAGCCGCAGCCGCCGCCATGCGACAGCGAGGTCAGCCGTGGCTCCTTGGGCAGGTTCTTGTCGGGTGCGTTCATGGGGTCACTCCGTGAGAGGGGTCAGTTGATGCAGCAGGCGAAGCAGGACGCCGCGCTCGTGCTCGGGCCGAAAGCAGTCGGCCGCGGCGCGGCATTGGTTACGCAGCGCCGGCAGCATAGCCGGGTCGTCGCGGGCCTGCTGCAGCAGGGCTGCCAGGCCGGCGGCGTCGCCTGGCTCGAAGTAGCCGCCGTAACCCGGGCCCAGCAGACCGACGTTGCCGTCGATGCGGGACGCCAGCACCGGCGTGCCGGAGACCACGGCCTCGATCACCACGTGGGCCCCGCCCTCCATGCGGCTGGCATGCACCAGCACATGGGCACGCTGGATGCGCGCCCGGGTCGCGCCATGCGGCAGGCCGCCCAGCCAGCGGTAGCGCGGCTGCGACACCATCAGCGCCCGGGCCTGGTCCGCCAGGGTTTCGTCCAGGCCGCGGCCGATGTGGTCCAGCCGGATGTCGGCGCGGCCGGCCAGGCGGCGCGCGGCGTCAAAGTAGGTGGCCGGGTCCTTCTCGTCGCGCAGGTGCCCCACCATCAGCGCGCGCAGGTGCCGCGCCGCCTTGTGCTCGATGGGCCGGCGCGCCCGCGCCGACTGCACGCACACCACGGCCTTGCCCCGGTGCGCCGCCGGCAGCGAGCGCAAGCCCAGCGGCTGCAGCACCACCAGCCGGTCGGCCAGCCGCAGCGACGCCTGCGCGTCGGCATCGGTTGCGATGTCGCGGTACAGGTCGGTGCCCGTCAGCACCACCACCAGCCCGCCCGCCGGGTGATGCCGGCGCCAGGCCTGGATCGACGGCGCCGACCGCCGCGCATGCAGCGCGACCAGTGCGCACTCGCCGGGCGGTGCCTCGGCCGCGTGCCAGGCCGGCGCCAGCCGCACTTGATAATCCGCCGCCAGCATGCCGGCCCAGCGCCGCGCGGTCTGCCAGTTGCCGTTGTTGGCATCGGCCAGGGCCGGCGTGACGAGCGCAATGCGGGGCCGTGACATCCGACAAGCCTAGCAGCGCCATGCAGATCGACACGACCGAAGGGACCGCCATCCGGCATGCCGGCCGGGCCGCGCTGGCCGCCGCGCTGGCCGCCAGCCGGGTCGACACGCTGCGCACGTTTGACGCCTATGTGCAGGCGCTGGGCGCGCCCGACGTGGCCGTGCCGTACCGCGCCGACATCAACCCGCCGCTGTGGGAGCTGGGCCACATCGGCTGGTTCCAGGAGTTCTGGATCGGCCGCAACCCGCAGCGCAGCCGCGGCGCCGCCGCAGACCCGGAAGCACAACGCCCGGACAGCCTGCGCGCCTGCGGCGACGCCCTGTACAACTCCAGCCACGTCGCCCATGCCAGCCGCTGGCACCTGCCGCTGCCCGGCATTGCCGCCACCCGCGACGACCTGGCCCGGCAAGGGGCGCAGACGCAGGCCCTGCTGGCAGCCGAGCCGGACGAGTCCGACGCCACGCTGTACTTCTACCGGCTGGCCCTGGCCCACGAGGACATGCACCACGAGGCCGCGGTCTACATGGCGCGCACGCTGGGGTTCGACCTGCCGGATGCGCGCTGGCAGCCGGCCACCCTGGGCCTGCCGACGCGGCCGCTCGATGTGCCGGCCGGCGCCTGGTCACTGGGGCACGACGGCCCCGGCTTCCAGTTCGACAACGAGCGCCGCCACCAGCCGGCCGATGGCCACGCCTATGCCATCGACAGCCAGGTGGTGCGCTGGGCCGAGTGGCGGGCTTTCGTCGCAGACGGCGGCTACAGCGATGCGCGCCTGTGGACGCCACAGGGCTGGCATTGGCGCCAGGCCACGGGCCGTGACGGCCCGCGCGCGCTGCGCCGCGACGGCGTTGGCGTTGGCGATAGCGGCTGGCAGCTGCGCACCGGCGCCGGCTGGGCGCCTCTGGATGAGGCCGGCCGCGCCGACCAGGCCGCCTGCCACATCAGCCAGCATGAGGCGCTGGCCTATTGCGCCTGGGCCGGGCGCCGGCTGCCGACCGAGGCCGAGTGGGAACGCGCCGCCCATGCGCATCCCGCGGACTTTCAATGGGGCCAGGTCTGGGAGTGGACGGCCAGCGCCTTCGCGCCCTTCACGGGGTTCGAGCCGCATCCCTACCGCGACTATTCGCAGCCCTGGTTCGATGGCCGGCCGGTGCTGAAGGGCGGCGCCTGGGCCACCCAGCCCCGGATGAAGCACCCGCGCTACCGCAACTTCTTCACCGCCGACCGCACCGACATCGTCGCCGGGCTGCGCACCTGCGCGCGGCACTCGTCGCTCATCCCTTCACGCACACCACCTGCTTGAGCGTGTGCACCACGTCGACCAGGTCGCGCTGCGCGGCCATGACGGCGTCGATGTCCTTGTAGGCCGCGGGCGTCTCGTCGATCACCTCGGCATCCTTGCGGCATTCGACGCCTTCGGTCGCGGCGCGGTGGTCGGCCAGCGTGAAGCGGCGCCGGGCCTCGCCGCGGCTCATGGCGCGGCCGGCACCGTGGCTGCAGCTGTCGAACGAGTCCGGGTGGCCCTTGCCGCGCACGATGTAGCTGCGCGCGCCCATGCTGCCGGGGATGATGC
>JBJXHB010000249.1:0-3461 GCA_046160725.1 Aquabacterium sp.
CCTGCGACCGCAGCGAATGCTTCGATACGGCCGGACGGGCCGTGCTGGCAACGACGCTCGGTCGACGCAGTGGCCTGGGGCTCGACCCTTGCGCGGTGTTGGCCTGCGAGCTCAACCTGGCCGGCAACGCTGCTGACGACGCGGTGCTGCTGCTGGGCCATGCCGACAGCGCCGATGCCGCGTTGCGCCTGGCGACGCGGGCCATCGCGGTGGATCCGCAGGCCCGGCTGCACAAGCAGCGCCAGCAATGGAGCGAGCTGTCCGGCGCGGTGCAGGTGCGCACGCCCGATCCGGCCTTCGATGTGCTGGTCAACCACTGGTTGCCGTACCAGACCGTGGCCTGCCGGCTGTGGGCCCGTGCCGGCTTCTACCAGGCCGGCGGGGCCTATGGCTTTCGCGACCAGCTGCAGGACGCGATGAGCCTGGTGAACCATGCACCACAGATGCTGGCCGACCAGATCCGCCGCCATGCGGCACGGCAGTTCGAGCGCGGCGACGTGCAGCACTGGTGGCACGAGCCGGGCGGTGCCGGCGTGCGCACGCGCTTTTCCGACGACCTGCTGTGGCTGCCGGCGGCGCTGGTGCTGTACATCGAGCGCAGCGGACAGCTCGGCCTGCTGGACGAGCTGCTGCCCTTCATCGAGGGCGGCGACGTGCCGCCGGAGCACGAGGACCTGTACGAGGTGCCGCGCCCGGCTGCCGCCGCGCCGGCCACGCTGTACGAGCATGCCGCGCGCGCCATCGACCACAGCCTGCCCACCGGGGCACATGGCCTGCCCTTGATCGGCACCGGCGACTGGAACGACGGCATGAACCGCGTCGGCCATGAAGGTCGAGGCGAATCGGTGTGGCTGGCCTGGTTCCTGTGCGACGTGGTGGCGCGCATGCTGCCGCTGGCGCAGGCGCGCGGCGACACGTTGCGGGCGGCGGCCTGGTCGGCCGCGCGTGCGGGCTGGGTGGCGGCGCTCGAGGCCGCCGGCTGGGACGGCCGCTGGTACCGCCGCGCCTACTTCGACGACGGCACGCCGCTGGGCAGCGACAGCAACACCGAGGGCCGCATCGACCTCATCGCGCAGGCCTGGGCGGTGCTGTCCGGTGCCGCAGCCGACGACCGCGCGCCGCTGGCGATGCGCAGCGCGCACGACCTGCTGTTCGACGAACCACATGAACTGCTGCGCCTGCTGACGCCGCCGTTGCAGGCGCAGCGGCCGTCGGCAGGCTACATCCAGGCCTACCCGCCGGGCGTGCGCGAAAACGGCGGCCAGTACAACCACGCGGCGGTCTGGGCGCTGATGGCCTTTGCCCGCCTGGGCCAGGCCGGCCCCGCGTGGCGCGCGTTCAAGGCCGTCAGTCCGGCGCACCGCTGGCAGGACGCAGCGCGGGGCAGCACCTACGGCCTGGAGCCGTATGTGCTGGCCGGCGACATCTACAGCGCCGCGCCGCGGGCCGGCCGCGGCGGCTGGAGCTGGTACAGCGGCTCGGCGGGCTGGCTGCTGCGCGCCGCGATCGAGTCGCTGTGCGGCGTGACGCTGGCCCAAGGCGTGGTCCAGCTGCAGCCCTGCTTGCCGTCGGAGTGGAACGAGGCGGAGGTCAGCCTGCGCTTCGAAGGCCACCACCACCGGCTGCTGTTGTGTCGCGGCGAGACCGCATTCCGGGCCGCTCTGCAGCGCTGGCCGCAGGCTCAGGTGCGGCAGCTCGGGACACCGATCCCGCTGGCCGGGCGCAGCGGCGACAGCATCACCGTGATTGACCTCAGCGCCGGCTCAGCCGATGGGCCCGCGTGGCAGCATCAGTTCGTACAGCGTCCCTTGGCCCTCCTTCGAGCGGCCGACGACTGAGCCGCCGTGGGCGCGGGCAATGCGCTCGACCCATTGCAGCCCGCAGCCTGATCGCACCGAGCTGAGCTCCTGCGATGACGCCGACGTTCCCAGCAGGTGATGGCGGGCCTCGGCATCCAGCACTGCGTCGAAGCTGATGCGAACCGCCACCGTGTGCCGACCATGGCCGTCCACGTCGATGCGGATCGGGCCGTCAGCCGCGGGCCCGGCGGATTGCAGCAGCAGGTGGTCGATGGCCTGGCTCAGCAGGTCGGCGTCGAAGCTGGCCCGGTCATCACCGTCCACCTGCAACTGCACCGGCTGTTGGGTCAGGGCCTGGTTGGCCGGCAGTTCCAGCTGTTGGCGCACCAGCAAGCCGACCCGGCAGTCAGTCAACACGGGGTGCAGGTCTTCACTGGGGCGGGCGGCCAGGTTGACCAGGTGCGCGACCTGGCTGCTGAGGATCGCGGTGGCGGCCTTCACCCGGCGCCCGACGTCGTCACCGCGGCGCAGCAGCAACTCGGCGTTGAGCGCCAGCGCCGTCAGTGGCGTGCGAATGTCGTGCGACAGGGCCGCCAGCATGGTGCGGTTGAGCTGCAGCAGCCGCTCCTGCTCGGCTACCCGCTCGATCAGTTGCTGGCGCTGCCAGTGCAGGTCGGCAAAGACCCTGATCTTGCTGCGCAACACCATCCCGTCCAGCGGTTTGACCAGGTAGTCCACCGCGCCGGCCTCATAGCCGCGGAAGATGCGTGCTGGGTCATCACCGCTGGCGGTGAGAAAGATGATCGGCACATGTCGCGTGCGCTCGGTGCCGCGCATCAGCTCGGCCAGCATGTAGACGTCAATGCCGGGCATCTGCACGTCGAGCAAGGCCAGGGCCACGTCGTGCTGCAGCAGCAGCTCCAGCGCGGCGTCGCCCGAGCCGGCCGTCAGCAGCTCCAGGCCGAGGTCTTGAACCAGCGATTGCAAAGCCAGCAGGTTCTGTGGCGCGTCGTCGACGGCCAGGATCTTCATCGGTTTGTCAGCCATCGCGCTTGTTCCCCTGACTTCAACATGCAAGGGCCTGCGCCCTCGCGGCCAGCGTCGGCGCACCAAGGGCGCCGGCGTGGTCGGGCACCGCGCACGGCATGCACGGTGACCCGCCATTGTGCGGATATTGCTCGCACATCGACTTACCCTGACGACGATGAAGCGCAGCCTGGGGCCGCGTGACAACGGTCATTGGCTGCTGGCACGGGTGGCGGTCGACAAGCGGACCTCGGCAGCGCACTTGATGCTGCAGGGCGCGGCGCCGTGACGGTCAGCGTCAGCGTGGTGGCGCGCCCACCGGGTCGGCTGCCTCGTTCTCGAAGCGCAGCCCGTGACCTTCAGCCAGCGCGGCCAGCAATTCGTCGCGCCGGTCGGCCATGTCCTGGCCGACGCAGCCCAGGTCCAGGCCTCGCAGCAGCGGTACCAGTTCATCCATCTCGCGCTTGAAGTGGCTGTCCAGCCAGCGGCTCAGCACGGCCAGACGGGCCTCGAACAGCGGGTCGTCAGACTGCATGTCGACCAGCCGGTCCATCAGGCCGCGCAGGCATTCGTGCTCGATCTCGGATTCGTCCACCACCACCGGATCGACCCGCAGTTCGCGCAGCCGCGGATACA
>JBJXHB010000250.1:0-9029 GCA_046160725.1 Aquabacterium sp.
CGGCCTCGCCCGAATGATCTGGGGCCGGGGTGTGGACGGCGGAGCGCCGCGTGAGCGTTGATCGACCCGCCCCATCAACGGGCCCGCCGCGGCGGCGTGTGCTGCGGACCATGGCGGCGCTGTTGCCCATGGCCGCCTTGATGACGGCCGGCGGTGGCGCCATCGCGCAGCCTGCCGCGGCTCTGCTGGACGCCGCCCGGCGCGGCGACGCGGATGCGGTGCGCCGGCTGCTGGACCACGGCGCCGCCATCGACACGCGCGACGGCGCCCGTCGCACGCCGCTGCTGCTGGCGGTGCAGGCCGGGCACGACGCCGTGGCGCAGCTGCTGGTCGAGCGTGGCGCCGACATCAATGCGCAGGACGAGATCGACGACAGTGCGTTCCTGCTGGCCGGTGCCCGCGGCCGCACCGCCATGCTGCGGGCCATGCTGCTGCCGCCCACCGGCAGCCCGGACCGGCCGGACTACAGCCGACGCAACCGCTATGGCGGCAGCGCGCTGATCCCGGCCTGCCACTACGGCCATGTCGACACCGTCCGGCTGCTGCTGCAGCACAGCCGGATTGACGTCGACCATGTCAACCGGCTGGGCTGGACCGCCCTGCTGGAGGCCGTGATCCTGGGCGACGGCGGCCCGCGTCATGCCGAGATCGTGCGCCTGCTGCTGGCGCACCGGGCCGACCCGAGCCGCGCCGATGCCCAGGGCGTGACGCCGCTGGCCCATGCGCGCCAGCGCGGGCAGGCGGCGGTCGCCGCGCTGTTGCAGGCGGCCGGAGCGCGTTGACCCTGCTCGCCCTGGGCCCTTGCAAACGGGGCCTATCGTCCCCACTTCGCCCATCCCCAAACCAGGAGACCGATCCATGAAGCTCTACTACAGCCCCGGCGCCTGCTCGCTGTCGCCCCACATCGCGCTGCACGAGGCCGGCCTGGCCTTCACCGCCATCGCCGCGCCCACCAAGACGCACAAGCTGCCCGACGGCACCGACTACTACACCATCAACCCGCTGGGCTACGTGCCGCTGCTGGAGCTGGACGACGGCACCCGCCTCACCGAAGGCCCGGCCATCGTGCAGTACATCGCCGACCAGGTGCCGGCCAAGAACCTGGCCCCGGCCTACGGCACCATCCCGCGCTACCAGATGATGAGCTGGCTCAACTTCATCGGCACCGAGCTGCACAAGAACTTCGGCCCGCTGTTCAACCCGGCGACGCCGGACGAGGTCAAGGCCGCCACCAAGGAGCGCCTGATGGGCCGCTTCAAGTGGGTCAACGAGCAGCTCGAGGGCAAGCCATACCTGCTGGGTGATGCCTTCAGCGTGGCCGACGGCTACCTGTTCACCGTCAGCAACTGGGCGCCGCGCGTGGGCGTGGACATTTCCGGCCTGGCGCATCTCAATGCCTTCCGCACCCGCATGCAGGCCCGCCCGGCCGTGCAGGCGGCGATGCGCGCCGAAGGCCTGCTGCAGTAGGCTTTGCACGGCCCAGGCCGCTGATGGCGCCTGGGGGCCAAGCCGCTGATGGCGGCTGGCGGGCCAAGCCGCTGATGGCGGCTGTCGGGCAGGCGCCGAAAGGGACGACGGCGTGAACTCAGGCTTCGTTCATCCACGCTGGGATGTCGCGCTGCTGGTGAAGCACGCGCCAGACGTCAATGTGCTTGTCACGCTCGACATAGAAGACCAGGTAGGGGTAGCGGTCAAGGCGCCAAAACCTCAGGTCGGCGAGCCCGATCTGGTGTGCATATCGCGGCGACCCCGAAGCCGGGTGGCGCGCGATGTGGGCGTACGCCCTTTCAAGTTCGTCGACGAACCCCAGGGCCACCTTCGCAGTGGCCTCGGCCAGATAGTGGTCGATGGCCTCGTCCACGTCCCGGTTGGCGAGCGCCCGCGGGACGATGGCCTTGACGACTCTCACGCCGCGGTACGGCGGCCGATCCGATTTCGTAGCGTCGCGAAGTACGCGCTGTCAACTGCCGTGGCCACTCTGGAGCTCGCGCCGGCGAGCAGTAGGCCCCGCAGGTGAAGACGCTCCTGGTCCTTGCGGATCAGTTCTCGAACGTACTCGCTGCTGGTGCCGAAGCCGCGGCTGTTGACTTGTTCGTCGACGAAGGATTTCAGCGCTTCCGGAAGTGAGATGTTCATCGTGCTCATGCCGTGATCGTATTCGGCTTGGCAAAAATTGGCAAACCCCGGTTGACGGCCCCAACCCGCCTCAGCCGTTGAAGTGCAATCTCAAACCCGGCGTCGGCCAGTCGTCGATGGCGACCAGCTTGCCGGTGCCGGACAACGTGACGTACAGCGTGCGCAGGTCCGGCCCACCGAAGCAGCAGTTGGTGGTCATGGCATCGGGCAGCGGCACATGCGTCACCAGCCGGCCGTCGGGCGAGACCACGGTGAGGCCGCCGTGCATCAGCGTGGCGACCAGGATGTTGCCGAAGGCGTCGACCGCGATCGAGTCGAAGCGCTGGAACTGCCCGCCCGGTGCGGCGCACAGCATGCGGGCGCCCTGCGGGCTGGGCCAGGGCGCGGGGCGGATGCGGCCCGGGCCGTCCAGGTCGAAGGCCCATAGCCGCGCACCCTCGGTCTCGGCGTAGTACAGCGTGCGGTCGTCGGGTGACAACGCGGTGCCGTTGGGCGTCATCGCCGGCCGGGCCACGACGCTGGCGCTGCCGTCCGGCCGTGCGAAGAAGACGCCGCCGCGGTCCATCTCGCGCTCGCGGGTCTTGCCCAGGTCGGTGAAGTAGAAGCCACCGTCGGCCGCGAACACCAGGTCGTTGGGGCCGCGCAGCGGCTGGCCGGCCACGTTGTCCAGCACGCGCTCGAAGCGGCCGCTGGCCAGGTCCACGCGCTCGATGCGGCCGCCGCTGTAGTCGTCCGCCTGCGCCACCGGCCGCAGCAGGCCGGCGCTGTCGTGCATCCATCGGAAGCCGCCGTTGTTGCAGACGTACATCGCGCCGTCCGGGCCGATGGCCGCGCCGTTGGGGCCGCCGCCGAGGGCGGCCACCACGCTGACCCGGCCGTCTGGCGTGACGCGGCTCAGTGTGCCGCGCGCGATCTCGACCAGGATCACCGACCCGTCGGCCATGGCCACCGGGCCCTCCGGGAACTGCAGGCCGTTGGCGATCTCGCGGATACGTGTCATGTCGGCTCCATGGAGTGGGTTCGGGCGCTTCGCCCCCGCGATGGTGGCCCAGGTCCGCGCGACCGTGTCTCAGGTGGTGAGCTGCAACTTCCAGATGCTGCGGCCGTAGGTGGCGGCATAGAGCGTGCGGCTGGCCCGGTGGTAGACCAGGTCCACCACCATGGTGCGCGGCAGGGCGCCGGTGGCGTTGAGCCAGGTGGCGCCGTCGTCGCGCGTGACGTGCACACCGGCGTCGCTGCACACCCAGAGCTCGCCGGGCGCGTCCGGGCGCAGCAGCAGCGCATGGTGCGGCGCGTCGGGCAGGGCGCCACCGTCGATGTCGGACCAGGTCAGCCCGCCGTCGGTGGACCGGAAGACATGCCGGTTGCCGAAGTTGGCGCTGGTGACATAGACCCGCCGTGCGTCCGCCGGGTGGGTCTCGATGCGGGTGATGGTGACGCTGGGCAGCACGCTGCCGGCGAGGTTGCCGCTGAACGTGGCGCCGCCATCCGTGCTGCGGAAGAAGCTGCCGTTCTCGGTGCCGACATAGATGCAGCGGCGGTCGGCCGCGGCGACCTCGATGGCGCTGATCGGGCTGCCGTCCAGCACCGGCGTCAGGGCGTCCCAGCTCAGGCCGTCGTTGCGGGTGCGGTACAGGCGCTGGTTGCCGGTGTAGTAGGTGTTGCCGTCGGCCGGGTCCATGGTGATGAAGACCATCCACACCCCGCCCATGTCCTGGTCGCGGAAGGGTGGCGTGATGCGCCGGCCCATGCCATTGCGCCAGCGGCGCATCTCGCCGAACTGCGACGATGCGACGATGTGGTCGGCATCGGCGGGGTCGATCAGCATCCAGCCGCCGTCGCCGCCGTTCAGCTCCCAGTGGTCGCCTGCGCCGCCGGTAGTGGTGACGAGCGTGCCGTTGTCCTGCGCACCGCCGCCGAAGCGCCGGGCGTCGGTCTGGGCGATGTCGAGGTCGTAGTACATGACGGCCGCGATGCCACGGCTGCGGTTGGCCCAGTGCCGGCCGCCGTCGTCGCTGGCGTCCATGCCGCCGTCGTTGGCGTCGTAGACCAGGCCGGGCTGCGCGGCGGGCATCAGCAGCGCATGGTGGTCGGCATGGGCATACAGCGGGTCGCCCGGGGCGCCGTCGCGGCCGTACGGATGCTGCGCGTCCCAGCGGCTGGCGGTGCGCCAGGTGGCGCCGCCGTCGTGGCTGCGGTGCAGGTCCACGCCGCCGCAGATGACATGGTCCGGGTCGGTCGGATGCACCGCGATCGCATTGCCGTAGGACATCTGCCCCTCGTCGGCGAAGTGCGAGCCGGCCACGTCGCGCCAGGTGTTGCCGCCGTCGGCGCTGCGGTACAGGCCGAGCAGGTTGTCGTTGCCGCTGGCGGCATCGGCCACCTGCGCATACAGCACCCGCGGGTTGGAGCGGGCGATGGCCAGCGACGTGCGGCCCAGGCGCTCGGCCGAAGGCAGGCCGCGCGCCAGGCGGGTCCAGCTGGTACCACCGTCTTCGCTGCGGTAGATGCCGCTGCGCGAACCGCGCTCGGTGGCCGTGATGAACATCTGGCCCGGGGTGACGGGGTCGAAGACGACCTCGTGGCACCACCAGTTGCCTGCCGCGACGAAGGTCTCGCGGGTCCAGCTGGCGCCGCCGTCGCGGGTGACATACAGGCCGCCGAAGTCGTTGTCGGCCGAGACGCGGCCGTAGCCGACACCGCCCACGCAGACATGGCGTGGGTCGAACGGGTCGATGGCCAAGCGGCCGATGCGCCGCGGCAAACCGGTGCGGGCCGACAGCGCCCAGGCCCGCCAGCTGCGCCCGCCGTTGGTCGAGCGCCAGATTCCGGCGCCGGGGTAGGCGTCCAGCGACAGGTTGGCCTCGCCGGTGCCGGCATAGAGCACGTCCGGGTTGACCGGGTCGATGGCCAGGGCGCCGATCTGCAGCGGTGCCGTGCGGCTCCAGCTGGCGCGCCAGCTGCGACCTCCGTCGCGGCTGGCCCAGACGCCACCACCGGCCGCGCCGATCCAGATGCGTTGCGGGTCGGTGGGATGGCAGACGATGCTGGTGCAGCGTCCGCCGACGTTGGTCGGGCCGGCCAGCGTCCAGGTGCCGATGCCGGTGGCCACGGGCAGGCGACGCGTGGCACGCCGGATCTCGTCGTCCAGGCGGCCGGCCGGCGCCTCGCGCAGCGGCCAGGTGATGCGGGCGCGGAACCAGGCGGCGCGCTTCTTGTGCAGCGAGCGCCGCGCTGCGGCCTTGCCGCTCTTGCGCGCCTTGCGCGGCCCGGCCACCAGGGGGACGGGCGATGCAGTGGCGGGGTCGACGGGGGCGGGGCGGGCGGTGCGGCGGGGCATGGCGGTCCTTGGGCGGTGCGCTGCGACGGCGCAGCGTAGCGCCTGCACGCGGCCGCTGCCGTTGCGCCCCTAGGGGGGCGCGGCGCGGCCGGGCCGCGCCTGACGGCGAGGCTATTCCGGCTCGATGCCGGCGGCCTTCAGCGTGGACCGGTAGCTGTCGAGTTGGTCCTTCATGAAGGCACCCAGGCGCGCCGGCGTCGAGCCGATCAGCTGGAAGGCCTGGCGCTCCATCGCCGCCGTCACCTCGGGCTTGCCCATGGCCGCCATGAACTCGCGGTTCAGGCGGTCGACGATGTCGGCCGGCATGCCGCGCGGCCCGACCACCGCGGCCCAGGAGATCAGCGAGAACTGCGGCAGCCCGGCCTCGGCCATGGTCGGCGCCTGGGGCAGGATGGGGCTGCGGCTGGGCAGCGTCACGGCCAGCGCCTTGAGCTTGCCATCGCGGATGTGCGGCACCGAGGTGCCGGCCGACACCACCATCATCTGCACCCGGCCAGCCAGCAGGTCGGTCAACGCCTGCGGCTCGCCCTTGTAGGGCACATGGGTCATGCGGATGCCGGCCAGCGACAGGAACTGCGCCACCGAGACGATGCCGGTGGTGTTGCCGGTGGCGTAATTGAACTGGTTGGGATTGGCGCGGGCCTGCGCAATCAGCTCGCCCAGGGTGTTGGCCGTGACGCTGGGGTGCACGACCAGGAAGAAGGTATAGCGGCCGATGTCGACGATGGGCGTGAAGTCGGCCAGTGGATCGTAGGGCGGCACCTTCTTGAGGGCCGGCGCCGCCGCGAGCGGGCTGTTGGTGCCGAACAGCAGTGTGTAGCCATCCGCTGCGGCGCGGGCGACCTCGACACCGGCGATGGCGCCGTCCGCGCCGGCCTTGTTGTCCACCACCAGGGGCTGGCCGAGCGCGGGCGCCATGGCGCCGGCAAAGGCACGCGCGATGGTGTCGGTGGCCGAGCCCGCCGGGAACGGCACCACCACCCGGATCGGCTTGGACGGATAGGCCTGCGCGGCGGCCAGTGTGGTGGCCAGGCCCAGCGTGCACAGCGCGGCCAGGCGGCGGAAGAACGGGAGGATCGGTGCGGTCATCGGCGGGCTCCGGATGGGTTGGTCGCCATGTTGCACGTCGGCGGCCTCAATGACCACCGCCGATACCCTGGGCCGCGAGCAGCAGCACGGCCACCTGCAGCAGCACCAGGACAGCTTGCACGCGCTCGCCGCGACGCCAGAACATCGGCAGGACGGCCAGCAGCGCCACTGCCGAGCAGCCGGCCAGCCAGGCAATGCCGGCCAGGCCAAAAGCGTCGGCATTGGGCAGGTGTGCCAGCCACTGCCAGCCGGTCGGCGCGCCGGTGGCGGCCAGGTAGCCGGCCAGCGGCAGGTGCCAGTGGCGGGCGACGTCGGTGGCCGGCACATCGGCCGGCAGCCAGCTGGACATGTAGAGGACAAAGCCGATCGCCAGCAGCAGCATGCCGGCGCGGGTGCACCACAGCAGCCAGGTGGCATAGCGCAGCCGCACCCGCACGCGCTCGGGGTCCATGGTGGGCTCGCCGCCGGGGCGCCCGCTCGCCGGCGCGGCAGGGTCTGTCGTCATGGCCAGACCCCCAGGCCCTTGAGCAGGGCCCGCAGGCCGGCGAAGAGCAGGGTGCCGATCACCAGCTGGCGGATCAGCTGCGCGTCCCAGCGCTGCAACAGGCCAGCGCCGATCTTGGCCCCCAGCATGACGCCCAGCACCGACGGCACCACCAGCAGCGGCAGGATGGCGCCCTGGTTGAGATAGACCCAGGCCGCCGACGAATCCACCAGGGACAGGATCAGCCCGGAGGTGCCGGCCGACAACTTGAGCGGCACGCCCATCAGCAGGTTCAGCGCCGGCACGTTGGCCCAGCCCGCACCCAAGCCGAACACGCCGGCCAGCATGCCGATGCACAGGAAGGCCAGCAGGCCCAGCGGCGTGCGTCGCGCGCCCCAGGGCACGGCCCGGCCGCTGTTGGGGTCGGTGTAGATGCCGTGCAGCGTCAGCGCACGGGCCCAGGCGTCGGGCTCGCTGGGCGTGTCCAGCGTGGACGCCTTGCTGCGCCACATCACCAGCACGATCGCGAGCACCAGCAGGCCGAGCGCCGTCTGCACCACCTGCACGGGCAAGGCCAGGCCGATGAAGGCGCCGGCGACCGCGCTGATCGAACCCAGCAGCGCCAGCGGCATGGCCAGGCGCAGGCTGGCCAGCCCGCCGCGCATCAGCGTCGGCGCGGCCGCCAGGGCGCTGGCCAGCGCCACCATCAGGCCGGCACCGCGCACGAAGTCCAGGTGGAACGGGAAGAAGCTGCCCACGATGGGCACGAACAGCGAGCCGCCGCCGATGCCCGCCGGCACCGCCAGCATGCCCATCAGCAGGCACACGCCGAACAGCGCCAGCGGCCAGATCCACCAGGCGATTGAAGGGTCCAAGGTTTGCAGATCGGCGTCGGGTCGGGCGCCGAGTATCGGTGCGCGGGGGCGCGCCGTCCCGGCGCATCGTCCCAGGCAGGCGGGCTCAGCTGCCCTTGCGCGCCAGCAGCGCCAGGAACTCACGGCGCAGGTTGCCGTCACTCAGGAAGGCGCCGCGCATCACGCTGTTGGTCATGGCGGCGTCGTCGTCCTTGACGCCGCGCCAGTGCATGCAGAAATGGTCGGCCTCCATCACGATGGCCAGGCCGTCGGGCTTGACGCTGTCGTCCAGCACGTCGGCCAGCATCACCACGGCCTCCTCCTGGATCTGCGGCCGGGTCATGATCCACTCGGTCAGCCGCACGTACTTCGACAGGCCGATCAGGTTGCTGCGCTCGTTGGGCAGCACGCCGATCCAGACCTTGCCGATGACCGGGCACAGGTGGTGCGAGCAGGCGCTGCGCACCTTGATCGGGCCGACGATCATCAGCTCGTTCAGCTGCGACACGTTCGGAAACGCGGTCACGGCCGGCGGCGCCACGTAGCGGCCCCGGAACACCTCGTCGATGAACATCTTGGCCACGCGCCGTGCCGTGTCGATGGTGTTGTGGTCGCTGTCGGTGTCGATCACCAGCGCCCGCAGCACCTGCTGCAGATGGCCCTGGACCTCGGTCTTCATCTCGTCGATGTCGCCCGGGCGCAGGTGGGCCGCGATGTTGTCGTTGGCATGGAAGCGGCAGCCGGCGTTGATCAGGCGCCAGCGCACGCGCTCGGACACCGGCGCACCGGCAGGGGGTTCGGGCAAGGCGGGTGGCGGCATGCGGGGTCCGGCGCAAAAGGGCTGGCGTGAAGGGCCGGCGATTGTGCGGCCCGTGCCGATGACCGGTAGCGCCATGGGGGCAAGCCGGCTGCACCGGGCGCGCCGCAGGCTCATAGACTCCGCCCGATGGTCACCGCTGCCCGATGAATCCGCCGACACCACCCCTGTCACGGCTGCTCGACGCCGCCGCCGACGCAGTGGCGGCGGTGCGCATCGGCCGGTCGCTGGACGAGGCGCTGCTGCGGCAGCCCGCGGCGCTGCGGCCGGGCGCCCAGGCGCTGGCCTTCCACTGCCTGCGCCGGCTGG
>JBJXHB010000251.1:0-3870 GCA_046160725.1 Aquabacterium sp.
AAAGAGGAGAACCCATGAAGCTGCTTTCCACCGTTGCCGCTCTTGCCCTGGCGGCCTTTGCCGTGTCTTCCCAGGCGGCCAGCCACGCCGCCTCGGGCCCGAGCGCCCAGCAAAACAAGATGGGCGAATGCAATGCCAAGGCCGGCGACAAGAAGGGCGACGAGCGCAAGAAGTTCATGAGCGAGTGCCTGTCGGCCAAGAAGACGACGCAGCAGGACAAGATGAAGTCCTGCAACGCCAGCGCCGGCGACAAGAAGGGCGAAGACCGCAAGAAGCACATGAGCGAGTGCCTCAAGGGGTAAGGCATTTCCCCGGCGAGCCCCCGCGGGCTCGCCGCCGCGTCCTTCAGGCGGTGCGTTGCCAATAGGCCGGGTCGGCCCAGTGGTGCTTCAGGAAGTCGATCCACAGGCGCACCCGCAATGGCAGGTGCTTGCGCTGCGGCACCACGGCAAAGATGCCGCTCGGCGGTGCAGCGAAGTCCTCCAGCACCGCGACCAGCCGCCCGGCGTCCAGGTCGGCGCGCACCTCCCAGGTGCTGCGCCAGGCGATGCCCAGGCCGCGCAGGCACCAGTCGTGCAGCACCTGGCCGTCGTTGCAGTCCAACCGGCCGGGCGGGCGCAGGTGGACCACCGTGCCATCGATCGTGAAGGCCCAGCCCCGGGTCTGGCTGCCGTCGCTGCCCAGCGTCAGGCACTGGTGGCGCTGCAGGTCCGCCGGCACGGCCGGCGTGCCGACCCGCGACAGATAGGCCGGCGCGGCCACGCACAGCCGGCGGTTGTCCGCCAGCCGCATGCCCACCAGCGCCGAGTCCGCCAGGTCGCCCACCCGCACAGCGCAATCCACGCCCTCGTTGACGATGTCGACCAGGCGGTCGGCCAGGTTCAGCGACACGCTGACCTCCGGATGTTCGGCCAGGAACGACGGCACCAGCGGCGCCACGTGGCGGCGGCCGAAGCCCGCGGGCGCGGTCACCCGCAGGTGGCCGCTGGCCTTCACGCCGCCCGCCGTGACGCTGGCCTCGGCATTGGCCAGGTCGGCCAGCAGGCGCTGCGCGTCCTCCAGGAAAGCGCTGCCCTCATGGGTCAGCGAGATCCTGCGCGTGGTGCGCACCAGCAGGCGCACGCCCAGTCGCTGCTCCAGGGCGTCCAGCCGCCGGCCGACCACCGCCGGCGCCACGCCCTCGGCCTGGGCCGCGGCGGTCAGGCTGCCACGCGCGGCCACGGCCACGAACGACTCGATCTGCTTCAGGCGATCCATGCGGCGGGACTGTAGCGACCCGGCCGCAGCAGCAGGCCGCACGGTCTTCCCCCTAACTTGAAGCCCTACATTCGACATGGGGATGCCTCAATAAGGGGTTTACCCGAGTTCGCCCCCCCTTGAATGCGGGTGGCAGGTTCAGGCGGCCAGGTGCATGCTCGCTCTGCCTGATTTCATGGCAACAACCGGAGGTCCTCATGAAACTTCAACATACCCTGATCGCGGCTGCGGCGGCGCTGGCATCCGTCGGCGCCTCGGCGTCCACCATCGTTCTCGATTTCGAGAACATCTCGCGCGTCTATCCCCACTCGAACAGCACGGTGTTCGTCCAGAACTACTACAACGGCGGCACCAGCAGCGACGGCACGTCGGGCACCAACTACGGTGTCGAGATCGGCGGCAACGGCCTGGTGATCTGCCTGAACAGCACCTCGGTGTTCTGCTCCAACACGTCGCGTGGCGGCTTGGCGCCGAACTCGGCCCAGGGCGGGCTGTTCTTCCTGAGCGGCAACCAGACCTACATGAACGTCGCCGCAGGCTTCGACACCGGCTTCTCGTTCAACTATGTCTCGCTCAGCTTCTCGGGCTCCGTGAACGTCTATGACGGCCTCAACGGCACGGGCAACCTGCTGGCCTCCGTGGGCCTGACGCCCAATGCGGGCAGCTGCCCCGGCTATGGCGCGCAGTTCTGCCCGTTCGGCGCCGCCGGTGTGGCCTTCAACGGCATTGCCAAGTCGGTGTCCTTCGGTGGCGTGGCCAACCAGATCGTCTTCGACGACATCACCTTCGGTGCCGTGACCCCGGGCGTGCCCGAGCCGCAGACCTATGCGCTGATGGCGCTGGGCCTGGCCGGCATCGGCTTCATGGCGCGTCGCCGCCAGCGTCAGGCCTGATCCCTCCACGGCGCGCGGCTTGCGCCGCGGTCGACAGGGGCTGCCTTCGGGCAGCCCTTTTTCGTTCCGGGCCCTCATGGCAGCCGCCCGGCGCGACGGCTTCGGACCGTGCGCGTGCAGCGATTGGCCATGCTCAGGTCAAAGCTGACCTGCCGCGCCAGCGCGCGGGCAGAGGCATCTGGCCCCTACAGTGCGGCACATGTCTGCAGCGCCCCTTGCCGTCCTCTTCGATGCCTATGGCACGCTGTTCGACGTCCACAGTGTCGCGCTGGCGGCCGAGCAGCTGTTTCCCGGCCAGGGGCAGGCGCTGTCCCAGGCCTGGCGCGACAAGCAGATCGAGTATTCGCGCATCCGCTCGCAGTCGCAGCGCTGGGTGCCGTTCTGGGACGTGACCCGCGCCGCGCTGCGGTTTGTGGCGGCGCGCCTGGGCTTGCCGCTGGATGCGGCAGGCGAGGACCGGCTGATGGGCGAGTACCGCCACCTGGCGGCCTTTCCCGAGAACCGCGAGGTCCTGCTGGCGCTGCAGGCGCGTGGCGTCCGGGCCGGCATCCTGAGCAATGGCGACCACGCGATGCTGGAGGTTTCGGTCAAGTCCGCCGGTTTCGACGGCCTGCTCGACCCCTTGCTCAGCGCCGAGGACGTGCGCCGCTTCAAGACCGATGCGGCGGTCTACGACCTGGGCCCGCGTGCGCTGGCCTGCCGCGCCGAGCAGATCCTGCTGGTTTCCAGCAACGGCTGGGACGCCATCGGCGCCACCTGGTACGGCTACACCACGCTGTGGGTCAACCGCGGCGGGTTGCCGCTGGAGCAACTGGACTGCATGCCCACCCGCACCGGCACCTCGCTGCGCGACGTGCTGACCTTCTTTCCCGCCTGATCCGCAGCGACTCTCTTCCAACCCGCCGGCTTAGGCCGGCACCGACCCTTGCCCCTGACATGACCGACCGCATCAACCATGGCCGCCTCCAGGTGGCCGCGCCCCTGGCCCACTTCATCGACGACCAGGTCCTGCCGGGCACGGGTGTCGACCCTGCCGCCTTCTGGGCCGGTTTCGACGCCATCGTGCACGATCTGGCGCCTAAAAACGCCGCCCTGCTGGACCAGCGCGACCGTTTGCAGGCCGAGATCGATGCCTGGCACCAGGCCCACCCGGGGCCGGTGAAGAAGGCCAAGGCATACCGGAAGTTCCTGCAGCGCATCGGCTACCTCGTGGCCGATCCAGGCGCGGTGAAGGTGTCGACCCGCAACGTCGACGACGAGTTGGCGCGCCAGGCCGGCCCACAGCTGGTGGTGCCGATCACCAATGCACGTTACGCGCTGAACGCCGCCAATGCGCGCTGGGGGTCGCTCTATGACGCCCTGTACGGAACCGATGCGCTGTCGGAGGATGGCGGCGCCGCGCGCGGGCCGGGCTACAACGAGGTGCGTGGCGCCCGGGTGATCGACTACGCCCGCCATGTGCTGGACCGCTGTGCGCCGCTGAAGAAGGGCAGCCATGTCGGCTCCACCGGCTACCGCATCGAGGCCGGCACGCTGCGGGTGCGCCAGGCCGATGGCCACGAGTGTCTGTTGAAGGATGGCGCGCAACTGGTCGGATACCAGGGCGTCGCGGATGCCCCGTCGTCGGTCCTGCTGCGGCACCACGGCCTGCATCTGGACATCCGCATCGACCGCAGCCATCCGATCGGCGCCACCGACCCAGCCGGCGTGGCCGACCTCG
>JBJXHB010000252.1:0-3217 GCA_046160725.1 Aquabacterium sp.
TCAACGATGGCCATCGGATGTGTTCTCGTCTTTCGATCTACTTGCTCAGCACGAAGCCCTTGAGCTTGCCGAAGGCCTGCTCGAGCAGCGCCTTCTGCTGCTCCACATGCAGGTGCGCATAGCCCACTGCGGGCGAGGCCGATGCAGGCCGGCCCGCATAACCCAGCTTCTGCCCCTCGTCCATGTTCTCGTGGATCTGGTGCTGGATGAAGAACCAGGCGCCCTGGTTCTGAGGCTCGTCCTGGCACCACACGATCTCGGTGGCGCTTGGGAATCGCCGCATCTCCGAAGCAAACGCCTTGTGCGGGAACGGATAGAGCTGCTCCACACGGACGATCGCCACGTCCCAGGCCTTCTTCTCGTCGCGGCGCTTGATCAGGTCGTAGGCCACCTTGCCGGAGCAGGCGATCACGCGACGCACCTTCTCGCCCTCCACCTCGCTGCGCGACGGCCCGATCACCGTACGGAACTCGCCCTTGGTGAACTCGGTCAGCGGGCTGGTCGCGTCCTTGGCCCGCAGCAGGCTCTTGGGCGTGAAGATGATCAACGGCTTGCGGAACTGGCGCACCATCTGGCGCCGCAGCAGATGGAAGATCTGGCTCGCACTGGTGGGCTGAACAACCTGCATGTTGTTGTCGGCGGCCAGCTGCATGAAGCGCTCCAGCCGGGCCGAACTGTGCTCAGGGCCCTGCCCTTCATAGCCGTGCGGCAGCATCAGCGTCAGGCCGTTGACCCGACCCCACTTCACCTCGCCCGAGGCGATGAACTGGTCGATCACGACCTGCGCGCCGTTGGCAAAGTCGCCGAACTGCGCCTCCCAGATGACCAGCGTATTGGGTTCGGCACTGGCATAGCCATACTCGAAACCCAGCACCGCCTCCTCGGACAGCAGCGAATCGATCACGACAAAGGGCGCCTGCCCGTCGGCCACATGCTGCAGCGGCACCCAGGTGCCCTCGTCCCATTTCTCGCGGTTCTGGTCGTGCAGCACCGCATGGCGGTGCACGAAGGTGCCCCGGCCACAGTCCTCGCCCGACAGCCGCACGGCGTAGCCGCTGGCCACCAGCGACGCATAGGCCAGTGACTCGCCCATGCCCCAGTCGACATTGATCTCGCCACGGCCCATGGCGGCGCGGTCCGCCAGGACCTTTTCGACCAAGCTGTGCGCCTTGAAGTTGGCGGGCAGCGTCGTCAGGCGCTCGGCCAGCCGCTTGACCTCGGCCGTTGGCAACGCGGTGTCGGCCGCATCCGTCCACTTGCGGCCAAGGAACGGTGCCCAGTCAACGGCGTATTTGCTCTTGAAGTTGGTCAGCACCGGGTCCTGGGTGTGCCGCCCCTCGTCCATGGCCGCCCGCAGCGCCTTGTTCATCTGGTCCGGGCCATCGGACGGCAGTACACCTTGGGCCACCAGCTTGTCCCCATACAGGCGGCGCGTGCCAGGGTGCTTGGCGATCACCTTGTACATCAGCGGCTGTGTGAGGCTGGGCGTGTCCTGCTCGTTGTGGCCCAGCTTGCGGAAGCAGATGATGTCGACCACCACATCCTTGCGGAACTGCTGCCGATAATCCATCGCCAACTGGGTGCACCAGACCACACCCTCAGGATCGTCGCCATTGACGTGCAGCACCGGCGCCTCGACCATCTTCACGACGTCCGAGCAATAGAGCGTCGATCGGGAGTCCCGGGGATCGCTGGTGGTGAAACCGATCTGGTTGTTGATCACCACGTGGACCGTGCCGCCGGTGTGGTAGCCGCGGGTCTGTGCCAGAGCCAGCGTTTCCATGACCACGCCCTGACCGGCGAAGGCCGCATCGCCATGTACCAGCACCGGCAATACCTGGGCGCCGATCGCGTCGCCGCGACGGTCCATGCGCGCCTTGACGGACCCCTCGACCACCGGATTCACGATCTCCAGATGCGAGGGATTGAAGGCCAGGCTCAGGTGCACCGGGCCGCCGGGCGTGGGGATGTCGCTGGAGAAGCCCTGGTGATACTTGACATCGCCCGCCGGCAGGTGCTCCGGCGCGGTGTGCTCGAACTCAGCGAACAGGTCCGCGGGCATCTTGCCCAGGGTGTTGACCAGCACGTTCAGGCGGCCACGGTGGGCCATGCCGATCACGATCTCCTGCACGCCCTTGGCGCCAGCATGCTGGACCAGCTCGTCCATGGCCGCAATGAAGCTCTCTCCACCTTCGAGTGAGAAGCGCTTTTGACCAACGTACTTGGTGTGGAGGAAGCGCTCCAGCCCCTCGGCGGCGGTCAGGCGGTCGAGGATGTGGAGCTTCTTCTCAGGCGCGAAGCCCGGCCGCGACCGGCTGGCTTCCAGGCGCTCCTGCCACCAGCGCTTCTCGGCTGGGTCGGTGCAGTGCATGAACTCGGCACCGATCGTGCCGCAGTAGGTCTCGCGAAGGGCCTGGACGATCTCGCGCAGGGTCATGTTCTCGCGCCCGAAATACGTATTGGCGGCGGAGAAAGTGATGTCCAGGTCGGCTTCGGTCAGGTCATAGAAGGCCGATTCCAGTTCGGGGATCTTGGGTCGCTCCTGGCGCTTCAACGGGTCCAGGTCGGCCCAGCGCGAACCCAGGAAGCGATAGGCCGCGATGAGCGACTGCACATGCACCTGCTTACGCGCCACCGCCAGGTCGGCGCTGCTGGCCTTGACGGTGAAGGCGTTGCTCTTGGCGCGCTGTGCGAAGGACTCGACCACGGGTGCATGAGCGACGTCGCGGTTGTCGCTGCCGTCCGTTGCCGGCACATGCTGCAGGTTATCGAAGTAGGCGCGCCAGTTGTCCGGCACGCTGCCCGGATTGTTGAGGTATGCCTCGTACAGTTCCTCGACATAGGGGGCGTTGCCCCCGAACAGATACGAGTTTGACCTGTGTTGCTGCATCATCTCGCTGTCACCTTTCGCCCCGGTTTGCAGGGCTGGCGATGGGTTGATCAACCTCCCGCGGCCCGGCTCTACCGGTTGGCGGACTAGCGACCCGCCTTGCTGCGGCCAACAGGCCCAGAAGCCAGCAAGAGGACGGGAAGGGCTCCGAAAACAGGTCACTGTAGCACCCGGAGTAACCCGGACATGCGGGGTAAATGGGTGTCCGCGACCGGGTTGTTGGAGCGATGGGACAGCCCGCACTGCAGCGAGACTTTGCCCAAAATGCGCCAGCTGGTGATCCATCTGCATCCGGATTCGCCCCCTAAGCCACCGTCAGGAGAACCC
>JBJXHB010000253.1:0-5306 GCA_046160725.1 Aquabacterium sp.
GGCGGGCGGTCGCTGACGCCGTTGAAGAAGCTGTACGGCGCCAGGTTGGGCCGGCCCTGCGCGTCCACGGTTCCGATCCAGCCGATCGGCCGCGGCACCAGCAGGGCCTTGAACGGGTCGTGCGTCAGCCCGGCGGGGCGGCGCTGGCGGGTGTCGTAGTGCATCGGGGCTCCTTGGAGGCTGGATGATGCACGGGTCGCGGACCTTGAATGAAAGACGGCCATGCGCACAGGCATGGCCGTCTCGGTTGGCATGCCCCCGCCTGGGCGGCGGCAGGCGACTCAGCCGCGCGTGGCGCGCCGGCGCAGCCCGACCGCGGCCAGGCCGAGCGCCAGCAGGCCGTAGGTCGACGGCTCCGGCACGGCGACGGTGAAACCGTCGGCATTGAAGTAGAACGCCGGGTTGGCGTAGTTGCGGGTGGTCACGTTCGGATCGAGATAGTCGTTGACCGTGCCCACATAGCGCAGCCCGCCGATGGTCACCGAGCCCGGCAGGCCGGCCAAGTCACCACCGATAAAGAACTGCCCGAAGTGCACGCTGGCCTCGACATCGGTCTTGGGGCCGATGGTGTGCAGCACGTTGCCCGAGGTGTCCAGCAGGAACAGCGACCCCGTGCCGTCAACGGCGCTCACCAGGTCGGCATAGGAGAACGCCCAGAGCATGGTCGGTGCATTGATGGTCAGGGTCTGCGAGCCGACGAAGTCGATGGTGAAGTCGAAGGTGTCGCCCTCGGCCAGTGCCACGTTGAACGGCGCCGAGAACGGCGGCGACCCTTGCACGCCGCCGGTGAAGCCGCCCAAGCCGGCCACGATGTCGTTCACGTCCAGCGAGACCGATACCGTTGCGGTGGCGGCCATCGAGGCGGCTGAGAAGGCGGCCAGGGCGGCAGTGGCGATGATGTGGCGAATGTGCATGTGCGTGCTCCTGCAAGCGTGCCCGACCTCACAGCGAGGCGGTTGCGGCAGTCTGCCACCGCCGGGCTCCTCCCGGTGTCGCACACACCCCCCGGAATGAAGGGGGTCCGGCACCGCCGGCAGCCCGGCCGATGCCTGTCTGGCCGGGTCCGCTACAAGTCGCGGTCGATGGACATATGGCGGCCCGGCAGCAGCACGTCCTGGTCGATCCGCAGCAGCGCCGCATCGGCATCCAGCGTCACCTGGGCGCCCAGCGGCAGCGGCCGGTTCGGCGTGCCGTGGCCGGTGGGCCAGTTGGCCACCAGCGGCTTGCCCAGGGCGGCCAGGCCGCGCATCAGCTCGTCGCGTGGGTAGTCGGCGTCGGTGAAGCTGCCGACGATGAAGCCGGCCGCGGCGTCCAGCGCGCCGCTCAGGCGCAACTGCAGCAGCAGGCGGTCGATGCGGTAGGGCTCCTCGCCGACCTCCTCGAAGAAGACGATGCGGCCGCGCCAGTCCGGCTGCCAGGGCGTGCCGACCAGCATGGCCAGCAGCGTCAGGTTGCCGCCGGCCAGCCGCCCGCTGGCGCGTCCGCCCACGTGCAGCGTGGCATCGGGCTGCGGCGCGCGCAGCTCGGTGCCGGCCGGCAGGCCGTCGCGCAGCCAGGCGGTGATGGCCGCCACGTCGTCGGCCCGCTCCGGCTTGACCAGGTCCGAGCCCGGCATGGGCGCATGCAGGGCCAGCTGGCCCTGTCCGTCCAGCCAGGCGTGCAGCGCCGTGATGTCGCTGTAGCCCAGCAGGGGCTTGGGGTGGCGCTGTGCCAGGCCGCCCGGCAGCAGGGGCAGCAGACGGCCAGCGCCATAGCCGCCGCGGATGCACCAGATGGCGTCGACGCTGTCGTCCTCATAGGCGGCGCGCAGGTCGGCGGCGCGCTGCTCGTCCGGCCCCGCCAGGTAGCCGCCGCGCGCCGCCGTGCTCGGGTACATCCGGGGCTGCCAGCCCCAGGACGCGATCAGCCCGGGCGTGGCATCGGCGCTGGCCGCGGATGGTGGCCCGGAGGGTGCGACCACGGCGATGGTGGCGCCGGGCGCCAGGGTGCGCCAGGGGGCGTAGCTCATCGTCGCCTCAGGCCGGTTCCGCATTCGGCGCCGGCGGACGGGGCTTGAACTCCGGCCCGATCTTGAACACACCGCTGACGCGGGCCACCGGCTCGCCGTCCACGCCCACCAGACCTTGCATGAACACCATGCTGCGGGTGACGCGCAGGACCTGGGCCCGGCCCTCGATCCAGGCGCCCAGGCGCACGCCGGCGAGGAAGTCGATCTGCAGGCTGACGGTGGGCAGGAACCGGCCTTTCAGCGGCCCCTGGCTGTTGGCGGCGATGGGCAGCAGCATGTCGGCAAAGGTGGCCATCATCCCGCCGTGCAGGTTGCCCATCGGGTTGACATGGCGCGCATCGACCCGCAGGCCCATCACCATGCTCTGCTCGTCGCGGCGGAACCACAACGGCCCGTTGTGCTCGACGAAGCCGGGCGGGGTGATGAAGTGGCGCCAGCCCTGGCCGTCCGGTGGGCCGGTGGGCAGGTCGGTGGGCAGGGGCGGCATGCCCAGGCGGGCGGCGGCGGCCAGGCTCTCCGGCGAGGGTGCGGGTGGTGGGGTGACAGACATGGCGGGATTGTCCGTGCCGCGCCGGGCCAGCCCTGTCGCAGGCGCGGCAGGCCCTGACGGGCACCCGACGATCAGGCCACCAGCCGCTGCACCGCCCGCCACCAGACCCGGTACACCGGCGCGATGCTGGCCAGCTCGATGCACTCGTCGGTGGCATGCAGCCCGCGGTAGCGCACGCCAAAGCCGCACAGCGCCGGTATGCCCAGGCCGGCCAGGTAGTTGCCGATGTTGGAGGGACCGGCCACCTCGGTCGGCAGCGCCAGGCCCTCGGCCGAAGCGGCCTGTTGCAGCGCCTGCACCATCGGATGGGCTGCTGGCACGCGGTAGGCGGGCCAGCCGTCGATCCAGACGCAGCATGCCGGCGCGGCCTGCGGCCAGGCGGCGTCGTGCGCGGCCAGCAGCACCGCCAGCCAGGCCCGGGCATCGGCCGCGTCGAATCCTGGCGTCAGGCGGATGTCCAGCTCCAGCCGCGCGGCGTCCGGCACCACGCTGAATTGGCCGGATGCACCGGCCTGCAGCGCCGTCACCGTGAGCTGGGGCGGGTGCGGGAAGTCCTGCTGCCGGGCGGCGTCCACCGGCAACGCCGCCGCAGCCAGCTGGCCGGCCAGCGCAGCTGCGCGTTGCGCGGCGTTGATGCCGCGCTCACCGACGCCGCCGGAGTGTGCCGCCCGCCCGTCCAGCGCAATCCGCGCGCGCAGGAAACCGCGGCCGCCCAGCACCACGCTGTCCATGCCGGGGTAGCCGATCATCACGCCGTCCGGGCGCGCGCCCTGCGCGCCGTCGAAGAAGGCACGCGCGCCGCCAAAGCCGCCGGAATGCTCGTCCAGGTCCAGCAGCAGGCCCAGCCGGCCCCGCCAGCCGGCCGCCTGCGGCGCCAGCGCAGCGAGCAAATGGGCGAACAGCGCGGCCGCGGCCTTCGAGTCGGACGCGCCACGGCCGTAAAGCCAGCCGTTGCGCACGAGGCCGGAGGTCGGCGCGTCCGTCCACGCGTCCGCGTCGCCGAAGCCGGCGGTGTCCAGCGTCGCGTCCAGCACCCACCAGGGGCGGGCGTCGGCCGGGCCGATCTCGGCATACAGCGCCATCGGCCGGCCCGTGCCGTCGCGCAGCACGCGGTGCGGCAGGCCGGCGGCCGTGAGCCATCGCGCCATGTGGTCGGCCACGGGCTCGTGCGCATCGACGCCGCCGCGGCTGGGGATGCGCACCAGATCGGCCAACAAGGCGGTGATCGAGTCGACCGGCACGTCCGCCGGTTCGCGCATGGCCATCGGAGTCTTCGCCAGGCGGTGCATCACCGTCGACGCTCAGGCGGTCTTGGGCAGCAGGTTGTCGCTGGTCTGCAGTGCGCTGGCCGGCAGGCCGCCCGCCCAGGGCAGGTCCACGGGGTAGGGCGTCAGCAGCGCGTCGTCCGGCAGGCACTGGATGGGTGTGAAGTCGCGGTGCGCGATGTAGGCGGGCCGATGGAAGCGCCGGATGTGGTTGCGCACCGTGCACAGGCTCAGGTACACGGCGACCCGGTTCCAGGGGCTGAGGTTGCTGGTGGAGGCATGCACCAGGCAGCCGTGGAACAGGATCATCGAGCCGGCCGGGCCGACCGGGGCCACGATGCCGCGCTCGACATAGCGGCCGTCGGCGTCGTAGTGGCCGGCGCCACCGGCACGCTCGACCAGCCGGGTGATGGTCGGGCCGTCGATGGTCCACAGCGGGTAGCTGGTGGTCTTGAGGTCATGGCCGGCGGCGACCACGCCCTCGCGGTGGCTGCCGGGGATGAACATCAGCGGGCCGTTGAAGGGGCTGACGTCGTCCAGGAAGATGGCGACGTTCATGGCCCGCGGCTGCGGCATGGCGTCGTCGCGCTGCCAGGTGCCGTAGTCCTGGTGCCATTGCCAGACATCGCCCTCGAAGGCGAGCTTGCCGTTGACCTTGAACTGGTGCATGTACAGCGGCTCGTCGTCCAGCAGCTGCTGCACCGGCCGCACCATCCGCGGATGGCGCGCCAGGCGGGCGAACGGGGCGCTGGTCAGGTGGGCCGCGAAGTTGGTGCGCACCGCGTCCGTGCCCTTCTCGCGCACGTTGTATGACTCGCGGCGCGCATACAGCTCGGGCACGGCGTCCAGCAGCGTGCCCACCTCGGGCCTGCTGAACAGGCCGGGGAAAAAGAGATAGCCGTCGCGGTCGAAGGCGGCTATCTGGTCGGGGGTCAGTTCCATGGCGTGGCTCCAGCGCGCGGAGGCTGCATTCTGCGGCGTTGCCATCACGGGCTGTGCCGTGCGGCTGACGTAGCATGCCCCGCACCGACCGCACCGCGCGCCGCTGCTGCGCGACATCACCATGCCGACCCATCCCGAGCTCCATGTCCTGGCTGCCTCGCGCCTGCCGCCGCTGTACAGCAGCGCGCTGCAGGCCTGGGTGACCCTGCACGACCGCCTGCACGAGACCGACCCGGCGGCGCTGGACCGGCTGGCGCCGCAGATCACCGCCATCGCCGCCAGCGGCGAGAGCAAGGTGCCCGCGGCCCTGATCGAGCGGCTGCCGGCGCTGAAGCTGATCTCGGTGATGGGCGTCGGCTACGACGGCGTGGACACCGCGGCCGCGCGCGCCCGCGGCGTCATGGTGACCCACACGCCGGACGTGCTGAACGACGAGGTGGCGGACACCGCGATCGGCTTGATGCTGTGCGCCACGCGCCAGCTGCCGCAGGCCGACCGCTATGTGCGCGAGGGCAAGTGGCTGGCCGCGCCGATGCCGCTG
>JBJXHB010000254.1:0-6155 GCA_046160725.1 Aquabacterium sp.
GCCGCCGACCGCGGCCGCATCGCTGGCGTGTTCGTCAACCGCCTGCGCCTGGGCATGCCGCTGCAGACCGACCCGACTGTGATCTACGGCCTGGGCGAGGCCTTCGATGGCAACCTGCGGCGCCGCGACCTGCTGGCCGACGGGCCGTTCAACACCTACCAGCGGCGCGGCCTGACGCCGACGCCGATCGCCATGCCTGGCGCCGCGTCGCTGCGCGCGGCGGTGCGGCCCGAGGCCACCGATGCCTTGTATTTCGTGGCCCGGGGCGACGGGTCCAGCGTCTTCTCGGCCAGCCTGGCCGAGCACAATCGGGCCGTGAACCAGTACCAGCGCGGGCAAGGCCGCTGATGTCTTCCATGAGCAGTGGCCTCTTCATCACCTTCGAGGGCATCGACGGTGCCGGCAAGACCTCCCACGTCGCGGCCGTCCAGGCCTGGTGGCAGGCCCGCGGCCGGACCGTGCTGCTGACGCGCGAGCCGGGCGGCACGCCCCTGGCCGAGGCGTTGCGCGCGTTGTTCCTGCATCGCGAGATGGATGCGTTGACCGAGGTGCTGATGGTGTTTGCGGCGCGGCGGGACCACCTGGTACAGGTCATCGAGCCGGCCTTGGCAAAGGGTCAGGTGGTGCTGTGCGACCGCTTTACCGACGCCACCTTTGCCTACCAGGGCGCGGGCCGTGGCTTTGACCAGCAGCGCCTGGCCCTGCTGGAGCAGTGGGTGCACCAGGGGCGCCAGCCGGACCTGACCATCTGGCTGCGCCTGGCGCCGGCACTCGCCGCGCAGCGCCGCGCCTCGGCGCGGGCGCCGGACCGGCTGGAACGCGAGGATGTCGACTTCTTCGGGCGTGCCGATGCCGGCTACGCGGCGCGCGCGGCAGCGGCACCGGACCGCTTCCTGCCTGTCGACTCGGCGCTGGCGCCGGCGCAGGTCTGGCAGCAGATCGAGTCGGCCCTCGATGCCCGCTATGGCACGGTGGCATCGACCGCATCGACCGCAAGGGCTGCCAGGCACACTGGATGAGCCGACGCGCACCCCAGATCGGTGTCACGCCCGAAGGCGGCCTCGGCATGCCGTGGCTGGAGGGGTTGCTTGCGCCAGCGCTGGCGTTGAAGGGTCATGCGCTGCTGCTGCACGGACCGGCCGGCAGCGACCAGCTGCAGGCCGCCTTGCTGCTGGCGCAGGCCTGGCTGTGCGAGGTGCCTCAAGGTGCCCGCAAGCCCTGTGGCCGCTGTGCCAGTTGCCAGCAGGTGCGCCAACGCAGCCATCCGGACCTGCACATCCTGGTTGCGGAGGCCGACCAGGTGGCCTGGGGCTGGCTGCCGGACGACCACCCGCTGCTGCGCAGCACGGCCAAACCCAGCCGCCAGTTGCGCGTCGACCAGGTGCGTGCGGCCTCGGCATGGGCGGCCAGCACCTCCGCCCGCGGCCAGGGCAAGGCACTGGTCCTGCATCCGGCAGAGAGCCTAAACGAGACCTCGGCGAACGCGCTGCTGAAGACCCTGGAGGAGCCCCAGCCCGGCATGCGCATGTTGCTGAGTTGCAGCGACCCGGCACGCATGCTGCCCACGCTGCTGAGCCGCTGCCAGCGCCTGCCGGTGCCGCTGCCGGCACCGGACGAGGCAGCGCGCTGGTTGACCGGGCAGGGCGTGTCGGAGGCGCCGGCGTTGCTGGTGGCCGCCGGTGGCAGCCCACAGGCGGCGTTGGAGCTGGCCGAGGCCGGTGTCACGCCGGCCACACTGCAGGCCTTGCCGCGCGCGGTGGCCGCGGGCCTGGCGGCACCGCTGTCCGGCCAGGCGCTGCCCCGGGCGGTGGACCTGCTGCTGCGCCTGTGCCATGACGCGCTGGCCGTGGCCGCCGGTGGCGCGCCGCGCTTTTTCGCTTTGGCCGACCTGGTCCCGGGCGCGGACCTGCCGTTGTTGCTGGACTGGCAGCGCACTCTGATGCAGACCGCCCGCCATGCCGACCATCCGGTCAACACGGCCTGGCGCGTCGAGTCCCTGGTGGCGGCAGGAGCCCGAGCGTGGCACGGCGCACACAAGGCGGCTGCAGGATCGTCGGCAACCGGCCGCCGGCCTGGCGCCATGCCCCTAAACTCCGGCCGATGAACACGCCTGTCGCGCCGAAACCCCAGGCCGCCGCTGGTGCGCGGCCGAGCGTCATCCAGCTGGTCTTCCGCGAGAAGGCGGCGCTGTATGCGGCTTACATGCCGCTGCTGACGGACGGTGGACTGTTTGTGCCCACAGCCCGCGAGTACCGTCTGGGCGAGGACATCTACCTGCTGGTCACGCTGCCCGACGACCCGCAGCGCTACCCGGTGGCCGGCAAGGTGGCCTGGCTGACGCCGGTCAACGCATCCGGTGGCCGCACCCAGGGCGTAGGTGTCCGTTTCCCGGCGGACGAGAAGACCCGCCTGCTGAAGGTCAAGATCGAGGAGCATCTGGGCACCTCGATCCAGTCGGCCAAGCCGACCCAGACCGTCTGACGGCGTCCGGCCTGCCCGGATCCCAAACCGTGTTTGTCGACTCCCACTGCCACCTGAGCTTTCCCGAGCTGGCCGCGCGGATACCGGACATCCGGCGCGAGATGGCGCTCGCCGAAGTCGATGCCGCCTTGCTGATCTGCACCACGGTCGAGGAGTTTGCGCAGGTGCACGCCCTGGCCATGGCGCACGACAACTTCTGGTGCACGGCCGGTGTGCACCCGGACAACGAGGGTGTGACCGAGCCCGACCTGGGCCTGCTGCTGGACCTGGCCGCGCGACCCCGGGTGGTGGGCATTGGCGAAACCGGCCTGGACTACTACCGCCTCGGCCAGCGCAGCCAGGCGGATATGGAATGGCAGCGCGAACGCTACCGCGTGCATATCCGCGCCGCTGCGGCCACCGGCAAGCCGTTGGTGATCCATACACGTTCGGCCAGCGCGGACACGGTGGACATCCTGCGAGAGGAGGGCGGTGGCCGCGTGGGGGGCGTCTTTCATTGCTTTACCGAGACCGCCGACGTGGCGCGGGCGGCACTGGATCTCGGTTTCCTGATCTCGTTCTCCGGCATCCTGACCTTTCGCAATGCGCAGGACCTGCGGGATGTGGCGCGTCTTGTGCCGCTGGACCGTTGCCTGATCGAGACCGACAGCCCCTACCTGGCGCCTGTGCCCTATCGAGGCAAGGTCAACACACCGGCCCTGGTGCCCTGGGTGGCGCGCGAGCTGGCCAAGGTCAAGGGCCTGGCGGTAGAGGAGGTGGCCCTGGCCACCCGTGTCAATTTCGAGCGCCTTTTCGGCGTGGTCACAACCAGCCGTCAGGAGCATGATCATGCTGAGTCATTACTTTAAGATTGTTTTGCAACTGTTTGTCGCAACATGGTTTTCATCTGCAAGTGCCGGCGCCTATGAGGACTTTTTCCGGGCGCTGGAAGTAGACAACGCCGCCACGGTCTCCTCTCTTCTCCAACGCGGGTTCGACCCCAATGCGCGGGACGAAAAGGGGCAGGTCGCGTTGTACGTGGCCTACCGTTCGGGCTCGCTGAAGGTGGCTGACGCGCTGTTGCAGCATCCGGACACCAAGATCGACCTGCGCAATGAGGCCGGTGAGTCACCGATGATGATGGCGGCACTGCGCGGCCAACGTGACCAGGTGGCGCGGTTGCTGGACCGTGGCGTACCGCCGCATCACACCGGCTGGTCACCGATTCATTACGCAGCGACGGCGGAAAACGGCGCACCGGTGGTCGAGTTGCTGCTGGCAAAGGGTGCGCCGGCTGAGGCGCGTTCACCCAATGGCAGCACGCCCCTGATGATGGCGGCTCGTTATGGGTCGGAGGCTTCGGTCAACATCCTGCTGGCCAAAGGCGCCGACCTGAAGGCCCGCAATGAGCGGGACATGGGTCCGGCCGATTTCGCGCGCAGTGTCGGCCGGGACGCACTTGGAGCACGCCTGGAGGCCTTGGCCCGCTGACCCCGTTGAGAGCCGCCATGTCAGGCAAATTCCGACATGCGGATTGACCGCAGGACGACTACATTGCAGATGAGCGGCCGCTAGAGTCGGATCCTTCATAGCGTTGGAAGGCTTGAACATCATGACCACGCCACGTCGCCGAGAGCACAACCCCTTTTTGATGATGGTCGACCCCGCGGCCGTTTTGGCCGCTGTCGAACGCATGGAACTCAAAGAGGCCTCCAAAGGCCGCATCTGCAGACCACTGGACCGTCCAATGGGTGGCGGTGAAGATGGCCGCGACGATGATGTGTCCGCTGATCGGCTGGACCGTGGTGCCGACACCGTTGACGGCATCGGCGATCACTGATCAAGCGACGTCGAGCGCCGAGAGCTCGATCAGGGTGCCTGGGGCGGTTGACACCGCCCCTTTTGCAATTGCTTAAAGCGCGACAATGTGTATTATGTTAAGTGAAGTGCCGCGACTGGAGTCGACAGCTTGGCTAGCATGAGTGCCCTTATTGCTCTCTTGGGGACACGCAATGTTCACCCGCTCCAACATGCTTGCGCGCCGCATGGACGGCGCACCCGGCATTGGCCAGATCTGATGTCCACCGGGGACATGCTCGCGCGCGCTCGCGGCCGACTTGACCCGCGCCCTCGACAGGGAATGACGATCCATCATGACTGACCGACCCTTGGATCTGCTGGGCCTGGGCGAGTGCATGGTGGAGTTGTTTGCCGACGGGCCACTGGGCGCGGCACCCGGACTGCGGCGCGCGTTCGGCGGCGACGTGCTCAACACCCTGGTCGCCGCCGCACGCCTTGGCGGACGCTGCGGCTTCATCAGCCGCGTGGCGGACGACCCTTTCGGTCCGGCCATGCGGCAGGAGTGGGCGCTGGAAGGCATTGACGTCAGCCACGCGCCGCTGAGCCCGGGCGACAACGGTGTGTACTTCATCTCGGTGGCCGACAGCGGTGAGCGCGAGTTCAGCTACCGCCGCGGTGGCTCGCCGGCCTCGCAGGTCAGCGTGGCCGATCTGGACGAGGCCTACATCGCCAGCAGCCACATGCTGTTGCTGTCGGGCATCACGCAGGCGCTGTCGGTCTCCATGCGACAGGCCACGCTGGCGGCGGCGCAGATGGCGCACCGGCATAGCGTCATGGTCGCGTTCGACCCCAACTACCGCGCTCGCCTATGGGCGCTGCAGGGCGGGCTGGATGCCGCGCGTGCAGCCCTGCGTGAGGTCGCGCCCTTCGTTGGCTGGCTGCTGCCCAGCCACCCGGCGGACAGCGTACTGCTGGGCGACGAGGCTTGGGCCGTGCCGGCAGACGACTTTGCAGGTGCCGCAAGAGCGCTTGAAAGCTTTGCGGCGTTGGGGCCACGTGTCGCGCTGAAGTTGGGGCCGCGCGGCTGCCTGCTGGACTCGACAGGTTCATCCCTTCATGTGGAGGGCGTGGTGGCGGAGAAGGTCCTCGACACCACGGGCGCCGGTGACCTGTGGAACGGCAGCTTCCTGATGGGGATGCGCCAGGGCCAGGCACCTGCCGATGCGGCGCTGGCAGCCCACCGCTTGGCTGCACGCAAGCTGGCACACCGGGGTGCCATCCCGCCCGCGGGCATGCGCGTCCATGCTTGAAGCCCAGACATGAATGCAGCACGCTTGGGTCTGCAGACGCTGGCCCACCTGCCGACGGCCGTTCAACGGCCCCGCTACGACCCGAGGTCGCTACCGATCGGCATCGTGCACTTCGGGCCTGGCGCCTTTCACCGCGCACACCAGGCCACGTTCATTGACACCCTGTGCGCCACCGACCCGCGCTGGGGCATCAGCGGCGTGTCGCTGCACTCGGCCGGCGTGCGCGACGCGCTGGTGCAGCAAGACGGCCTGTACACGCTGGCCGTGCTGGACGCACAGCCCGCCCACCGTGTCATCGGCAGCCTGCGCGAGCTGCTGGTCGCCCCGGAAGACCCCGCTGCCGTATTCGAGCGCCTGTGCCGGCCCAACGTGCAGGTGGTCACCACCACCGTGACCGAGAAGGGCTACTGCCTCGCAGCCGAAGGGTCACTCGACTTCCAGCATGCGGACATCGTGCACGACGCTGCACACCCGCATGCCCCGCGCAGTGTCATCGGCTACATCGCCGAAGGCCTGCGTCGACGCCGGGCCGCAGCCCTGCCGCCGTTTGTGCTGATGCCCTGCGACAACCTGCCCGCCAATGGC
>JBJXHB010000255.1:0-3075 GCA_046160725.1 Aquabacterium sp.
ATCTCGTCGGCGCGCCAGGGGCGGTCCGGTGCGCCGACGCGGCTGGTGAACAGGCCGGGCCACACATGCCGCCCGGCGCTGTTGGCACCCAGCCAGTAGTCCAGCAGCGGCTCGAAGGCCTGGGCGCGCTGGTCGCGCGGCCAGTACAGCTGCGGCACCAGGTAGTCCAACCAGCCCTGGTCCAGCCAGCGCTCGACATCGGCGAACAGCCGGTCGTACTGGCTGAAGCCGCTGACGCCGGGTGGCCGGCGGTCGGGCCGGCCGATGCCGAACGGGCTGATGCCCAGACGCACGCCGGGCTGCTGCTGCACCGTCTCGTACAGCCGCTGCACCAGGCGGTCGACGTTGTCGCGACGCCAGTCGTCGCGGGTCAGGATGCCGCCGCCCGCGCGGTAGCGGGCCCAGGGTTCGTCGTCTGGGAACGGCAGGTCCGTGCCGCCGCCGGCGCCGGCCACGGGGTAGGGATAGAAGTAGTCATCGATGTGCACCGCGTCCACCGGATAGCGGCGCAGCACATCCGACACCACCGCCAGCGTATGGCTTTGCGCCGCCGGCTCGCCGGGGTCCAGCCACAGCTGGTCGCCATACCGGCGCACCGCCTGCGGCAGGCGCTGCGCGACATGGCCGATGTGCGGGGCCGAGCGTGCCGAGGCATGGCGCGCGCGGTACGGGTTGAACCAGGCGTGCAGTTCCAGGCCCCGGCGGTGCGCGCCGTCGCACCAGGCCTGCAGCGGGTCCCAGGTCGGTTGGGGTGCACGACCCTGCTGGCCGGTGAGGTACTCACTCCACGGCTCCAGCGCCGACGCGTACAGCGCGTCCGCGGCGGGGCGGATCTGCACGATCAGGGCGTTCAGCCCCAGTGCCACGGCCTGGTCCAGCAGGACGGCCAGCTCGGCCTGCTGCGCCAGCGGGTCCAGCCCGGTGCGCGACGGCCAGTCGATATGGGCGACGCTGGCCACCCAGGCAGCGCGGAACTCGCGCGGCGCCGGCGGCGGCATCTGCCCGGCCGGCAGCGCGGCGTCGCGTGGCACGGTGGCGCCGGGCAGGGTGGCGACAGGCACCGGCATGCCGCCACAGCCGGCCAACCCGGCGGCCAGGCCGGCGGCCCCCAGGGCGGCAGAGGCCAGCAGCGGGCGGCGTTGCATCATGCGGGTCGTCGGCGGGGCGCTCAGCGCGGCTCGGTCAGCACATGCAGCAGCGCCGCCGTGCGGGCGTCGGGCTGCCCGTCCCACAGTGTCGGCCGATAGCGCATCTGGAACACCGTCAGCACCTTGCGCGTCTGCTCGTCCAGCCGGCCGGTGGCCTCGATGCGGAAGCCGTGCTGCGCCAGACGGGCCTGGAACCAGGCCGCGTCCGGCGGCTCTCGCTCATAGCGCGCCGTCAGTGCATCGACCGCAATCGCATCCGGCCAGGGCACGATGCCCTCGTCGGCCAGGCGTTTCCAGGGGAACATCGGACCCGGGTCGTCCTTGACCTGCGGCCGGATCTCGTTGTGGCCCAGGATGCGGTCCGGCCGGATCTGGTGCCGGGCGACGATGTCCTTGACCAGCGGGATCAGGCGGTCGATCTGGGCCGGCGCGAACGGCGCATAGACGCGGCGTCCGTCGGGCAGCTTCAGCGGGCCGGGGTTGACGATCTCGATGCCGACCGAGCTGGCATTGAGCATCGCATGGTTCTTCCAGAAGCTGTCGCCGGCATGCCAGGCGCGGCGGCTCTCGTCGACCAGGCGGTGGATGCGCGGCGGCACCTCGTCGGTCAGCAGGTAGTGCGACGAGACGTTGCCCTCGGTGAGGATGCGCTTGGACAGCCGCAGGTCGGCCACCGTGAAGTGCAGGATCAGGAACAGCACCCGGCTGTCCTGCCCCTGCGCGACCAGGCTGGTGTCGATGTCCAGCGGGCCCTGCGTGGCACAGCCGGCCAGCGCGGCCGGCAGCAGCAGCAGGTCACGGCGGCGCATCGTCATGTCAGGGCTGCAGCCGGGTGCCGTCGGGCTGCCGTGCGAAGCGGCTGGCATCGGCGCCGTGCACCGGGGCATCGTCGGGCCAGGGCCAGCCACCGAACCGGCTGCGCTGGTAGTCGGCAAACGCAGCGCGGATCTCGTCTTCGGTGTTCATCACGAAGGGGCCGTACTGGGCCACCGGCTCGCCGATCGGCCGGCCTTGCAGCACGAGCAGCTCGCAGGGGCTGTCGCCCTGGTTGGCCAGGTCGGCGGCGCGTGTGGCATCGACCTGCAGGGCTGCCGGCTCGGAGATGTCCTGCCCAGCCAGCTGCAGGCCCTGGCCGGCGAAGAAATACAGCACCCGCTGGGTCTGCGCACCCGTGGCTGCGGGCAGGGTGAACCGGGCGCCGGGCGCGAGCGCCAGCGTGAAGATGCCCAGGTCGGCTTGCGGCTCGCTGGCCCAGGAGTCCGGCGGCGGCGCTGGCGGACGGGCCAGTCCGGCCAGGCTGGGCAGGTGCCCGGCGACGGCCGTGATCCGCGTCGTGCGGCCCTGCCTGTCCTGCAGCGTGAACTGCGGGATGGTGTCGGCCCAGAGCATCGAGAAATAGGGCGCGCACATCTTGCGGCGAGCCGGCAGGTTGAGCCAGATCTGGAACAGCTCCAGCGGGTTGTCGGCGCTGTCGTCGAGCAGCGGAAACATCTCCGCATGCACGATGCCGCGGCCGGCGGTGAGCCACTGCACGTCGCCGTCCCCGAAGCGTGCCGCCGCACCCAGCGAATCGGCATGGTCGATGCGGCCGCGGCGCACCAGCGTCACCGTCTCGAAGCCGCGGTGCGGATGCGCCGGAAAGCCCGGCACCGCGTGGCCGTGGTACATGCTCCAGCCGTCACGGCGGCTGAAGTCGCTGCCCATCTGCCGGCCCGCCAGGGGCGCTGCCGGGCCGAAGCGGCCATTGCCACGCGGGTAGTGGTCGTCGTGATGGGCACAGAAAAGGAAGGGGTCGATGGTCGGCCAGTGCATGCCGAGGGGTGAGCGGGCGAGCAGCATGGCGCGATTGTGCGGCGACTGTGCGGCGGCCCGCGACCGCGCCCGCCGCCCCGGCAGAATCCTCCGATGCGAAACCTGTGGTGTGGCC
>JBJXHB010000256.1:0-28826 GCA_046160725.1 Aquabacterium sp.
CAGCCGCCGTCGCCCGGTGGGGCGGCGGCGGCTGCGGAGGGCCTTGTCGGGGCGGGCCAGGCCCGCCGGATGCGCGGTCAGTTCTTGCCGGCGGCAGCCTTGGCGCTGTCCATGCAGGCGGCCTTGGCCTCGGTGGCCATCGAATCGCACTTCTCGGCCGCCACCTTGTATTGCGCCTCGTTCGTGTCCTTGGCCGCATCGCTCATGGCCGACTGGACCTTGCGCCCCACGGCGGCATCGCCCAGCGCCTTGACCTCGACCGCCTTGGCCTCCTTGACGCAGACGTCCTTGGCGTTGCCGGTCTGGTCGTCGCATTTCTCCTTGGCCACGGCATAGGCCGACTCGGCGCGGGCCACCTGCACCTTGTTGCGGTCCTTGTTCGTGCCGGTATAGGCGAACTCCAGCTCCGCGCGGGCCACCTTCTCCTTGGCCTTGGCCTGCTCGACACAGACATCCTTGGCGTTGTCGGTGAAGGCTGCGCAGGCCGCCTTGTCGGTCTTGTACTGGGCGTCAAGGCGGGTCTTGTCGGACCGGTAGTCGGCCTTGGACAGGGCCGCGGCCTGGACCGTCGGCAGTGCGAGCAGGACCGCGACGACCAAGGCGCGCGGCAGCAGGGACGATTTGTTCATGGTGTTCCTCGAGAGTGACGGCCACAGGTGCCGGGAGCCCGGAGTGTGGGCAGCCCGCCACGGCGCGCCAAGCGGCGCGCGCCGCGTGCCGGCGTAGTCACCGTCCTACGTCGCTTCGTCCTGCAACCGGTACGGCTGGCGCCGCAGGAGGTCCGGGTCGAAGAAGGCGTAGCCGCTGCCCTGACGCTTGGCGTGGTACATCGCGGCGTCGGCGCTGCGCAGCAGGCCCTCGGGGGTGTTGCCGTCGGTGGGACAGAGCGCGATGCCGATGCTCGGGCGCACCACCACGGCCAGCTGTCCGATGCTCACGGGCGCGGAGACGAGGTCGAACAGCTTGCAGGCCACCTGGCTGACCTGGTCCCGCCCGGCCAGGTTGGTCAGCACACAGGCGAACTCGTCGCCGCCCAGGCGGCTGACCACGTCCTCGGTCCTCAGCGCACGCGCGAGGCGGGTGGCGACGATGCGAAGCAGCTGGTCGCCCACGTCATGGCCATGGGTGTCGTTGATCGGCTTGAAGCCGTCGAGATCCAGGTAGAGCACGGCCAGCGGCAGGCGCGGCCGGTCGAAGCTCAGCAGCGCCTGGCCGAGCCACTCGCCGAAGTAGGCCCGGTTCGGCAGGGCGGTCAGGTCGTCGTGCAGGGACAGCCACCGGGCGCGGCGCTCGTCGCTGCGGGCAGCGGCGATCTCGGCCCTGGCCCTGACCAGCGCGCTGCGCGCGGCGGACAGCCCCGGCGCCTGCCGCAGGCGCTGCGCACGCGCCAGCGCCAGCCGGGCACCGATCTGCTCCAGCGCCGCCACGCAGTCCCGCATGGCGCCGCGGACGTCCTGCCCGGCCGGCCGTTCGGCCAGCTGGCCCAGGCGCCGGATGACGGCGCCGAGCATGGACCCCGGGTCGTCGGGTCCGTCCCCGTGCGCCACCGGGCCCGGCAGCGCCGGCGGCCTGGCAGGCCCATGTGCCACGCCCTCGGCCTTCTCCACAGGTTGATCCATCATCGACTCCAGGCCTGCGATTGAGTGCGGCGTTGTAGCGTGCCGGGCGACGCCGTTCCGTGCGTCAGCGCACATGGATGGACTGACAGGCAGGGCGGCCGGGCCGCGCCCGCAGCCGCGGTGCGCAGCCCATGCGCGGCAGCGCACAGACCGGGCCCGCCGCCCGGCACATGCTGCCGCGCCGCCTGCCCGGACCCCCTATGCCACCGCCCGATACGACCGAGAAGCGTGCGCTGCTCGTCCTGCTGATCGGCGTCAGCGTGGCACTGTGCTGGATCCTGCGGCCCTTCTACGGCACGATCCTCTGGGGCACGGTGATCGCCCTTCTGGCCACGCCGCTGTTCCGGGCCCTCCTGCCGCGCCTGCGGCAACGACGCACGCATGCCGCGCTGCTGACCATGCTGGCGGTGGTCCTGGTGGTGCTGGTGCCCCTGGGGCTGGTCATCCTGGCGATCGCCCAGCAGGCCCAGGCCCTCGTCGAGCAGCTGCAGGCCGGGACGCTGGACCCCCTGCGCTACTTTCGCGGCCTGTTCGACGACCTGCCGGCCTGGACGAAGCAATGGCTCGACCGTGTCGGCCTGGTCGACTTCGCCACCCTCCAGCGGCGCCTGACCGAAACCCTGGTCCAGGGCGGCCGGATCATCGCCACGCAGGTGCTGGGCATCGGGCAGAGCACCTTCGAGTTCGTCGCCGAGCTGTTCGTCACGCTGTACCTGGCCTTCTACCTGGTCCGCGACGGCGAGGCCCTGGCCACCGTGCTGCGCCATGCGACGCCGTTGCTGCCGGCCCATCGCCGCGAGCTGGTGGCCAAGTTCACCGTGGTCATCCGGGCCACGGTCAAGGGCAACCTGCTGGTGGCGGCGCTGCAGGGCCTGCTCGGCGGGCTGGCCTTCTGGTGGCTGGACGTCCAGGGCGCGCTGCTGTGGGGCGTGCTGATGGTCTTCCTGTCGATGCTGCCGGCCGTCGGGGCGGCACTGGTCTGGGTGCCGGTGGCCCTGTACTTCCTGCTGGCCGGTGCCATCTGGCAGGGCCTGGCGCTGGTGGCCTGGGGCGTGCTGGTGATCGGGTTGGTCGACAACCTGCTGCGCCCGCTGCTGGTGGGCAAGGACACGCGCCTGCCGGACTACCTGGTGCTGATCTCCACGTTGGGCGGCATGTCGGTGTTCGGCCTCAACGGCTTCGTGCTGGGCCCGGCCATCGCGGCGATGTTCGTCGCGGTCTGGCACATCTACACCACCCGGCCGGAGCCGCCACCGGCCTGAGCCCCCTGCCGCCGGGGCCGCGCCGCGGCGAGCTACTTGCCATGCCCCTTGCCGTTCTTGTCGTTCTTGTCGTTCTTGTCGTTCTTGTCGCGGTCGTCGCGACGGTCCTTGCCGGGGTTGGGGTCCTTGGCGTGACCCGGGGCCACCACGCGCCGGTCCACCGGCGTCTCGTGCCGCTGGACAACCGGGTCCCGCGGCCGGTAGCGGTCGTTGCGGTTGCGCAGGTTCGCCTGCGCATCGGCCTGCGGGTAGCGCTCGCCCGAGTAGCGCTGCTGGTAGGTGGGCAAGGGCGCGCGGACGGGCACCGCGCGGCGGTCCCAGTGGTCCCAGCCGGGATGCTGCCGGGACCAGTCGCTGCCCCAATGGTCACCCCAGCGCGGCGGCGCCTCGCGCTGCCAGCCTTCGAAGTAGGCGGGTGGGTTGCGGTAGTAGCGCACCGGGACCCGCAGCACGTGCAGCGGAACCGCGTTGCGGCCCACGGACCGCCAGGGGCCGTCGTACCAGGCGCTGGCATACCAGGCGTCGCGCTGGAACGCCCAGTAGTAGCCATCGTAGAAGAACAGGTTGGCATCCAGCCCGGGCGCGTAGTACACCGGGTGGCTGGGCACCGCGCTGAACTCCGGAAACCGCGGGTTGTGGATGCCGATGCTCAGGCCCGGCACCGAGATGCCGATGTCGACCTGGGTCTCGGCTCCGCTGGCAAGGGGGCTGCCGGCCAGGGCCAGCACGACGGCCAACGGGCCAAAGGCGGATAACGGTTTTTTCATGCCTCATCCTCGCGCTGCACCCGGGCGGCGTCCGTGCGTTGGCGAACAGGAACTGCGGACGGTGTGGCCAGCGCCGGCTCGAACCACAGGCCGAGGACGAGCGGGACGAGCATGCCGATGCACAGCGCCGCCAGCACGTCCGACGGCCAGTGCACGCCGAGAACCAGGCGCGAGACGCCCACCAGGCACGACCATGCCACGGCCAGCGCCATGGAAGCCACCGCGGCCCGCGGCCAGAACCGCGCCACGCACAGGGCGACCGCGGTCGCGAACGCAGCGGTGTTCAGGGTATGGCCGCTTGGAAAGCTCGAGCCCAGCACCGCATCGGCCTCCCACAGCTCGGGTCGGGGCCGGCCGACCGCCGCCTTGAAGCCATAGGCCAGCACGGGTGCGAACAGCATCGTGCAGCCCATCAGCAACGCCTCGGCGCGGTGCCGGCCGGCCGCCAGGACCAGCACGGCAAGCCCGCTGGCCGGCAGCAGCACCATCGCCGAGCCGGCCAGCGTGACCAGGGCCCAGAAGGCGGGCCGCACCGGCAGCCGCTCGCGAAGAAGCCACAGGACCGCCGTGTCCACCGGTGGCGCCTCCAGTGCCACGACGTCCTCGATCAGCTTGATGGCGCCGAAGGACAGTGCCAGTGCGCCCAGCACGGCCACCCGGTGGCCGGCCAGCCATGGCGTCGCCGACGGCCAGCGGCGGCGCGCGACAGCCGTCAGCAGCAGATAGGCGGCGGCGACGAAGACCGCCAGCTTGGCCAGGTCGGCCAGCAGTTCCAGGCGCATCAGGCGTTGTCCCGGCGACGCCGCAGCCACTTGCGCAGTTCGCTGGCCCACAGCACGGTGCTGGCCATGCCAGCGCAGAGTGCCCACTGTCCAGGCGTGAGCGGCACCGTTGCGAACGCCAGGTTCAGGACGGGCAGGTGGACGACCGCCACCTGCAGCGCGACGGCCAGCCCGACGCTGGCCCAGAGCCAGGGGTTGGCGAACAGCTGGGTCATGGCACTGGCGTGGTCCGACCGTGCGCAGAAGCCGTTGAACAGCTGTGCGAGGACCAGCACCGTGAACCCCGCGGTGCGGGCCTGGTCCAGGGTGTGGCCGCCCTCGACCAGGCCGCCGGGCAGGAGAAGGTCGATCGTCAGCAGCGTCGCCAGGGCCATCACCAGCCCGGTCAGGACCACGTCCGTCCACATGCGGGCGTCGATCAGGTGCTCCCCGGGCCGCCGAGGCGGCCGCGACATGACATCCGCGCTGGCCGGGTCGACGCCCATCGCCAACGCCGGGCCCGAGTCGGTGACCAGGTTGACCCACAGGATCTGCGTGGCCAGCAGCGGCAGCACCACGGCGTGGGCAGCCGCGGGGTCGCGGCCGGTCAGGCCCAGCAGCCCGGCGCCGGCCACGCCGCCGAAGATCGTCAGGACCTCGCCCATGTTCGACGACAGCAGGTAGCGCAGGAACTTGCGGATGTTGTCGACGATGGCCCGCCCTTCCTGCACCGCCTGGACGATGGTGGCGAAGTTGTCGTCGGCCAGGATCATCCGGGCCGCGGTCCTCGCGACGTCGGTGCCGGTGATGCCCATCGCCACCCCGATGTCGGCCGCCCGCAGGGCCGGCGCGTCGTTCACGCCGTCGCCCGTCATCGCCACGACCTGGCCGTCGGCCTGCAACGCCGCGACGATGCGCAGCTTGTGTGCCGGCGTGACCCGCGCGAAGACCGAGGTTGCGCGTACCGCGTCCCGAAACGCCGGCTCGTCCAGCTTGTCGATGTCCGCGCCGACTAGCGCCACGGCGCCGGCATCGGCCAGGCCGAGATCGGCCGCGACACGCCGCGCGGTATTCGGGTGGTCGCCGGTGATCATGATGACGCGGATGCCGGCGCCGCGGGCCTGCCGGATCGCCAGGGCCGCCTCCGGCCGCGGCGGGTCCAGGATGCCCACGCTGCCGACGAAGATCATGTCGGTCTCGAGCGCCTCGCCGGCCTGCGGGTCCTCGCCGTCATCCAGCGGCCGATAGGCCACCGCCAGCGTGCGCAGCGCGGCGTCGCCGAGCATGTCGACGTCGGCCCGTATGCGCTGGCGCAGCCCGTCGTCCAGCGGCACCACCTCCATCCCGACACGGGCACGGCTGCAGCGCGGCAGCAGCATGTCCGCGGCGCCCTTGCAGACCAGGACCGCGGCGTCGCCATGCGAATGGTCGCGCTCGACGGTTGACATCCGCTTGCGCTCGGAGGTGAAGGCGACCTGGGCGATGCGATCGAAGCGATCCCGGCGCCCGCCGTCGGTACCCAGCTTTCGCTCGGCGACCAGGAAGGCGGCCTCGGTCGGGTCGCCGTGGATCTCCCAGGCGCCCCCTGCGGCCTGGCGCAGGCTGGCATTGCCGGCCAGGCTGCCGCCCCCGAGCACCACCGCCTGCTCGGCGTGCAGCGGCCCGGTCACGAGCCTGGCACCGCCATGCTCCACCTGGCCCACGGGTGCGTAGCCGACGCCGGTGACCCGCGTGCCGCCCGACAGCGTCATCACGCGCTCGATCGTCATCTCCGATCGTGTCAGCGTGCCGGTCTTGTCGGCGCAGATCACCGACGCCGAGCCGAGCGTCTCCACCGAGGACAGGTCCTTGACGACCGCATGCCGGCGGGCCAGCCGCTGCATGCCCAATGCCAGCACCACCGACAGGATCGCGGGCAGGCCCTCCGGCACGGCGGCCACCGCCAGCGACACACCCAGCAGCAGCACGCGCGTGACGTCACCCGCCCCGCGGATGTCGGACAAGGCGAACAGGGTGCCCATCACCAGCACGGCGATCAGCAGCACGGCCGCACCGAGCATCCGGCCGATACGCGCCACCTCGGCGGTCAGAGGCGTCGGCCTGTCGACCACCCCCTCGAGCAGGGTGGCGATGCTCCCCATCTCGGTGGCCATCGCCGTGGCGGTCACCACCGCCCGCCCGCTGCCCTGGACGACGGCGGTGCCCTTGAACACCATGTTCAGCCGGTCGCCGGGCGGGACGGCCGCGGCCAGCGTTGCCGCGTCCTTCAGGACGGCCTGGCTTTCGCCGGTCAGCGACGCCTCCTGCAGGTGCAGCGACGCCACCTCCACAAGCCGGGCGTCGGCGCCGACGGCATCACCCTCGGCCAGCAGCAGCAGGTCGCCGCAGACCAGGTCGGCGCTGGGCACCTTCATCGGCTGGCCGTCGCGCAGCACCTGGGAGCTCGCCTCGGTCAGCCGTCCCAGCGCCGCGACGGCGTCGCTCGCCTTGGCCTCCTGCCCGATGCCGATGGCACCGTTCAGCAGCACCACCAGCGCGATCACCAGCGCATCGACGGGCCAGCCGACACGGCCTTCCAGGAACCAGGCCCCGGCGGAGACCGCAATGGCCGCCACCAGCAGGTAGACCAGCGGGTCCTGGAAGTGCGCCAGCCAGCGCCGCCAGGCCGGGCGTGGCGGAGTGCCCTGCAGGACGTTGCGGCCCTGCGCGAGCAGCCGGCGCGCGGCCTCGGCTGAGGTGAGTCCGCGTCCGACATCGGCACCAAGCGCACGTGCCACGTCAACGCCGGCGGTCAGGCTGGGGTCGGCAAAGAGGGGCTGCGGCATCCGGCGCGTCAGGGGTCCGTCAACCCGCAATGTGGCCGCCGGCGCCGGGCCGGTCTGTCTGACAGCGCACCAACCGTTGCCCATTCAGGGCGGGCCGGTGGGCCGGCCACCGGCGGCGGTCAGGCCGGCTGAAGCACCCGGATCAGCGCGTCGATCACGTCGCCGCCGTCGGGCGACCGGATGCGGTACTGGCGCAGCGTGCGCAGCAGGTCCGACCGCGCGAACGAGCGGTGATCGGCACGGATCAGGATGCCCGCGATCGCCCGTTGCGCCTCGATCGACCGGACCCGCGGGAACAGCTGCGCGATCGCCTGCAGGCTCTGCGGGTCGGCCGGACGCTGTGCGGCCAGTGTCTCCAGCGCGCGCACCTGGGCCGCGCCCGCGCCCATGCGCCCAATGTCGGCCGCGACGTCGCGCAGCTCGGCCACGCCGGCCAGCGGCCGGTGGCGCAGGTAGATCTGCGCGATGGCCACATCCTCGTCGCGGGCGCTGGTCAACGCGCGCACGGCCTGCTCGTGGCCTGCCGGATGCCCCAGGCAGCCCAGCGCCGCCGCATGGGCGACATCCCCCGGCCGGGCCACGGCGGCGGCCAGCACCCGCCTTGCGTCATCCGGTTCACGCTGGCCGGGCGCCGAGCAGACCAGGTCGACCTCGTACGGACCCAGGCGGTCACTGGCCATGCGCTGGCCGACCATCTGCAGGAACTCGGCACGCTCCTGCGCCGGAGACAGCCAGCGCAGGGCGCGCGCCAGCGCCATCATGCGGACCTGCACCGACGCCGCATCGGCATCACGTGCAAATGCGAGGTAGCGCTCGCGGGCGGGCCGGTCGTGTTCGATGGCGTCGAACTCGGCCGCCACGTCGGCCTGCAGACGGTCGGCCGGACGGATCGAGGCGACATGGCGCTCCAGCAGGTCGAGCATCATGCGCACCTCGGCCATGTCGCGCCCCAGCAGCTGGTGCAGGAAGGCCAGCTTGTGCACCGGCGAGGTCCGCTCGTCGGCCAGGCCGCACAGGTCGCGGCGGAAGCCTGCGTGCGGGTCGGCCTCGGTGAGGCCGGCCACCGCGATCATCGAACTCGGCCCGAAGAGCTTGAGGAGGGTCGGGCTGACCTTGCCGCTGGCCACCTCGCCCGCTGGCGCGGACTGGAAATAGCGGTCGAGCAACGGCCCCGCGGTGCGGCCCAGCGGCGCCTTGGAAGAGAAGCCATACAGCACCGGCACGTCGTTGAAGACGTGGCGGAGCCGGTCGCGGTTGCTCTGTCCGTAGCGCTCGCTGAGCAGGGCGGACAGGCGCGCGGCGTCGGCGCTGGCGTGGCCGGATCGAACAAGGCTGCGCCGGACCTCGGCCGAGGCGACATGGCGCGGCTCGGACTTCAGCGTGTTGCAGCCGAACAGGTACACCTCCTTGAGCTGCGAGAACAGGCCGCCACCGGATGCGCTGCAGGACTGGCGCTGCAACTCGTGCACCGTCAGGAACTCGCGGTCGTCGAAGCGGTCGGTGTAGAACTCGGTGCCGTCGTCGAAGTGGCCGGAGACGACCAGCGCGTCGCAGGACACTCCGGAGCGGCTGGCGGCCGCCAGCCAGTCCGGCACGCCGCGCCGGACCAGCTCGACGACACGGTAGTCGCCGCGCGGCAGGTGCCGGATGAAGGCGTCCTTCTCGTCGGACGAGTTGATGGTGACGGTGCAGACCGTCCGCGGCGCCGGGCGCGCCGGCGGCGGGGCGGCGCTGGCCGCAAAGGCCATCAGCCCCGCTGCAACACCACCGATGAAACGACCGCAAGACCAGAGACAGGGCACCGGCCGAGTGTTCCACATTGGCCTGCCGCGCCGAAAGCGGATGTAAGCGGCCCGCGTTTCAGGGCGAGCGGAGCCGGCGCAGCAGTGCATCGACCATGTTGTCGCCGGGCGGCGCGGGACGGCGGTCCTTCACCAGCGTGCGCACCAGCTGGGGGCCGGCGATCGAGCGCTGGTCGGCCCGGATCAGGATGCCGGCGATGGCGGCCTGCACGGCGGCCGAGGGCGTGCGCGAGAACAGGTCGACGAGCAGGTCGAGGACCGCCCGGTCGGACAGGTAATGCCGCCCCAGCGACTCCAGCGCGCGGACCTGCGCGTCGGACGCCCCCATCGCCACAATGGCAAGGGAGACCCGGCGCAGTTCCACGGGATCGGTGATGGGCCGATGGCGCAGGTAGGCCTGCGCCGTCTGGACCTCCTCGACGCGGGGGCTCACCAGCCCCTCCAGGACACGCGCGCGCCCGTCGTCGCTGCCCAGGCACGCCTGCACCGCCGCGTGGGGCGCGTCCACCGCGTCGCCGGCCCTGAAGGCCCCGTCGAGTTCATGCCCGGCGTTCAGCGTGCAGGCCAGGTCCACCTCGGTGATGCCGAGCTCGGTCCGGGCCTGCAGTTCGTCCAGCATGCGGGCCAGTTCTTCCCAACGTTCCTCGGCCGACAGCCAGCCCAGGTCGTGCGCCAGCGTCAGGAGCCGGGCGCGGACCGCGGGCTGGTCGGCGTCGCGGGCGAAGGTCAGGAAGCGGACGCGCGTGTCGGCATCGTGCGTGATGGCGCTCAGCGCCCGGGCCACCTCGGGCGTGCGCCGCACCGGATCGTCCAGCGACGTGGCAAAGCGCTGGATGCGGTCCAGGTGCACCCGCGTCTGCGACGCCGGACGCTGCAGCACCTGGTGCACGAACCCCAGGCGGTCGGCATCGGACGGCCGGTCGTCGGCGAAGCGGCAGACGTCGCCCCGCACCGCCGCGTGCGGGTCGCGGTCGGTCATGCCCGGGGTTGCCGTCATTCCGAATCGCGAGAACTGCGCCAGCAGCCGGCCACTGGGCCTGCCCTGACCGATCTCGCGCGCGCCGGCTCCGCGGAAGTACTGGTCCAGCACGGTCGCCGCCACGGGACCAAGCGGCGCCACCGCCGAGAAGCCGTAGATGACCGGCACGTCCTTGAAGATCAGCCGCATGCGGTCTCGGCTGCTCTGGCCATGGCCGGCATTGAGGGCCAGCAGCTGGCGCTCGGCCGACCTCAGCGAATGCCCCTCGCGCACCAGGCTGCGCACGATCTCGGCCGTGCCGCTGCTGTGGGCCTGGGCGTTCAGCGTATTGCAGCCGAAGAGGTGGACCTCCTTCAGCCTCGAGAACAGCCCCGGACACGACTCGCTGCAGGAGACCCGCTCGAGCTCGTCGACGGGGAGATGCTCGGCGACCTCCAGGCGATCCGAGAAGAACGTGTTGCCGCCGTCGTAGTGGCCGGAGACGATCAGAACGTCGCAGGTCACGTCCGTTCGGCATGCCGAGGCGAGCCAGTCCGGGCGTCCCCGATCGACGAGCTCGACGAAGCGGACGTTCGAGCGCGGCAGGTGGCGACGGAACGCCTCCTTCTCGTCGGCGGAGTTGACGGTGATGGTGCAGACGGTCATCGGGTCGCCCACCGCCGACACCGGTCCGCACCATGCCACCGCCGCGACCAATGCGCCGGCCAGTCGGCGAGGCACACGCATGGGCCGCGTCGGGCTCGTTACTCGCCGCTGTAGGACGTGCCGTAGAACTTGTGCACGCCGCCGGCCCAGGTCTTGTCCGACATCGACGGCCAACGGTCCTTGTCGAAGCCCGGCGCGTCGCCCAGGCGGTCCTTGGGCACGTCCAGGGTGAAGCGCTTGTTCACCGTGTCCAGCGTCAGGGCGGCCCAGGGCACCGCGAACAGCTTGTCGCCCATGCCCAGCAGGCCGCCGAACGACAGCACCGCGTAGGCCACCTTGCCGGAGGCCATGTCGATCATGAACTCCTTGACGTCGCCGAGGTCCTCGCCGTCACGGTTGTAGACGTCGTTGCCGAGCAGCGTGTCGGCCCCCATCAGGGCGGGGCCCGGGCCCTGGCTGGCGCTGGCGTACATGCCGAAGTTGTCGCGCGAGACGTAGTTGGTGCGGATGTCCATGTTCAGACCTTTCGTCGTTGAGGGAGTGGAGCCGCGAAGCCCCGCGCCAGGTTAGGGGCCGGTCGCGCTGTAATCTGTCTGCTGGCCAACAAAGCGATGACATGGGCCACGCGGCCACCACCACAGGCCGGTCAACCGAGCAGCCACCACCACAGGACACTCACCGGCGCTGCCACCACTGCAGCAGCGGTCCATGCCCAACGCGACGGACGCCACGGATGAATGACCGTTTCCGCGAGCAGCTCGGCAACGCCGTCGTTCTCCGGGTCCGCAGAAGCAGTGGTGCGGCGGCGGCTGAAATTCATCGAGACGACCCGTGTCGCGACGCCATGGCTCCGGCGGTCACGGCCGGTCGAGCACCAGGGTGCCGGCGTCGCCGGCCAGCATGGCCTCGATCTGGTCGAGCGACCCGATAACGGCCTTGCCTCCAGTGGCCCGGACGAATCGGCAGGCGGCCTCGACCTTCGGGCCCATCGAGCCGGCCGCATAGGTCTGCCGCTCGAGTTCCTCCGGCGTGACCCGGCGCAGTGCGCGTGCCGCTGGACCACCCCAGTCGACGAACACGGCATCCACGTCGGTGGCGATCACCAGCATGTCGGCCTGCAGGTCGGCGGCGAGCATGCCGCTGCTCAGGTCCTTGTCGATCACGGCGTCGACACCCTGCATGCCCACACCGCCGGCGCGGCGCGCCACCGGGATGCCGCCGCCGCCCGCGGCGATGACCAGTGCGCCCTGGTCCAGCAGCCAACGGATCGGCTCGACGCCCAGCACGCGCAATGGCCGGGGCGAGGCCACCGCCCGGCGCAGGCCAAAGCTGTCCGGCACCATGGCCCAACCCCGCTCGGCACCGATGCGGGCCCCCTCGTCCCGCGGATAGACCGGGCCGATCGGCTTGCTCGGCTTGTCGAAGGCTGGGTCGCGCGGGTCGACCTCGATGCGGGTCAGCAGCGTGGCCACGACGCGGCCGGCCGGCAGGCGGTTGGCGATCTCCTGCTCGAACAGATAGCCGATCATGCCGTCGGTCTGCGCGCCCAGGACGTCCAGTGACCAGGGCGCCTCGCCCGCGGCCGCCATCGGCTGCAGCGCGAGCAGGCCGATCTGCGGGCCGTTGCCGTGGGTCAGCACGATGTCATGGGTCGCCGCGACGCGGGCCAGTTGCGCCGCCGCGCGGCGGATGTTGTCGAGCTGGTTGCGGGCCGTCGGCGCCTGCTCGCGACGCAGCAGCGCATGGCCGCCGAGCGCCACGACCAGTCGGCGACCCGTGCTCAGGTGGGACGACGCAGCCATGTGGAGGTCCAGGGCGGTCGGCCCCGTCCGGTTGAGAGGCGCCCAGCCTGCGGCGCAGCGCCCGGCCCGTCCGTGCGGTAGCCGACAGATGGCGGGCCGCGACGCCGCCCGTGCCCGTGGCCGCCGACGCCGGCGGCCGCGCCGCGTCCCTCAGGTGGCCTGGCGGGCCGGCAGCAGCCGGTCGTACTCCCGCTTGACCACGGCATAGCACTCGCAGGACTCGCGCTCCAGCCCGGGACGGTCGATGACCGTGATGCGCCCCCGCGCATAGCGGATGAGGCCGGCCTTCTGCAACCGGATGGCGGCCTCGGTCACGCCCTCGCGGCGCACGCCGAGCATGTTGGCGATCAGTTCCTGCGTCATCACCAGTTCGTCGCCACGCAGCCGGTCCAGGCTGAGCAGCAGCCAGCGGCACAGCTGCTGGTGCAGCGAATGGTGGCGGTTGCACACCGCCGTCTGTGCCATCTGGGTGATCAGCGCCTGGGTATAGCGCAGCAGCACATGCATCACCGGCCCGGCCTGGTTGAACTCGTCCTTCATGCGCTGGGCCTTGAGGCGCAGGGCATGGCCCGCGCTCTGCACCACGGCGCGGCTGGGCGTGGACTCGCCACCCATGAACAGCGCCACGCCGACCATGCCCTCGCAGCCGACGACCGCGATCTCGGCCGAGGCGCCGTCCTTCATCACATAGAGCAGGGAGACGATGGCCGAGGTCGGGAAGTACACGTACTCGAGTGTCGCGCCGGACTCGTACAGCACCTGGCCCAGCGGCAGCGCCACCGGCTCCAGATGCGGCAGCCAGCGCTGGAACTCGGATGGCGGAATGACGGCCAGGAGGCCGTTGTCGGCGGGCGTGGCGGGCATGGCGGGCGTCGTCATCGACGTACTCCTGGAGCGAGCCCGGCGGTCGAAGGCCTGCGTATCGGGACCAGCCGACTGTACGCACTCGCGCCAGCGGCATGTGTTCGACAGCGCACAAACGGCCCGCCGGCACCCGCCGCCGCACCACCGGGCCGCCGGGTTCGGCGTCGCACAGACGCTGGCGGCACCAGGGTCGATAAACGTCACCTCGCCGCCGGACCTCCGGTGGTCCACCAAAGGCAACCATGACCACCTCCTACGTTCCTCCCCTGCGGACCCTCGGCGCCATCGCCTGCGCCCTTTGCGGCACAGCCAGCGCGCAACAGGCAACCGGCTATGTCTATGGCGGCATCTCCGCCGGCCAGGCGAACTCGCAGTTTGACGAGGCGCGCATCGTCGACAGCCTGCTGCCGCTGCCCTTCAGCCGGTTGACGTTGTCGGACGACACCCGCGGCAAGGCCTTCAAGGTGTTCGGCGGCTACCAGTTCAACCGCAATGTCGCGCTGGAGGCCGGCTACTTCAATCTCGGCCGCTTCGGCCTGTCGTCCACCACCACGCCGGCGGGTTCGCTGGACGGCCGCTTCAAGGTCCGGGGCTACAACCTCGACCTGGTCGGCACCGTCCCGTTGCTGGACAACCTGTCGGCCCTGCTGCGCATCGGTGCCCAGCACTCGACGACCAAGTCGGACTTCAGCGGCAGCGGCGCGCCCGGCCCGGTCTCGGGTGCGCGGCAGGACGGCACCACCGGCGCCAAGTACGGCGCGGGCCTCCAGTACGCCTTTGGCCCGTCCCTGCTGCTGCGTGGCGAAGTCGAGCGCTACCGGGTCGCCGACCCGGTGGGCGGCCACGCGAACATCAATGTGGCATCGCTGAGCCTGGTCTTCACGTTCGGCCGCGCCCCTGCATCGCGGCCGGTGGCCGCCTACGTGCCGCCGCCCCCCGCGCCGGTGGTGTTCGCCCCGGCGCCGGCACCGGCGCCGATGGTCGTCGTTGCCCCGCCACCCGCGCCCGAAGTGGTCGTCATGTCAGCGCCAGCCGCCCCTGCGCCGGCTGCACCCATGCCGGCGCGCGTGAGCTACTCGGCCGAGTCGCTGTTCGGCTTCGACGAGTCGGCCCTGCGACCCGAGGGCAAGGCCGCGCTGGATGCGTTCTCGCGTGACCTGGCCGGCAGCCAGTACGACCGCGTGTCGGTCGAGGGCCACACCGACCGCATCGGCACGACGGCGTACAACCAGAAGCTGTCCGAGCAGCGTGCCGAAGTGGTCAAGAGCTACCTGGTCGCCGGCGGCCGCATCGATGCCGGCAAGGTGTCGGCGATGGGCAAGGGCGAGATGGTGCCGGTCACCCGGGCCGAGGACTGCAAGGGCACATCACCGACGACGCAGCTGAAGGCCTGCCTGCAGCCGGACCGCCGCGTCGACATCGAGGTCGTCGGCACGCGCTGAGCGGCCGGCAGGCGGCCGCTGCATGCGAGGCATCGTCCGACAGACAACGCGCGGCCGGTCGGCGACCATCGTCCGGACGCGCCGTTGCCGCCAGAACCCGAGGGGACAGGCGTGCCGCTGTGCACCCTGTCCCCTATTCCGTGCGGCGTCGCGCCGTGCAGCTGGAGCCGACCATCGCCACGCTGTCCATCCACACCTCGGTCTGGAACACCTCGTCGTTCAGCGCCGAGGCGCCCGACCCCACCCTGGAGCTGGCGCTGCTGCGCGAGCACCTGGCCCACTGCCAGGGCGGCCACGGCCGCCTGTTCAGGCTGCAATGCGTGGCCGAGGCCCTGGACGTGTACCTGTCGGCCCGGCTGGTCACCGTGCTGGTGGTCGCGTCAATGGCCCTGGGCGCCGCATCGACCCTGCTGTAGGCCATGCCGACATCCGACCTGTCGCGCCTGGTCCCCACGGCGCCGCCGGCCCTGTGCGAGCTCCTGGACGGCGACCGCGGACCCGTCGCACCACCCATCCGCTCCGAGATCTTCGGCGCCCAGCGCTTCGCCCAGCACGGCCGCAGCCTCGGGCCGACCCACCGCGCGGCCATGTCGTTGTCGCGCTCGACGACCTTCTTTCCACGCCTGCGCGACAACATCCGCGTGCTGCGCGAGGCCCATCGCTACATCGGCACCCAGGCCCGGTCCGGCTATGACATCAGCCCGGCGGCCGAGTGGCTGCTGGACAACTTCCACCTGATCGAGGCCCAGCTCAAGGAGGTCCACGAGGGCCTGCCGCGACGCTATTTCCGCCAGTTGCCCGTGCTGCTGGACGAGCCGCTGGCCGGCCTGCCACGGGTCTACGGCCTGGCCTGGGCCTTCGTGGCCCATACCGATGGTGCCTTCGACGAGTCGCTGCTGCTGCAGTTCCTGCAGGCCTACCAGGAGTCGCGCGACCTCGACCTGGCCGAGGTCTGGGCCCTGCCGACCGTGCTGCGCGTGGTGCTGATCGAGGCGCTGCGCCGCCTGGCCGAGCGGGTGGCCACCAACAAGGCCGCGCGCGAGGTGGCCAACCTGTGCAGCGACCAGGTCGAGACCGCCAGCGTTGCCACGCTGGCCGCGGTGCGCGCCCAGCTGGAGCGGCGGGGCGCCGGCCGCATGTTCATGACCCAGCTGGGCCATCGCCTGCTCGGCGTGCGCGACGCCGGCGACGGCCCGGTCGCGGACGACATCCAGGCCTGGCTGCGCCAGGCCATGCCGGACCGGGGCGCGGCGCAGCTGCAGCAGATCGCGGACCAGGCCGCGGACAACCTGAGCGTGAGCAACGCGGTCCACTCGCTGCGTGCCATCGGCGACGCGGACTGGACCGACATCGTCGCGCGCAGCAGTGCCCTGATGCGCCTGATGCTGACGTCGCCGCTGTTCGAGTCCGAGCATCCGCGGACGCGCGACCAGACCCTGCACGGCATCGAACGCTGGGCGCGGCGCAGCGGGCGGGGCGAGCTGGCCGTGGCGCAAGCCCTGCTGGACCACCTGCACGCCGGCAGCGGGGCCGCCGGGGTTGCCAGCCACTGGCTGCAGGGCGCGGGCCGGCCGGACTTCGCCCAGGCGCTCGGCCTGGGCCGCAAGGCCACCATCGCCTGGCCGGTGCGGCCGGCCCGGCTGTTGCTGGCAGCCTACCTGGGCGCCCTGTTGTCCGGCACGCTCGGCCTGGTCGCCTGGATGCTGCTGCCCACCGGCGCCGACCGGGAAGCCGCGCCCATCGTGCTGAAAGCCCTGGCTGCGGTGCTGTTGCTGTTTCCGGCCTCCGAGGTGATGGTGGCGGTCATCAACCGCCTGATCGGCGAGTCGGTGCAGCCGCGGCCGCTGCCTCGCCTGGCGCTGCGCGACGGCATCCCCGCCGAGCACCCGGTGATGGTCGTGATCCCCGGCATGCTGACCGCTGCCGGCACGGCGGGCACGCTGGCACACCGGCTGCACCTGCACTACCTGGCCAACCCGGAGGGCCAGGCGCAGTTCGCGCTGCTGACCGATGGGCCCGACGCCGACCAGGCCGTGGTGGACAGCGACGCCGAATGGCTGGCCGAGGCCGTCCACGAGGTGCGGGCCCTCAACCTGGCGCACCCGCGCACCGGTGCCGCGCCGCACTTCATCGTGCTGCACCGCCGCCGCCGCTTCAGCACCAGCGAGCAGCGCTGGATCGGCTGGGAGCGCAAGCGCGGCAAGCTGCAGCAGCTGCTGGCGCTGCTGGCCACCGGCGCGCCGGGGGACTTCATGGACCTGGGCGAGGCCTCGCGCATCGCGCCCGGCACGCGCTACGTGGTGACGCTGGACAGCGACACCCAGCTGCCGCCGGGCACGCTGCACGACCTGGTGGGCGTGGCGGCGCACCCGGCCAACCAGCCGGTCCTGGACGCCACCGGCCGCCATGTCGCCAGCGGCTACGCCATCCTGCAGCCGCGCGTCGTCATGCCGCTGCCGGCGCCGCACGAGATGACGCCCTTTCATCGCCTGTTCGCGGGCCAGTGCGGCATCGATACCTACAGCGCGGCCAGCTCCGAGGTCTACCAGGACCTGTTCGCCGCCGGCAGCTTCAGCGGCAAGGGCCTGCTGCACGTGCAGGCGATGCACGCCGTGCTCGACAACGTGCTGCCGGACGACCTGGTGCTCAGCCACGACCTCATCGAGGGCGCGATCGCCCACAGCGCCGTGGTGACGGACATCCAGCTGATCGAGAGCGCGCCGTTCCACGCCGACGTGGCCCTGTGGCGCCTGCACCGCTGGATGCGCGGCGACTGGCAGCTGCTGCCGATCCTGCTGCAGCCACGGCGCTGGCCACTGCGGCTGATCGACCGCTGGAAGCTGACCGACAACCTGCGCCGCTCGCTGGTGGCGCCGATGTCCCTGGCGCTGCTGCTGCTGGCCCTGACCAGCGCCGTGGTGACGCCGGCCGCCGCGCTGCTGCTGGTGTGGGCCGCCTTCACGGCCGGTCCGCTGCTGGGCTCGGTGGCCGGCTTCGCACCGAGCCGGGACGACATTGCCAAGCGCCACTTCTACCGCCAGGCCGCGGCCGACCTGGTGCGGGCGCTGTCGGGCGGCGCCTGGCACCTGGCCCAGCTGCTGCAGCAGGCCCTGATGGCGGTGGACGCCATCGTGCGCGCGCTCTACCGGATGACCGTGAGCCGCCGCCGCCTGCTGCAATGGACCACCGCCGCGGCGCTGCAGGCTGCGGCGACGGGCGACGGCTGGTCGGTGCTGCGGCGCCACTGGAGCCTGCCGCTGGTGGCCCTGCTGATCGGCGCCGGACTTCTGCTGGCCGGGGTACCGGATGCCGGTCTGGCGCTGGCGCTGTGCGCGCTGTGGGCCGGCTCGCCGGCGTGGACCTGGTGGGCCAGCCGAGCCCCGCGCCGGGAGGCCACGCTGCCGATCGTCGACCGCGCCTATCTCGAGGGCATTGCCCGCAGCACCTGGCACTTCTTCGAGCGCAGCGTCGGCGCGGACGACCACCACCTGCCGCCGGACAACCTGCAGACACTGCCGCACGAGATGCTGGCCCACCGCACCTCGCCGACCAACATCGGCCTGTACCTGCTGGCGGCCGCCTGTGCACGCAGCCTGGGCTGGATCGACAGCGCACAGCTGCTGGCGCGCCTGGAGGCGACCCTGGCCACGCTGGACACGATGGAGCGCCACCGCGGCCACTTTCTCAACTGGTACGACACGCAGTCCCTGGCACCCCTGTTGCCGAGGTACGTGTCGACGGTCGACAGCGGCAACCTCTCAGGCCACCTGATCGCGGTGGCCGGCGCCTGCCGCGAGCTGGCCCGGGTGGCGCCGGCCTACGACACGACCGCGCGCCTGCTGGCCGCGGCGCGGCGCTGCGAGCAGATCGCATGGTCCGCGGACTTCGGCTTCCTGTACCACCGCAAGCGTCGCCTGCTGCACATCGGCTGGCGCGTGGCCGAGCAGGAGCTCGACAGCGGGTTCTATGACCTGCTGGCATCGGAGTCGCGCCTGACCAGCCTGCTGGCCATTGCCAAGGGCGACGTCCCGGTCGGCCACTGGGCGGCGCTCGGGCGGCCCTTCTTCACGCTCGGCACCCGCGCCGGTCTGCGCTCCTGGTCCGGGTCGATGTTCGAGTACCTGATGCCCAGCCTGGTGCTGGATGAGCCGCCGGGCAGCGTGCTGCACGACGCGTGCCGGGTCGCGCTCGGCGAGCAGATCGCCTTTGCCCGGCTCCACGCCGTGCCCTGGGGCCTGTCGGAGTCGGCCTATGCCGGCCGCGACCACACCCTGGCCTACCAGTACGCGCCACAGGGCGTGCCGCGGCTGGCGCTGCGCCGCACACCACCCGACGAGCTGGTGGTCGCACCCTATGCCACCGCACTGGCGGCGCAGATCGAGCCCCATGCGGCCTGCATCAACTTCGCCGCGCTGCAGGCACTGGGCGCCCGCAGCGACTTCGGCTTCATCGAGGCCCTGGACTTCACGCCGGCGCGGATGACCGACAGCAGCGCCTGCACGCCGGTCGCCACCAGCATGTCGCACCACCAGGGCATGACGATCGTGGCCCTGGCCAATGTGCTGCAGGACGGCGTCGCACGACGCTGGGGCATGGCCAACCCGTCCATCGAGGCGGTGGCCTCCCTGCTGCACGAGCGGGCACCGCGCGAGGTCTCGCTGCTGTACGCACCACCGTCGGGGCCGCCGCCGCAGGCGTCGCAGCGGCGGGCGCCGGGCATGCTGCGCGAGGTCCTGCCCGGCGACGCGGCGCTGCAGCCGACGCATGTGCTCGGCAACGGCCGCTACAGCGTCACGCTGCGGGCCAATGGCGCCGGCACCAGCCAATGTGGCCGTGCCGGCATCGGCCGGTCGCGCGACGACGCGCTGCGCGACGCCCACGGCCACTTCTTCTGGCTGCGCTGGGACCGCCAGGTCCAGCCGGTGTCGATCACCCAGCATCCGGCGCCGGACCCCGCGGCGCAGTACCGCAGCGTCTTCCATGCCGACCGGGTCTGCTTCGACGCGGCCTGGCCGGAGGTCCAGGCGCACACCACGGTCTGGGTCAGTCCGGAGGATGACATCGAGTTCCGGCGCGTCGAACTGCGCAACCTGGGGCCCCGCACGCTGGACATCGAGCTGATGTCGAGCTTCGAGGTCAGCATGGCCGATCCCCGGGGGGACGAGGCCCACCCGGCCTTCGGCAACCTGTTCGTGCGCGCCGCCTGGCGCAGCGCGCAGCAGGCCCTGGTGTTCGAGCGCCTGCCCAGGCTGGCCAGCGAGCGCGGCCTGCACGCGGCGCACTTCCTGGCCGTCGGCGACCCGCAGGTGATCGGCGTGCGCATGCAGACGGACCGCGCCCGATGGCTGGGCCGCAACCGCCAGCCCGGCCGACCGATGGCGTCGGTCGACCCTGCACCACCGTCTGATGCGTCGCGCAACGACGCGGGCGACGCCACGCTGCAGACCGGGCTCGACCCGATGTGCGCGCTGGCGGTGCGTCTGCGCATCTCACCCCACTCGAAGGCCGAGCTGGTCTTTGCCACGGCCGCCACCGACAACGGCGGCGTGCTGAGCGCGGTCATCGACAAGTACCGCCTGTCCGGCAACGTCCTGCGCGCGTCGCTGATGTCGGCCACGCACTCCGGCATCCGGCTGCGCGAGATGGGCATCAGCGCCGAGACCTTCGCCGCAGTTCAGAGCCTCACCTCGGCGCTGCTGCACAGCCTGACGCGCCCCGTGGCCCCACCCTTCCCCGGCGCCGCCACCCGCATGGGCTGCGACCGCCGGTTGCTCTGGCGCTTCGGCATCTCGGGCGACCGCCCGATCCTGCTGGTGGCCACCGGCCTGGCCCAGGGCCTGGGGCTGCTGCGCGCACTGGCGCAGGCGCTGCGACTGTGGGCCTGGGGTGGCGTGGCCTGCGACCTGGTGGTGGTCAACGAGGAAGCGGCGTCGTATCAGATGGCGCTGCAGCACGAGGTGGCGGCACTGCGCGAACAACATGCCATCAACCAGCCCGAAGCGCCCGACCGCACGCCCTGCACCGGGCTGCACCTGATCCGCGCCGACGAGCTGAGCGCCGACGAGCTGGCGACCTTGGTCGCGCTGGCCCGCGTGACCCTGGCCGCCGACGGCCGGCCGCTGGCGCACCATGTCGCAGAGTGGTGCGGCCTGCATGAGCAGGCGTTCGCGGCGCGGCACGACACCTCGACCGCCGTGGTGGGCGCCGTGGCCAGCGCCGCTGCGGCGACGGCCGCGCCGGAGGTGTCGGTGGGCCGGTTCGCGCCGGACGGCGCGACTTTCGACTTCGAGGTCGGCGCGGCGCGGCGCCCGGGCCGGCCGTGGATCAACGTGCTGGCGAATGCCACCTTTGGCGCCCTGCAGTCGGAGGCCGGCGGCGGCCATACCTGGGCACGCAACAGCCGGCTCAACCAGCTCACCACCTGGTCGAACGACCCGGTCGCCGACCCTCCGGGCGAATGGTTCCTGCTGCAGGACCGCCGGACCCGACAGGCCTGGAGCGTGGCGCCCTCGGCCTGGGGCTCCGACGGGCCGTATCAGGTGACCCATGGACAGGGCCTCAGCGTCGCCCGCCACCGGCGTGGCGAGGCCGAGATCACCGCCGGCTGGTGCGTGGACACCGAACACGATGTCAAGCAGGTGCGCCTGCAGGTCACCAACCGGGGCATGCGGACCCTGCACTGGCGTGCGGTCGGCCTTGTCGAGTGGATGCTGGGCGCGCAGCGCAGCGACCGCGGCACCGTGGACACGGCGCTGCACCGGCAGCGCCTGCCCGAGCGCAAGCTGACAGCGCTGCTGGCGACACAGCGCGAGAGCGCCGGCGGGTTCGGTGGCGGCACGGCCTTCCTGGCCAGCGTCGGCCCGGACGACACCAACGAGGACTGGACCTGCGACCGGCGCGAGTGCTTCGACGCGCGCGGCTGCCTGGTGCTGCCCGACCACTTCGGGCAGCGCGGCGGCAGCGGCCTGGACCCCTGCGCCGCGCTGTCCGTTGCCCTGACGGTCACGCCGGGCGAGACGGTCGAGCAGGTGTTCCTGCTCGGCTATGCCGACAGTCCTGACGCCGCGCGCCGCCTGGCGGTCGAGGCTGCCGCCCTCGGCACGGATGCGCGCCAGGCCCGCGTCCAAGAGCACTGGGACCGGCTGCTGGGCGCGACCGAGGTCCGCACCCCGGACCCGCTGTTCGACGCCCTGGTCAACCGCTGGCTGCTGTACCAGGCCGTGGCCTGCCGGCTGTGGGCCAAGGCGGGCTTTTACCAGGCCGGTGGCGCGACCGGGTTCCGGGACCAGCTGCAGGACGCCCTGGCGATGGCCTGGGCCGCACCGACGATGTTGCGCGACCAGATCCTGCTGGCCGCATCGCGCCAGTTCGAGCCGGGTGATGTCCAGCACTGGTGGCACAGCCCCGGCGGCGCCGGCGTGCGCACGCATTTCAGTGACGACCTGCTGTGGCTGCCCCATGCCTGCGTGCACTACCTGCAGGCCACGGGTGACACCACGCTGCTGGACCAGGACGTGCCGTTCCTGGAGGGCGCCACCGTGCCACCGGGCGCCGAGGACCGGTACGACACCCCGACCACAAGCGCCCGGCAGGCGAGCGTCTTCGAGCACGGCGCACGCGCCATCGACCACAGCCTGCGGGTTGGTGCGCACGGCCTGCCGCTCATGGGCGGCGGTGACTGGAACGACGGCATGAACCGCGTCGGCATCGGCGGCCAGGGCGAGTCGGTCTGGCTGGGCTGGTTCCTGTGGCGCCTGGTGGCCGACTTCGTGCCGCTGGCGCGGGAACGCGGCGAGCACCTGCGGGTCCAGCGCTGGGAACTGGCTGCCAAGGGCTGGCGGCGGGCGCTGCTGTCCGCCGCCTGGGACGGACAGTGGTTCAAGCGCGCCTACTTCGACGACGGCACGCCGCTGGGGTCGCACCTGAATGCAGAGGCCCGCATCGACCTGATCGCACAGGCCTGGTCGGTGCTGTCCGGCGCGGCGCCCCTGAGCCAGCAACGCCTGGCCATGGCGGCGGTGGAGCAACACCTGGTGGACCACGACGCCGGGCTGGTCCGCCTGCTCACGCCGCCGCTGGTGCATGCCACGCCGAGCGCGGGATACATCCAGGCCTATCCGCCGGGCGTGCGCGAGAACGGTGGCCAGTATTCGCACGCCGGCATCTGGGCCCTGATGGCGCAGGCCGCCCTGGCGCGGCAGAACCCTGGGGACCTCGCGGAGGTCGACCGCGTCTTCCGCACCTTCACCCACCTGAGCCCGGCGCACCGGACACAGCATCCGACGCAGGGGCCGGTCTACGGCATCGAGCCGTATGTCATGGCCGGCGACGTCTGCAGCCAGCCGCCACATGCCGGCCGCGGTGGCTGGAGCTGGTACACCGGTGCCGCGGCCTGGATGCACCGTGCGGCCATCGAGTCGATCTTCGGCCTGCAGCTGCGCCACGACGCCCTGTCGTTCCAGCCGTGCCTGCCGTCCCACTGGCCGCGAGCCGAGCTGCTGCTGCGCCGCGACGGACGCGAGCTGCGGTTCATCCTGGTGCGCGCGAATGCCGCCGCTGCGCTGGCCGCCACAGCCGCGCTGCGGGCTGTGCTGCTGCGGCCCGGGGAAGCGCTGGACTGGCGTCCCCCGTCATGCCCGGCCTGCCATGTGGTGCCGCTGCTGTAGCCGCCGCGCCGGGCCCGCCGGCGCGGCGGTGTCCTACAGGGGCAGGTGATGCACGCTGATGGCCGACACCACGCTCGCTGCCTAGAGTCCCGTTGTCGGTGGCGCAACCTCTGCGCCGCCCCCTTGACCCGACAACCGGAATGCCACGATGACCGCCCAGCAGACTCCCACCCGTGTCGCGTCGCACCCCGCCGTCCGCGCCGCCGCGATGGCGCTGGACATGGACGCCATCGATGCTGCGCGGCACAGCCTGGACCAGGGCGCCATCACGCCCCACTATGGCCCCTGGCGCGAGGACGTCATCCGGCTGCTGAACGACGCGCTGGCGACCGAGCTGGTCTGCGTCCTGCGCTACAAGCGCCACTACTTCACCGCGGTCGGGCCGGTGGCGCCCAAGATCGCCGACGAGTTCCTGGTACATGCCAACGAGGAGTCCGGCCACGCCGACCGCCTGGCCCGGCGCATCGTGCAGCTGGGCGGGTCGCCCGACTTCTCGCCAGCCACGCTGGTCGCCCGCAGCCATGCCGCCTACGACGAAGCGCCGGACCTGAAGTCCATGATCCGCGCCAACCTGGTGGCCGAGCGCGTGGCCATCGAGGCCTACAGCCAGATCATCGACATGATCGGCGACAAGGACCCGACGACCCGGCGCCTGCTTGAAGACATCCTCGCCGACGAGCAGCAGCATGCCGACGAGCTGAAGGACTGGCTCAGCCCCGGCTGAACCGGTCACCCCACGCCCCTCAACCCCCGAAGGAGAACCACCATGTCCCCACGTCATTCATTCATCACCGCCGCCGCCGTCGTCCTGCTGGCCCTCGGGTCGGGTTGCGCCGTCGTGCGCAACCAGGAAACGGTCGGCGCCTACATCGACGACGTCGCGATCACCACGGCCGTCAAGGCCCGGTTCGTCGACAACAAGGACGTCGACGCGCTCAGCATCAAGGTCGAGACCCTCAACGGCACCGTCATGCTCTCGGGCTTCGCCAAGAACATGACGGAGAAGATGGCCGCCGAGAGCGTGACCCGCAAAGTCGAGGGCGTGCGCTCGGTCAAGAACGAGATCACGGTACGGCCGTAAGTCGCAGCGCCGCGCCCACGCTGGCGCCACCACCACGAACGAAGGGAGAACTCATGAACTGGGACCAGATCCAAGGCAACTGGAAGCAGGCCACCGGCAAGGCCAAGGAGCAATGGGGCAAGCTGACCGACGACGACCTGGATGTCGTCGCCGGCCGGCGCGACCAGCTGGCCGGCAAGATCCAGGAGCGCTATGGCGTGGCCAAGGATGAGGCCGAGAAGCAGCTGGCCGAGTGGCAGCGAAAGGCCAGCGACAGCTGGTTCAAGGTCGACCGGCCGTAGCCGGCCTTCAGGCCCCGCGCCGGGGCGTCCCGACCGTGCCAACCCCGGAGCCAGCGGATGAAGATCGATGTCCTGTCGTCCGACCTGGTCAACAGGATGGATGCGTACTGGCGCGCTGCCAACTATCTGTCGGTGGGGCAGCTCTACCTGTGCGACAACCCCTTGCTGCGCGAGCCGCTGGCGCCGTCCCATCTGAAGCCGATGGTCGTCGGGCACTGGGGCACCGTGCCGGGGCAGAACTTCATCTATGTGCACCTGAACCGGGCGATCCGGAAGTACGGCCTGGACATGTTCTATGTCAGCGGCCCCGGACACGGCGGAGCGGCAATGGTGGCCAACGTCTACCTGGAGGGTACCTGGAGCGAGGTCTATCCGGCCGTCACACGCGACCTGGCCGGCCTGAAGACGCTGTTCAGGCAGTTCTCGTTCCCCGGTGGCATCTCCAGCCACGTGGCACCGTCGACGCCGGGCTCGATCCACGAAGGCGGTGAGCTGGGCTATTCGCTCAGCCATGCCTTCGGCGCCGTCCTGGACAACCCGGGACTGATCGTCGCCTGCGTCGTCGGCGACGGCGAGGCCGAGACCGGTCCGCTCGCCGCGGCCTGGCACGCCAACAAGATGCTGAACCCGGTCACCGACGGGGCGGTGCTGCCGATCCTGCACCTCAACGGCTACAAGATCAGCAACCCGGCCCTGCTGGCCCGCATCGGCCACGACGAGCTGGAGCGCTACTTCCTCGGCTGCGGCTGGACCCCGATCTTCGTCGAGGGCGACGACCCGAAGCTGATGCACCGGCAGATGGCCGCCGCGACCGACCAGGCCATCGAGCAGATCCAGCTCATCCAGGATCAGGCCCGCCTGCACGGCGCGACCCGACGGCCGAGCTGGCCGATGATCGTGCTGCGGTCGCCCAAGGGCTGGACCGGCCCGAAGTTCGTCGACGGCGTGCCGAACGAGGACACCTTCCGCTCCCACCAGGTGCCGGTCGGAGTCGGCCCCGCGTTCCCCGGGCACCTGGGTCTGCTGGAGGCATGGCTCAAGAGCTATCGGCCGCACGAGCTCTTCGGCCCGGCCGGCCGCCTGTTGCCGGACCTGGAATCACTGGCGCCGACCGGTGACCGCCGCATGGGCGCCAACCCGCGCACCAACGGCGGCCTGCTCCTGCGCGAGCTGCGGGTGCCCGACTTTCGCTCCTATGCGGTACCGGTCCCGGCGCCCGGCGCGGCCGAGGGCCAGGACACCCGGGTGCTCGGCACCTACCTGCGTGACGTTCTCAGCCTCAACCAGGCGGCCCGTCAGTTCCGCATATTCGGGCCGGACGAGACCATGTCCAACCTGCTGGGGGCCGTCTTCGAGGTCACCGCCCGCCAATGGAACGCCCAGACGCTCGACAACGACGCGTTCCTGGCGCCCGACGGCCAGGTTCTCGACTCGATGCTCAGCGAGCACCAGTGCCAGGGCTGGCTGGAGGGCTACCTCCTGACGGGACGGCACGGCCTGTTCAACAGCTACGAGGCCTTCATCCGCATCGTCGACTCGATGGTCAGCCAGCATGCCAAGTGGCTGAAGGTCACGCGCGAGCTGCCCTGGCGCCGGCCGATCGCCTCGCTGAACTACCTGCTCACCTCTCATGTCTGGCAGCAGGACCACAACGGCTTCACGCACCAGGACCCCGGCTTCCTCGACCACGTGGTGAACAAGAAGGCCGACATCGTCCGCGTCTACCTGCCGCCCGATGCCAACTGTCTGCTGGCCGTGACCGACCACTGCCTGCGCAGCCGCAACCTGGTCAACGTGGTGGTCGCCAGCAAGCACGCGCGGCCCCAGTGGCTGACCATGGACGAGGCCGTCGTCCACTGCGCCCAGGGCGTCGGCATCTGGAAGTGGGCCAGCAACGACTGGTATCCGCCGGATACCGACGACCGCGTCACCACCGCGTCCGGCGATCCGGACATCGTGCTGGCCTGCTGCGGTGACACGCCGACGTTGGAGACGCTGGCGGCCGCGACCATCCTGCGCCGCTACCTGCCGGCCCTGCGGGTCCGGGTCGTCAACGTCGTCGACCTGATGAAGCTGCAGTCGGCCAGCGAGCACCCGCACGGGCTCGACGAGGCCGACTTCGACGCGCTGTTCACCCAGGACCGGCCCGTGGTCTTCGCCTTCCATGGCTATCCGTCGCTGGTCCACCGGCTGACCTACCGCCGCACCAACCGGCAGCTGCACGTCCATGGCTACCGCGAGGAAGGCACCATCACCACCGCCTTCGACATGCGGGTGCAGAACGAGCTGGACCGCTTCCATCTGGTGCAGAAGGTGCTGACATGCCTGCCGCACCTGGGCAGCGCCGCGTCCCACCTGCGGCAGCTGTGCCATGACCGGCTGGTGGAGCACAGCCTGTACATCCGCCGCAACGGGCTCGACCTGCCCGAGGTTCGCGACTGGACATGGCCGGGTCGACCGCAGGCGCGCACCGCCGCTGCGGCCATCCCCTTCCCAGGTCGACCTCTGTGAAACATCCGACCGACACCGGGCCATCGCCAGCCCGGTCCGGCCCGCCACTGCGCATCTACGTCGTCCGGCATGCCGAGACCGCCTGGAGCCTGGCCGGCCGGCACACGGGCCGCACCGACCTGCCACTGACCGCGCACGGCCAGGACATGGCCCGCACGCTGGCGACGGCACTTGCTGGCGTTGCCTTCTCGCGGGTGTTGACCAGCCCCAGCGGCCGCAGCCGGGCCACCTGCGAGCTGGCGGGACTGGGCGCCACGGCGATCACCGACGCCGGCCTGGCCGAGTGGGACTATGGCAAGTGCGAAGGCATGCGCACCTGCGAGATCCGGCAACGGATGCCCGCCTGGGACATCTGGCTGGACGGCTGTCCAAGTGGCGAGACGCCGGCCCGCGTGGCCACACGAGCCGACCTTCTGATCACCCGACTGCAGGATGGCGACGGCCCGGTCGCCGTCTTCACGCACGGCCATTTCGGGCGGGCATTAGCCGCCCGGTGGATCGGCCTGCCAGTGGCACAGGGCCGGCACTTCGCCATGGGTCCGGCCTCGGTTGGCATCCTCGGCTGCGACACCCACCACCCGACCCGGCGTGTCATCGCGCTGTGGAACTCGTTCGCCGGCGCCGTCGTCGCCCCGCATGTCCGGCAGCACACCGACGAGACCGCGCCCGTGGCAGACCATCGCCGCAACACCCACAGCGAGTGAGGCCAGCATGAGCGAGAGGTCAGCAAGCGTCCTCTGGACGGGCGCCGGCAGGAGCGGATCGGGCACGATCAGCACCGAGTCCGGAGCGCTGATGGACTATCCCTACGACGTTGAAAGCCGGTTCGCCGGCGACCACCGCGGCACGAACCCCGAGGAGATCCTCGGCGCCGCCCATGCCGCCTGCTTCACCATGGCCTTCGCCCTCGCCTGCGCGAGGGCCGGCTTCGAAACCCGAACCGCGGACACCCAAGCCCGCGTCCGTCTGGTGGTGGCGGGCGATGGCTACGTGATCGACCGCATCACATTGCGCCTGCGTGCCGACGTGCCCGGGCTGGACGACGCCGGACTCCAGGCCATCGCGGCAGCGGCGCGGCGCGATTGCCCGATGTCGAGGGCCTTGGCGGGAGTGGCCGACATCACCCTGGAGGCCAGCCGGGCCTAGGTCAGCGCATCCTCAGGGCGATAACCCGAGCGTCAGCGAGGCAGCAGCGGGCCGCGGCTATCCCCCGATAGTCCGGACGGCAGGGGACGACGCGCTGCCGGGAGGTGAACCGGTTCCACTGTCCGTCCGCGGGCGACATGTCGAAGGTGCCGCGACGAACAGCCGGCTTGCGGCGGACCCACCTGCGTGCGTACGGCTTCGCACGGACAGCCGACACCGCCCGACCCAGGCTCAGCAAGATCGGCGAATCGAGCCCGTCGGCATGAAGACCCAACCGCCAATGCAGCAGGGAGACAAGTCCATGGACATCACGACACACCACGCACGCATCGTCAGCCCGGTCCCCTATCGCCTGGGCACCGGCCGTGAGCAG
>JBJXHB010000257.1:0-7361 GCA_046160725.1 Aquabacterium sp.
GGACACGCTGGACGAGATGGAGACCGCACGCGGCCTGTACGCGGCCCTCGGCTTCGAGGAGGTGCCGCCGTACTACTTCAACCCGATCCCGGGGGCCCACTATCTGAAGGCCGACCTGGGCGGGACGGCGGCGACGCGGTATTGACCGGCGCCGGCGCCGGCACGACGCTCAGCCGGTGCTGGCGCGCTCGACCCAGGTCCAGGGCAGCGCGCGGTCGGCCGGTGGCTCGCCCTGCTCCAGAGCCGCCACCAGCATCTCGGCCGCGACGCGGCCGATGGCCTCGCGTGGCGGGGCCAGGGTGGTCAGGGGCGGCTGCATCTGGGCGCCAATGGCGAAGTCACCGAAGCCGAGTACGGCCAGCGCTCCCGGCACCGCCAGCCGGCGCTCGGCCGCCTCCAGCAGCACACCGCAGGCCAGGTGGTCGTTGGCGCAGGCCAGGGCGGTGAACGGCGGCGCCGCCCGCCCGGCCGGCCATGGTCCGCGCAGTGCCTGGCGGCCGGCCTCGTAAGCATCGCCCGGCGCGGCATGCAGCAGGCGGACCGTCGCGCCGGCGGCTTGGGCCGCGGCCATGAACCCGGCGCCGCGCTCATGGGCGCGGAAGTCCTCGGGCAGGGCGCTGTCCAAATACGCCAGCGACTGGTGCCCGCGCCGCAGCAGGTGCGCCGCCATGTCGCGGCCCGCGCCGGCATGGTCGAAGCCGACCTGGACCACATCGACCAGCGGCTCGTCGTTCAGGTCCCAGATCTCCACCACCGGCGTGCCCGCGGCCAGCGCCTGCTGCAGCAACGCCCGGGTGCCGGCCGTGTGATGGCGGCCGGTGAGGACCAGGGCAGAGGGAGCCCAGGCCAGCACCGCGCGCACCTGTTCCTCCTCGCGCTGCAGCGAGTAGCGCGTGCTGGCCAGCATCAGCTCGTAGCCCGCCGCCTGCAGGACCTCGGCCAGCGCCTGCACCGTCTCGCCGAAGATCGAGTTGGCCAGGTTCGGTATCAGTGCCGCCACCATGCGCGAGCGGCCGCTGGCCAGCAGGCCGGCCTGGCGGTTGGGCATGTAGCCGGTGTCGGCGATGGCCTGGCGGATGCGGGCGGCGGTCTCAGGCGCGACCCGCTCCGGCTCGCGCAGGAAGCGCGAGACCGTGATCGCGGTGACACCGCAGGCGAGCGCGACATCGCGCAGCGTCACGCGGCCATGCCCGCGCCGGATGCGGGGCAGGGGGTTGTCGGCGGGCGCCGCGGGCCGGGCCATAGGGTTAGAGGGGATGGACGCTGGGCATGATGGTCGCTATGTTAGCGGTAACATCCGATCCGTCAAGTCCCCGCCGACGCGTCAGACAAGGCCACCGCCCGCCATGCCCCGCACCCTTGCCGAGCTTCGCAGCCGCCGCTGGTTCGCCCCGGACGACCTGCGCTCGTTCGCGCACCGGCAACGCATGCAGCAGGCCGGCTGGCGGCGCGAGGACCTGATGTCGCGGCCTTGCATCGCGATCATCGACACCTGGAGCGACCTGTCGCCTTGCCACAGCCACCTGCGCGAGCGGGCCGAGGCGATCAAGCGCGGCGTGCTGCTGGCCGGAGGGCTGCCTTTCGAGCTGCCGGCGCTGAGCCTGGGCGAGGTGATGGTCAAGCCCACCACCATGCTGTACCGCAACCTGCTGGCCATCGAGGTCGAGGAGTTGTTGCGCTCGCTGCCGATCGACGGCGTGGTGCTGCTGGCGGGCTGTGACAAGACCACACCCGGCACCGTGATGGGCGCGCTGTCGGTGGGTCTGCCCACGTTGTTCTGTGCCGCCGGGCCGATGCTCAACGACCGCTATCTCAAGCCCGGCGAGCCGCCGCGCAACGTGGGTGCCGGCACCCACACCCGGATGTTCTGGGACGAGCGTCAGGCCGGCCGCATCGATGCCGCGGAATGGCAGTCGCTGGAGGCGCGCATGACCCGCTCGCCTGGCACCTGCAACACCATGGGCACCGCCAGCACCATGACCAGCCTGATCGAGGCGCTGGGCCTGGCCCTGCCGGGCAGCACGTCGATCCCGGCCATGGACGCCGGCCATACGCGCATGGCCACCGCCTGCGGCGAGCGCATCGTCGGCATGGTCTGGGAGGACCTGACGCCGCAGACCTTTCTGACGCGCGGCGCCTTCCTGAACGCGGTGGCGGTGCAGATGGCACTGGGCGGCTCGACCAACGCCGCGGTGCACCTGATCGCCCTGGCGCGGCGCGCCGGCGTGCCGCTGAGCCTGGATGACATGGACGCGATGGCGCGGCGCGTGCCGGTGATCGCCAACCTGTTCCCCAGCGGCAGCCATCTGATGGAAGACTTCCATCGCGCGGGTGGGCTGCCGGCCCTGATGTCGCGGCTGCGGCCGGTGCTGTCGCTGGACGAACGCACCTGCACCGGCCAGACGCTGGGCCAGCGCCTGGACGGCGCGCAGGTGCTGGACGACGACGTGATCCGCCCGCTGGACCGCCCGGTGGCCGAAGGTGGCGCATTGGTGGTGCTGCGCGGCAACCTCGCCCCCGAAGGCGCGGTGATGAAGACCAGCGCGGCCAGCGGCCGCTTCCTGCGCCACCGTGGCCCGGCGCTGGTGTTCGACTCGCCGGCCCAGATGAACGCCCGCCTGGCCGACCCGGCGCTGGACGTCACCGAGGACCATGTGCTGGTGCTGCGCAACGCCGGGCCGGTGGGCGCTCCGGGCATGCCGGAATGGGGCGCACTGCCGATACCGGCGCGCCTGCTGAAGCAAGGCGTGCGCGACATGGTGCGCATCAGCGACGCCCGCATGAGCGGCACGCACTACGGCAGCTGCGTGCTGCATGTCAGCCCGGAGGCCGCTGTCGGCGGGCCGCTGGCCGCGGTGCGCGATGGCGACTGGATCGAGCTGGACGTGGCGCAGCGGCGCCTGCACCTGGACGTGGACGAGGCGGTGCTGCGCCAGCGCCTGGCGTCCCACCGCCCCCCGGTCAATACCGACGACAGCGCCTGGGTGCGGCTGTATCGTCAGCATGTGACGCAGGCCCACGAGGGCTGCGATCTGGACCTGCAACCGCCGCCGGGCCCCAGGCCCGAGCCGGTGATCTATTGACAGCGTCGGCCCTGACCGCCACCCCCCGGAGTCCGCGATGAACCCCTTCATGCACCTGTTGAAGTCCGCCGGCAGCCAGCCGCCGATCGGCACCTGGGTGATGTCGGCCAGCTCCATCGTGGCCGAGGCCATGGGCCATGCCGGCTTCGATTGGGCCGTGCTTGACATGGAGCACTCGCCGGTCGACCTGACCACCCTTGTCCATCTGTTGCAGGGCGTAGGCACCACCCGCATGGTGCCGGTGGTGCGGGTGCCGTGGAACGACACGGTCACCATCAAGCGCGTGCTGGACGCCGGCGCGCAGACGTTGCTGGTGCCCTTCGTGCAGGACGCGCAGGAGGCTTCACGCGCCGTCGCCGCCACTCACTATCCACCGCAGGGCGTGCGCGGCATGGCCGCGATGGGCCGGGCGTCGCAGTTCGGCACGGTAGCGAACCATTTCACCCAGGCCAACAAGACGGTGGGCGTGATCGTGCAGCTGGAGACCATCGAGGCCGTGGCCCAGCTGGAACTGATCGCCGCCGTGCCAGGTGTCAGCGCCCTGTTCATGGGCCCGGCCGACCTGTCGGGCAGCATGGGCCATGTCGGACAGCTGTCGCATCCGGCGGTGATGGACACCATGGCACGCGCCGCCGAACGCGCCCGCGCGGTGGGCAAGCCGATCGGCACCGTCGGCGGCACGCCGGAGATGGTGGCGCGCTACCGCGCCATGGGCTATGACTTCGTGGCCATCGGCTCCGACCTGGGGCTGATGATGCAGGCCGCCAAGGGGGCGGTGCAGGCCCTGCGCACGACGTCCGCCGAGCATGTGCACACCCTGGCCGCGGGCACTCGCACCGACGGCGCCTACTGACCGGACCAAGGACCGCCGATGGCTGCCACCGTTGACCTGCGCCAGGTGCGCAAGACCTATGACGGCAAGACCACCGTCATCCACGGCATCGACCTGGACATCCGTGAGGGCGAGTTCGTGGTCTTCGTCGGGCCGTCGGGCTGCGGCAAGAGCACGCTGCTGCGCATGATCGCCGGCCTGGAGGGCATCTCCGGCGGCGAGGTGCGCATCGGCGGCGAGGTGGTCAACGACCGGCCGCCGCGCGGCCGCGACATTGCCATGGTGTTCCAGGACTATGCGCTGTACCCGCACAAGACGCTGTACGAGAACATGGCCTTCGGGCTGCGCCTGCGCGACACGCCCGAGGCCGAGATCGACCGCCGGGTGATGGACGCGGCGCGCCTGCTGCGCATCGACCACATGCTGCAGCGCCGGCCGGCGGCGCTGTCGGGTGGCCAGCGCCAGCGCGTGGCCATCGGGCGGGCGATCGTGCGCCAGCCCAAGGTCTTCCTGTTCGACGAGCCGTTGTCCAACCTGGATGCCCAGCTGCGCAACGAGATGCGCAGCGAGATCAAGCGGCTGCACCAGCGCCTGGGTGCGACCATCATCTATGTCACCCATGACCAGGTCGAGGCCATGACGCTGGCCGACCGAATCGCGGTGCTGTCGGCCGGCCACCTGATGCAGTACGACACGCCGGACGCGATCTACAACCGGCCGGCCGCGCTGTTTGTTGCCGGCTTCACCGGCGCGCCGCCGATGAATCTGGCCGATTGCACGCTGGTGGACGGCGCGGCCGCACTGGGCGATGCCCGCATCGCGCTGCCGGCGGCACTGGCGCAACGTGCCGCCGCCGTCCCGGCGTTGCGCTTCGGCGTGCGCCCGGAGAACCTGACCCTGGCGCCACAGGCGGCCGACGACATCGCCGTGCCGGCCACAGTGTCGCTGCTGGAGCCGCTGGGCGCCGAGACGCTGGTGACGATGAAGGTCGGCAACGCCGAGATGGTGGCCCGCTGCTCGGCGGCGTTCCGCCAGCCGCCGGGTACGCCGCTGCAATTGCACATGAGCCCCGCCAGCCTGCACCTGTTCGATGCCCAGTCCGGAGCCGCCATATGACATCCCTGCACCTGGTGGCCACCTTCGCTTCACGGGCGGCCATTGCCGCCGCCGCCCTGGCCATGGCGCCCGCCGTGATGGCGCAGACCTTCGACCGCCCGGTCCAGATGGTGGTGCCGTTCGGCCCTGGCGGCACGACGGACATCATGGCCCGGCTGCTGGCCGACGAGTTCGGCCGCCAGCTCGGCACCAGCGTGGTGGTGGTCAACACCGCCGGCGCGGGCGGCTCCATCGGCATGGGCAACGTCGCGCGGGCCAAGGCGGACGGCTACACCGTGTCGATGACCACCATCGGCCCGCTCACGATCCAGCCGGCGCGGCGCGACAACACCGGCTACACGCCTGACAGCTTCGACTACCTGTGCGGCACCTATGACGTACCGATGCTGGTGCTGGTGCCGTCGACGTCACCGCACAAGAAGCATGCCGAGCTGCTGGCCTGGGCGCGTGCCAACCCGGGCCGGCTGAACTACGGCTCCTCGGGCATCGGCACCATGCCCCACATTGCCAGCCTGCAGCTGTGGAGCCACCATGGCGTGCAGGCGCTGCATGTGCCCTACAAGAGCACCGGCGACATGGTTGTGCCGTTGAAGAATGGCGAGCTGGCCATGTTCGCCGAGACACCCCCCGTGGCGCTGCAGCACCAGCTGCGCCCCTTGCTGGCGCTGACCGACCAGCGCGTGCCGGGCTTCGAGGACGTGCCCAGTGCCAAGGAAGCGGGCATACCCGTGCGCGGCTCGGTCTGGGGCGGCCTGGTGGCGCCCAAGGGCCTGCCGCCCGCGGTGCGTGGCGCGCTCGAGCGCGCCTGTGCAGCGGCCACGGCCACAACGCTCTACAAGGCGCGCGCCCAGGCCGCGCACAGCCCGCTGGTCTGGCGCGACGGCGAGTCCTTCCGGCGCTTTGCGCTGGCCGAGTTCGACAAACACCGCAAGATCGTGGCCGACAACGGCCTGCAGGAACGCTGACGGGCCCAGCCGTCGCTCTGCCCTTCACCACTTCATGGCCATCATCCCTTTCACCACCGGCGCACGAGTCGCGCCTTTGCCCAAGCCCCTGAAGGAGCCCCTCATGAAAAGACGCATGCTGATGTCCACACTGGCGGTGCTGGCCGCACTGGCCTCCACCACGGACGTGATCGCGCAGACCACGCTGCGCGTGTTCTCCGGCGGCGCCAACCAGCGCCCCGACCTGATGCGCAAGCTGTTCGACCAGTACCAGGCCAGGAACCCGAACCTCAGGATCGACATCGAGACCGGCGGCGCCACCTCCGAACTGCAGCGCCAGTACCTGTCGACGGTGCTGAACGCGAAGGATTCGGCGATCGACGTCTTCATGATCGACGTCGTCAACCCGGCGCAGTACTTCAGCTCGGGCTGGATCGAGCCGCTGAACGCCTACGTCGGCGAACCCGCCGCCGCGCTCAAGGCCTACCTGCCGGTGTACTCGAGCGCCAACGTGGTCGACGGCAAGGTGGTCGCGCTGCCGGCCTTCGCCGACAGCATGTTCATGTACTACCGCAAGGACCTGCTCACCAAGCACGGCGTGGCCGAGCCCAGGACCTGGGACGAACTCGCCGCGGCGTCGAGGAAGATCCAGTCCGCCGAGGGCAATCCGAACCTGCAGGGGCTGTCGATCCAGGGCGCCCCCATCGAGGGCGCGGTGTGCACCTTCTTGCTGCCGTACTGGAGCCAGGGCAAGGACTTCAACGACGCCGCCGGCAAGATGACGCTCGACAAGGCCGCCGCGGTGAAGGGGCTCAACACCTGGCTCGGCATGGTCGAGCAGGGTGTGCTCAAGAAGAACGTCGCCGAGGTGAAGACCGGCGACACGGTCAACGAGTTCAAGGCCGGCCAGGTGGTGTTCGCGATCAACTGGGGCTTCGCCTGGGACCGCTTCCAGGCCGACAAGGATTCCACCGTGCAGGGCAAGGTGGGCGTGATGCCGCTGCCGGCGATGACCGGGGGCAAGAGCGCCACCTGCATCGGCGGCTGGCAGTGGGCGGTCAGCGCGTTCGGCAAGAGCAAGGCCGAGGCCGCGAAGCTGGTCGCGTTCATGTCGAGCGCCGAGGCGAGCAAGTTCCTCGCGATCGAAGGCTCGCTGATGCCGGTCTACGCCGGCGTCTACACCGACGCCGACGTGGTCAAGGCCGTGCCCTGGTTCAAGGACGCCGCGCAGGTGGTGGTGGCCGGGCAGAGCCGGCCCAAGAGCGAGCGCTACGGCGAGGTGAGCGACGTGATCCGCACCACCACCAGCGCCGTGCTCGCGGGCACCAAGAAGCCTGCCGAGGGCGTGGACGAGATCGAGAACCGGCTGCGCCGCGTCATGCGCTG
>JBJXHB010000258.1:0-5316 GCA_046160725.1 Aquabacterium sp.
GCGCCATGCCGACGCGACAAGCCTCCACCGACGCGCCGTTCTCGATCCCGGTGCAGGTCTACTGGGAGGACACCGATGCGGGCGGCATCGTCTACTACGCCAACTATCTGCGCTACTTTGAGCGCGCCCGCAGCGACTGGCTGCGCGCCTTGGGCGTCTCACAGCAACGCATGCGGCAAGACGACGGCGCCCTCTTCGTGGTGGCCGCGGCCGACCTGAAGTACCACCGACCGGCGCGGCTGGACGACCGTCTTGCGGTCACGGTCACGCTGGCGCAAGCCGGCCGCGCAACCTGGCAGTTCCACCAACAGGCGCTGCGCGGCGACGAGCTGCTGTGCGACGGCCACATTCGCGTCGGCTGTGTCGATGCGGCCCGCTTCCGGCCCTGCCGCATTCCGGACGCCATCGCAGCGTTGGTCACCCCCTCTGACGTTCCATCCGCATGAATGCCGATCTGTCCATCGTCTCGCTGGTGCTGTCCGCCAGCATCGTGGTCCAGGCCGTGATGCTGGGCCTGTTGCTGACCTCGATTGCCTCTTGGGCCGTGATCTTCTCCAAGCTGTTCGGCCTGCGCTCGTTGCGCGGTCTGAATGAGGAGTTCGAGCGTGAGTTCTGGTCCGGTCGCAACCTGACCGAGCTGAACCAGGCTGCCGGGCAGAAGGAGCGCTCGGCCCCGATGGAGCGCATCTTTGCCAGCGGTATGCGCGAGTTCCTCAAGCTGCGCGAGAAGCGCCTGGATGCGGTGGCCCAGCTGGACGGCGCTCGGCGCGCCATGCGCGCCAGCTTTCAGCGCGAGCTGGATGCCATCGAGGGCAACCTCGGCTTCCTGGCCTCGGTAGGCTCGGTCAGCCCCTATGTCGGCCTGTTCGGCACGGTGTGGGGAATCATGCATGCCTTCGTCGGCCTGGCCAACCTGCAGCAGGTGACGCTGGCCACGGTGGCGCCGGGCATCGCCGAGGCCCTGGTGGCCACGGCCATCGGCCTGTTTGCGGCCATACCGGCGGTGGTGGCCTACAACCGCTTCGCGGGCGACATCGACCGCATGGCCATGCAGCTCGAGACTTTCATTGAGGAGTTTCTCAACATCCTGCAGCGCAACGCCGGCGTGACGCCGCCGCCCGCGCCAGGTCGCTGAGCAGCACCACCATGCCGGGCGTGGCATCACGAGGGCATCGACGCCGTCGCGCGATGAGCGAGATCAACATGGTCCCGTTCATCGACGTCATGCTGGTGCTGCTGATCATCTTCATGGTCAGCGCGCCGCTGATCACGACCGGCGTCGTGGACCTGCCCAGCGTCGGCCGCGCCGCGCAGCGGCCGGCCAAGGTCATCGAGCTGGTTGTCGGCACTGATGATCGGCTGCGCCTGCGGGTCGACGGCGCAGAGCCGCAGCCCGTTGCGGCCGGCCAGGCCGCCGCCGCCGTGCTGCGTGCCCAGGGCAGCGACCGCAGCGTGCCGGTGGTCATCGCCGCTGACCGGCAGGTGCGTTATGAGCAGGTCGTGAAGGTGATGGACCAGCTGCAGCGCGCCGGCGTCCAGCGCGTCGGCCTGGCCGTCAAACAGGGCAGCTGATGACCGGCCTGATGCACGGGCATGACATGCTGCTGCCGCCGCGCGGCGCCGGTGCGTCCGGCAGCGGCGCGCTGCTGTCGCTGGTGGTGCACGGCGCCCTGGTGCTGGCCCTGGCCTGGGGCGTCACCTGGCGCATCCACCAACCCCAGGTGCTGACCGCCGAGCTGTGGGCCAGCGTGCCGCAGCAGGCGTCGCCGCCACCCGCTGCCGAACCCGTGGCGCCACCCGTGCCAAGGCCGGCACCCGCGCCCACCCCGCCCGTGGTGGAGAAGGCCGTTGAACGACCGGACGCCCAGATCGCCATCGAACGGGCAGAGAAGCTCAAGCGCGAGCAGGCCGACAGGCTGCGCCGGGAGCAGGAGCTGCGCGACAAGCAGGCCGCACAGCGCGCCCAGGCCGACGCTGCCCGGCGCGAGCAGGAGCAAAAGGCCGAGCGCGCCGAAGATGAACGGCTGAAGAAGCAGCGTGAGGACAACCTGCGTCGCATGCTGGGCGCCGCCGGCGCCGGTAGTGCCCCGGCCGCCACCGGCACAGGCAGCCGTGACGCCGCGCCCTCGGCCGGCTATGCGGGCCGGATCAAGGCGCGCATCAAGCCCAACATCGTCTTTGCCGACGACGCACGTGGCAACCCGGAAGCCGAGGTCGAGGTGAGATGTGCGCCGGAAGGCACCATCGTCGGCCGCCGCATCGTCAAGAGCAGCGGGCTGAAGAGCTGGGACGACGCCGTGCTGCGTGCCATCGACCGTACCGAGCGCCTGCCTCCCGACACCGACGGCCGGGTGCCCGCCACACTGATCATCGCCTTCCGACCACGGGAATAGCGCGCTCCTCGGCCAGGCGGCGGCGCAGGCGCCAGCGCAGCAGAAGACCCGGCAGTCGACCCTCGGCCACCAGCCCGTGGCCAGCCCACAGGCCGCGCCCGATGCCGCTGTACAGCAGCATCGACGCCACTTGCGCCGGTGGCATGGGCAGCAGCGCACCGCCACCCATCATGCGAGCCAGTTGCTCGGCAAGCAACGGGGCGGCGCTGCGTCCCAATGCCTGCCAACACAGCACCGGCCCGGAAGGCGGCCAACGGCCCTGGACATCCGGACCTGGTGCTGCATCTTCAGCTGCCGCGGTCGCCTCCTGACGCAGCCAGGCCGGCGCACGCGGGGCCTGCGCAAGGACCGCCGCATCGCAGGCCGCACGGGCACCGCTGGCGAGCTGCGCCGAGCCCGCGGCCAGGGCGGTCACGGTGTCGGGCAGCACCGCCACGCGATGGCGTCGCAGCGCGGCAGTGGCCAACAGCTGCACGCCGGCAGGCTGGTCCGACAGGACGCCTGCGGCCCCACACGCCCAGGCCACACGGGTACCCGTGGCGGCCAGGCGAACCTGCAGTGCCAGCGCCGCTTCCAGCGCCCGCTCACCGGCGCCGGCCACGACCACATCCAGCGGACGCTGCGCGGCCAGCTTGGCAACCCGATCGACCAGGTCCAGGTGGGCGGCCGTAGGGCTGAGCGAGATGCCCCAATCGGCGCTGCCCGGCAGCTTGTCGCCCTGTGGCTCGCCGGCAGCGTCGACGCTGAGCCCATCGAACGCCGCCTGCCGGCCGTCGGACAGGGACAACAGGCGAGCCACCGGGTCCAGCCCTGCCGGCCGGCCGATCACCAGGCGCACGTTCGCGGCATCCGCCAGGTCCTGCAGTGACACAAGAGCCTGCACGGCCGCCAGCTCGCCGGCCAGGACCGGCATGAGGGCCTCCTCCACCAACGCCGAGGACGCCGGGACCACCCAAGCGACGTCGGCCATGCGGGGCGGCAACCGCGCCCAGTGGCGCACCAGGGCCCGGTGCAACGGGCCTGACCCCACCAGCACCAGCCGCTTCATGGCAATGCCAGATCCGCCAGGTGGCCGATGCTGCGGCCACGCGTGTTGTCGGCATCGGCGCCAACGGCGATGCCCAGCAGTGGTGGCACCTGTGCCGCCTCGTCTCCGAACAGGCGCATGAAGTCGGCGGCCAGGTCGCGCCGCTCCGCATGCCACTGCAAGCCGCTGGCCTCCTGCCCACGCAGCACCATGATGCGCACCCGCCGCGAGTAGGCGTTGTCCAGTACCGTGCCCTGCGGCAAACGGGGCTCCCACTGATAGCAGACCGTGGCGGCTGGCAATGGATCCGGCGTGGACATGCGGGCCACACGCAGCAGCTGGCGTTCGACAAACGGCACGGCGCTCAACGGCAGGTCGAACAAGGCACAGACCTTGAGCGCCGCATCGTCCCCGGACTTCTGCCGCAGGTCGGTCGCGGCGTTGGGCTGGTCCAGCCGCCAGCGCCAGGTCAGCGTGCCGGCACGGCCGTCGGGTGTCGGGTGAAACAGGTTGCCGTAGGAGGCATCGGCCTCGGCGCGCAGCACCACGCCATCGGCCGGCAGGCGGACGATGCCGTAGACGGTCCTTGGCAGCGATTGCGATGGCAGACCGACGAAGCGCCAGGCTGGGCTCAACCCATCACCAGCCGTCGCCAGAGGCGCCAGGCGTCCTGTCTGGCCATATGCTGGCGCCAACATCGCGAAGGCGGCCATAGCCGCCGCCCGCCTGACCATGCCCCTCATCGCGCCTGGGCCAGCAACCGGCACGCCATGGCAATCCGCGCCGCACCGGTCAAGGCGCAGAGGGCGGCAAAACCGTAGGCCCACCAGGCGAACGCCTGCGGCCACAGCGCCATCAGCACAAAGCAGATGATGGTCTCGCCCCCTTCGGCGAGACCGCCCAGAAAGTAAAGACCCTTCTGCGGGTAGGCATCGTTGCGCAGCCCGCGCCGCTCGGCCATCACCGCCAGGGCCAGGAAGCTGCCGCCGCTGGAAAAGAAGGCCGCCAGCAGCACCGCAGCGGCCAAGGCATTTGCTGCGGGGTCGGCCCAGGCAAAGGCCAGCGGCACCAGCGCATAGACGATGAAATCCAGGGTGATGTCCAAAAATGCGCCGCGGTCGGTCGGCCCGCGCAGCCGCGCCACCTCGCCATCCAGCCCGTCGGCCAGGCGACCCAGCATCAGCAGGGCCAGGCCGCCCAGATAGGCACGCTGCGAAATGGCGCCAGCGCCGGCCACGCTGACGGCAAATCCCATCCAGGTGATCGTGTCTGCCGCGACACCGGCCGCTGTCAGGCGCAGCGCCAGGGCCTTCAGCGGTGGCTGCAACAGATGGAGGGCGACTCGATCGATCATGAGGGTTTGCGACGGCAAATGCGCCACGCCAGCATCATCGCACCCGACCACACAACCTCATGATGGTCATGATGTCGGTTCGGCGGTCGCATCAGGGGTGGGCAAATCAATCAGTCGCACTTCGGCCAGCCAAAGTTTCACCAGGGCCTGCAAGAGCCAGTCCTGGAAGTTGAAAACCGCACCGGCTTGATCGAGCGCTTCAGCCAGGCTGACCTGCGCCATCAAGGCGCGCCACCAGGCCAGGTCGGTTGCCGCGACCGCATCTGCCCGGGTCCTGTACCCTTCACGCCAGACCACGACAGCGTCACTCTCGCCGTTCGCCAGGGCCCTGCGCGCGGCGGCAAAGGCATCGGATGGAGCGTCGCGCGCATGTGCCGCATGGATCCGCAGCACGGGCCACTTCGACTCGATCAGCGCCATCGCTGCCGTTGGCACGAGGACAACCGAGGCCGGGTCGCGATCACCGAGATGGGCCAGACCGGTTGGCGGTATCGGTGGGTCGGGCGCCATATGGGCGCGGTGCAAGGCGCACTCCAGGCGCG
>JBJXHB010000259.1:0-7906 GCA_046160725.1 Aquabacterium sp.
GCGGCCACGACGGCCAGCAGCGCCACGACCAGGCCGACCCACAGCAGGCTGCCGCGCGCTTGCGGCTGCTCACCCGGGGCCAGGCCGGGCAGCTGGCCCGGCGCGACCGGCGCGGCGGCGGCACTGAAGCCGCGCTCCTGGCCCTCGTAGGCATCGGCCAGGTCCTTGGCCTCCTTCAGCCCCAGGCCGGTGTGCTCACGGATGCGCTTGATGGCCTCGATCTTGTTGCCGCGGTGCAGCAGCTCGATGGCGTCGGGCGGTATGTTCAAGGCTCGGTTCATGGCGGTTGCTTCCTGCTCAGGTGGTCGGTGCGTCGCCTGCCAGCAGGCGCCCATAGGTCGCCGGGTCGACATTGCCGCCGGAAAGGATCACGCCGACCCGGCGGCCGCGCAGGTCCAGCCCGCCTTCAATCACGGCCGCCGCGGCCAGGCAGCCGGTGGGCTCGACCACCAGCTTCCTGCGCTCGGCGAAAAAGCGCATGGTCGCCACCAGCTGCGCATCGGTCACCGTCGCGATGCGCGCCACCAGCGCCTGGATGACCGGAAAGGTCAGCTGCCCGCTGGCCTGCGTCTGCGCACCGTCGGCGATGGTGCGGGGCACATCGATCTTGACAATCCGCCCGGCCGCCAGGCTCTGCTGGGTGTCGTTGCCGGCCAGTGGCTCGACGCCGATGACCTCGATGCCGGGCAGCAGGCCGCGCGCCGCCACGGCGCAGCCACTGATCAGGCCACCCCCGCCGACGCAGACCAGCAGCGTGTCCAGCGTGCCGGCGTCCTCGATCAACTCCAGTGCGGCGGTACCCTGACCCGCCATCACATGGGGATGGTCGAACGGCGGCACCAGCGTCATGCCCCGCTCCTGCGCCAAGCGGCGGCCGATGGCCTCGCGGTCCTCGCGATAGCGGTCGTAGACCACCACCGCGCTGCCCGCCATGCCGTCCTGGTAGCCGCGGGTGGCGGCCAGCTTGGCCGGCGGCGCATCATGTGGCATGACGATGACCGACGGCATGCCCAGCAGCCGCGCGGCCAGTGCCACCGCCTGCGCATGGTTGCCGGACGAAAACGCCACCACGCCGGCCGCACGCTGCTGGGCATCGAACTGCGCCAGCGCGTTATAGGCGCCGCGGAACTTGAAGGCCCCCATGCGCTGCAGGTTTTCGCACTTGAAGAACAGCTGCGCGCCGGTGCGCGCGTCCGCATGCCGGCTGCGCAGCACCGGCGTGCGGTGGGCCGTGCCGGCCAGCCGGGCGGCGGCGGCCTGCACGTCCTGGAGGTTGATCGCCAGTGTCATGGGCACAGCATAGCGGCGAACCTGGCCGCACCACCCTGGATCGAGGGTCCCCCCCGGTTCCGGGGTGGTCCGGAGCCCCGCTCTGGAGCTCAGAACAGCTATCGTCCGCCGCAGCCTGCGCTGACCTGCTGAACAGCATCCATGTCCCGCCCCCACTCCTCCCGCCACCACCAACCCGGCGCCGTGCGACGGCCGGCCCGCCTGTCGCGCTGGCTGCCCAGCCTGCTGGTGCTGCTGGGCCTCACCTTCTGGCTGCTGGCGACCGGTGGCGTCCAGGCGCAGACACCCGCGGCAACAGCCGAGCAGGGACTGAAGGAGATCGAGGTCGCTGCCGGCGCCTTCACCCGCGGCTCGCCGCCACCCGCCTGGGCCGACCTCCTGCCGCTGCCACCCGCCCGGCCAGCGCCGAAGGCGGCGGTGGTGGTGCGCCTGGCCGACTCGCACCTGCGTGTCGGGCCGCCACATGCCTACTTGGTCAACCGGGCCGAGCAAGTCAACGACGCGTCGGCACTGTCGGAGATCGGGCAGCCACAGATCCACTTCAACCCACAGTTCCAACGCCTGCTGTTGCACCGGGTGCTCGTCATCCGCGGCGAGCAGACCATGGACCACACGGCGCACGCGAAGGTGCGCTTCCTGCAGCGCGAGTCCGGCCTGGAACACGGCGTCTACAGCGGCGTGGTCACGGCGGCCATGGTGCTGCCGGACGTGCGCGTGGGCGACACCCTGCACCTGGTCTACACCATCGAGGGCGACAACCCCATCTTCGGCAGCCGCTACATCGGCTCCAGCAGCTGGGAGCAGCCGCATCCGGTGCAGTGGCGGCGTGTCACCCTGCTCAGCCCGCCCGGACGGGACGTGCGCTGGCGCTGGGTGGGCGACCGCATCGATGGCGCCGCCGGGCCGCGCCAGGACGAGGTCGACGGCCTGCGGCGCCTGCGCTTCGAGCAGCGGGACGTGCCGGTGGTCGAGAACGAGCCCCATTTGCCGCCGCAGGCCCAGCCCTGGCGCTGGCTGCAGTTCAGCGAGTTTGCCGACTGGAACGACGTCGCCCGCTGGGCCATGGGCCTGTTTCCGCGCGACGTGCCGCTGCCCGACGAGTTGCATGACCACCTGAAGCGCTGGCGCACCCTGCCCGACCCTGCGGCCCGGGCCGCGGCCGCGCTGCACTGGGTGCAGAACGAGATCCGCTACTACTCCCTGGCGCTGGGCGAGAGCTCCCACCGGCCGGCCACGCCGGTCGAGGTGATGACGCGACGCTGGGGCGACTGCAAGGACAAGTCGCTGCTGCTGCTGCGCCTGCTGGGCGAGCTGGACATACCGGCCGTGCCGGTGCTGGCGTCGCTCTCAACGCGCGGCGGCCCGGCCATGGTGCTGCCCTCGCCCGTGGCCTTCGACCATGCCATCGTGCATGCACGGATCGACGGCCGTGACCATTGGCTGGACCCCACCCGACTCGGCCAGGCTGGGCCGCTGGCCATGGCCGGCCAGGCCCTGGAAGACGCCTGGGTGCTGCCGGTGCAAGAGAGCGCGAGCGCGCTGGCCCGGGTGCAGTCACCGAACCGGGAGGCCATCTTCTCCAGCGACCTGGTCGAGCGGTTCCACATCCCGCACTTCGGTGAGGACGGCGGGCTGCAGATCGAGCAGACCTTCACCGGCCTGGCCGCCGAGCAGTTGCGTATGGCTCTGCCCCGCATGGAGAGTCCACAGATAGCGACCTGGGCCGTGGGCGGCTACGACCGGCGCTACCCTGGCATCACGCTGGACGGCCAACCGGTGGTGCGCGACGAGGTCGAGCGCAACCGCATCATCATCAGCGCCCGTTACAAGGTGCCCAAGCTGGCCGCGGAGTTCAGCGGCGACTGGGCGATGCGGTTCTTCCCGGCCAACTTTCAGGGTACGTTTGCGCTGCCGGAGCGCGTGACGCGACAGTTTCCGGTGCTGGTGCCCTCCTGGCCCGGCACACTGAACTACCGTGCCGAGGTCCAGTGGCCGAGCAGCGTCAGCGTGGTCAGCGACCCCAGCAGCCGCCGCCTGGAGACACCGCACTTCCGCCTGGAGTCCAGCCGGGCGTTCCGCGGCAACGTGGCCACCACCAGCCTGAAGCTGCAGCCGTTGGCGCCGCAGGTTACGGCCGCAGAGCTGCCAAAGCTGCTGGAGGACCTGCGCAAGCTCGACCAGCAGGTGGGCGGCGTGTTTGCCGTCGCGCGCAGCCAGATCAAGAACGACGGCTTCCTGGGCATTGGCCGCACCACGCTGCAGGACAACATGAAGAAGCGGATGCTGAGCCAGATCGAGCGGACCACGGCCGCCATCAATGGCGGGCGCCTCAGCGGTGACGACCTGGCCGAGGCGCTGTGCACCCGCGCCGAGTCGCTGGCTGACCTGGAGCGCGCGGCCGAGGGTCTGCCGGACGCACAGCGCGCTGTCAAGGAAGCGCCGCAGTTCGGCCGCGGCTACAGCTGCCGCGGCTCGGTGCTGTATGCGACCGGCGAGTTCGCAGCGGCCATCGGAGACTTCAGCCGGGCGTTGGCGCTGAACGAGGATGTCTTCAGCCACCTGTACAAGCGCGGGCAGGCGCGGTTCTTCCTGGGCCAGTTCGAGCAGGCGGCCGCCGACTTCGCGCGTGCCGCAGCCGACAAGGCCGATGCATCCGACCGGCTATACGCTCAACTCTGGCAGGCCTGGACCCTGCAGCGGCTGAACCGCCCGCTGCCGGCCGACCTGGCCCGCGACGCGGCCGCCGGCGCGCAGGGCGACTGGCCGCGACCGGCCCTGGCCATGCTGGCGGGCACCCTGACGCCAGAGCAGGTGCTGGCCGGCATCGACACCCGCATGAAGGGCGACCAGCGCGAGCTGACCCTGGCCGAGGCCTGGTTCTACATCGGCCAGCATCACCTGGCGGCCAACCGGCCGGGCCCGGCACGGGAGGCGTTCCAGAGGACCCGCGCCCAGGGCATCACCATGTACATCGAACATGTGGCAGCGGGCTTCGAGCTCAGGCGGATGGCGGCGGCCAAGCCCTGAGACGCGGGCGGCCTGGCCCGCTGCCCTTGCCTGATCGCCCTAACCCGCTGCCCGAGCCTGTTGCACGGCCGAGTGCGCGGCCCGCAGCGCCAGCAGGTAGCTGTCCACGCCAAAGCCGCAGATCTGCCCCTTGACGATGGCCGCGAACACCGACACATGGCGGAAGGGCTCGCGGGCGTGGATGTTGCTCATGTGCAGCTCGACCACCGGACAGGTCAGCATGGCCAGCGCGTCACGGATGCCGTAGCTGTAGTGCGTCCAGGCACCGGCGTTGATGAGCACGGCGTCCTCGCCCTCGCGGAAGGCCTGGTGGATGCGCTCGCACATTGCCCCCTCATGGTTGGTCTGGAAGCTGGTCACGGCCACGCCCAGCTCGCGTCCGAGGGCCTGCAGGCTGTCATCGATCTGCGCCAGCGTCGTCGTGCCGTACACCTGCGGATCGCGGCGGCCGAACATGTCGTGGTTGATGCCGTGGAGCATGAGGATCTTCATTGCGCCGGTCCCGGTGATTGAGGTCTGCGGGCAGGATGGTGCCATCGTTTGCCGCGTCCAATGGCCGTGGTGCCGTCCACTACACTGCGTGCAAATGAACCGTCCGGTACGTTCTGCCCGAAAAGCATCCGCGGCGGAGCCGGCGCCAGAGCCCCGCACCAACGACCCGGAGCGCACCCGCGCCGACATCCTGGCCGTGGCCACGCGCGAGTTCGCGGACAAGGGCCTGGCCGGGGCCCGCATTGACGCCATCGCCGACGCCATGCGCACCAGCAAGCGCATGATCTATTACTACTTCGGCAGCAAGGAAGGCCTGTACGTCGCGGTGCTGGAGGACGCCTATCGGCGCATCCGTGCCATCGAGACCGAGCTGCACCTTGACGACCTGCCGCCGGAGGACGCGCTGCGCCGGCTGGTGGGCTTCACGGTGGACTACCAGTGGGCCAACCCGGACTTCGTGCGGCTGGTGCAGACCGAGAACATCCACCGCGGCGAATACATCGCCACCAGCAAGGCCATCCGCGCCCTGAACGTGCCGGCCATCGAGGGCCTGCGGCGGGTCTATGAGCGCGGCGTGGCGGCAGGCGTGTTCCGCATCGGGCTGGACCCGGTGGACCTGCACATGTCGATCAGCGCGCTGGCGGTCTTCAACGTCGCCAACCGACACACGTTTTCGGTGATCTTCCGGCGCGACATGGAGTCCGCAGCCGCCCAGATCGCTCGGCGCGACAGCATCATCGAGATGATGGTTCGGTTCGTGCGGCGCTGAGGGCCCGCACGGCCGGCCTCATGCCGGTCGGGCCGCGTCCAGAAGGGCCTTCAGGTCCGCGCCCAGCAACTGGGACGCAGCAAGACTGTCCGTCGAGATGGCGGTGAAGCTGAAAAAGCCGTGGTTCAGCGTCGGGAACTCGCGCCAGGTCAGCGGCACGCCGGCGTCTCGCAGCGCCTGCGCATACGCGACGTTGTCGTTGTATAGGAAGTCATGTGAACCGACACCCAGGATCGCCGGCGCCAGGCCGTCATGGCTGGCGGCGAACCGTGGCGATGCGCGAGGGTCACGGCCCAGGCGGTCCAGGTTCTCCTCGCCCAGATAGGCCTTCTCCGGCATGCCCTTCATCCGGGTCAGGTCGGTGACGGGATACAGCAGCAGTTGCGCCGCCAGCACGATGCCCAGGTCGCGACAGCCCAGCGCCACCGCCGCGGCCAGGTTGCCGCCGGCGCTGTCGCCACCGACAGCCAGCCGATGCGGCTGCGTGCCCAGGCGGCCGATGTGGTCGAGCGCCCAGCGCGTGACGGCCAGACAGTCGTCATAGGCGGCCGGGAAGCGGTGCTCCGGCGCCAACCGATAGTCCACGTTCACCACCACACAGGCGCACTCGTTGGCCAGGCGCACCGCATGGGCCTCGTGCGAGTCCAGGTCACCCAGCACGAAGCCGCCGCCGTGGAAGTAGATCAGCGTGCTGGTGGGCGCGGCGCCATCGGGCGTGCCATGCGGCCAGATGACCTGCACCGGCACCTGCATCGGCACGCCATAGGGCGTGGCGTCGATGACCAGGGACTCCACCCGACCCTTCGGCAGGTCGGGCTTGGGATAGAAGAAGCCCCGCACGTTGCGCGCGCGCTCCCGGCTGACCGGCCCGCCATGCGGCTGCAGGCAGCCTTCATACAGGTCGGGGATGCCGGCCTCGCGCCAGCGCCGGCCGACATCGGCCAGCACTGGGTCCAGCGCGGCCGGGGCCGGTATGTCGATGGGAGGTGCAGGCACGCTCATGCGGCGACTCCAGGGCTGCGCCGGCACATGGCGGCTCAGCCCTTATAGCCCATCAGCCGCGGCAGCCACAGCACGCTGTCGGGCACGTAGGTGATGAAGAACAGCGCCGCCACCAGGACGATGATGAACGGAATCGTCTCGCGGATGATGTCGGTGATCGGCGTCCTGGCCATGCTGGCGGTGATGAACAACAGCAGTCCGTAGGGCGGCGTGATCAGGCCGATCATCAGGTTGACCGTCACCACCAGCCCGAAGTGCACCATGTCCACGCCCACGGCCTGGGCGGCCGGGATCAGGATCGGCACCACGACCAGCAGCACCGTGCCGCCCTCGAGCAGGCAGCCCAGCACCAGCAGCAGCACGTTCACCATCAGCAGGAAGCCCTCCTTGCTGAGGTGGAAGCCCGCCATCCAGACCTGCACATCCTTGGGCAGGTTTTCCTTGGCGACGACATAGTTGAACACCATGGCTCCGGCGATGAGCATGCCGATCGACGCCAGCTGCCGGCCGCTGTTCAACAGGGACTGGTTCATCCCGGCCCAGGTGACCGAGCGGTACAGCACCACCGAGATGACCAGGGTGTAGAGCGCGGCCACGGCGGCCGCCTCGGTCGGTGTCATGACACCGCTGTAGATGCCGCCCAGCAGCACCACCGGCATCATCAGGGCCGGCAATGCCTTGAAGGTCAGCGGCACCATCTCCCGCATCGGGACGGCGGGTTCGACCGGGAAATTGCGCTTGTGGGCCAGGTACGTGTTCAGGCCCATCATCACCAGCGTCATCAGCAGGCCCGGCACCACGCCGGCCGCAAACAGATAGCCGATGGACGTGTCGGAGATCAGGGCATACAGCACCAGAGGTATGGATGGCGGGATGATCGGGCCGATCACCGCCGTGGCTGCCGTGATGGCGGCGGCGTACGCCGGGGTGTAGCGGCCGCCCTTCGTCATCATCTCCATCGTGAGCTTCCCGACGCCCACGACGTCGGCGATGGCCGAGCCCGACATGCCCGAGAAGATCAGCGACGACACCACGTTGACATGCCCGAGCCCGCCGCGGAAGCGCCCAACCAGGGCATTGCACCAGGACAGCAGCCGGTCGCTGAGCGAGCCCAGGTTCATCAGCTCGCTGGCCAGGATGAACAGCGGGATCGCCAGCAGCGTGTAGCCGTTGGTCAGGCCCTGGACGATCTGCTCGGCGGCCAGGCCGACATCCTGGCCGGAGATCATCAGGTAGACCACCGATGCGCCCAGCATGGACAGACCGATGGGCACCCCGCTCAGGCTGAGCAGCAGGATGAAGCCGACGCACCAGACGAAGGGGGTC
>JBJXHB010000260.1:0-15066 GCA_046160725.1 Aquabacterium sp.
CAGCAAGGGGCCTCGGTGGTGGTGCCGCAGCTGCGGCCGCAGGACCAGGGCATGGCGATGCGGCCCTGGATCGACCCGGACGACTTCAACCCCGGCTACCTGATGCGCGGCATGGACCGCCTGCCGCGCCAGGGCGACCACCAGCCCTGGCTGCACGGCAACGACTACTGGGCGGACAAGGACGAGCTGCCGGCGGCGGCGCTGGACGACGGAACGCTGCAGTACCGATAGGGCGACGCCTCAAGCCGTGCTGGCAGCCGGGCTGGTGCCTCGCCATGAAAAAAGCCCCGCCAAGGCGGGGCTTTGCGTCCGGGCGGCCAAGCCGCCGAACCACCAGGATCAGGCGCGGACCTTTCGGCGGGCGATGCCGGCCACGGCGGCCAGGCCCAGGGCCATCAGCGCATAGGTGCTGGGCTCGGGGACGACGCCGGTCAGGAACGTGGCATCGATGTACATGCCAGGGCCAAAAGTCTGCTCGCTCCAGCTGAACGTGACCGACGTGGCCGTGTAGGCCACCGACACGCCCGACAGGTTGGTGCTGAAGCTGACGCCGGTGATCGGACCTTCCGTCATGTCCAGGCTGCTCAGTTCCAGCGCGATCGGGCCGCTGCAGGACCAGATCCCGCAGAACTGGTTCGTGCTGGTGATCGAAAAGCCGTTGTCGGTGTAGTCGTAGAACTGGTTGTTGAAGAAGTTGCCTTCGCCGCCAGCGCCGACCACGGCGTTCTGGACGCCGGTATCGCCAGCGCCGACATAGCGCGTACCGACGGTGTCACCGGTCAGGCCGGCCATCGCCTGGGAGGACAGCAGCGCTGCGGCTGCGATGATGCTCAGTTGCTTGAAACCCATGATGATTTGCCTCTTGATGATGCCGAGACCCTTCCCGACTGACCCATTGTGAGGTGGCGTGACGGATGGAGATACCCCGCACATAAGGGGGTGAGGGCGCGCGATCGAGACACTTGTTTGTTGGGGCATTCTTTGCTCGAGCTTGGCTACCCCGCGACCCTGCCGCCCGGCAGGGCCAGCCCGGCACCCTCGCTATCGAAACGCCCGATGCTTGAACCGCGGCCTGCCGGCCCCATCTGGCGCACCATTGCCGCATCCCCGAGACGCGCCGCCGCACGGCGCAGCCAAGCCCCATGAAACGCATTGCCCTCTTCCTTGTCACCAACCTGGCCGTGATGCTGGTGCTGGGGCTGGCCGCACGCCTGCTGGGCGCGGACCGGTTTCTCACCGCCAACGGGCTGAACCTGGGGTCGCTGCTGGTCTTCGCGGCGCTGATGGGTTTTGGCGGCGCGATCATTTCGCTGCTGATCAGCAAGCCGATGGCCAAGTGGAGCACCGGGGCCCAGATCATCAACCAGTCGGCCGACCCGACGCACCGCTGGATCGTCGGCACCGTGGAGCGCTTTGCGCAGCAGTCCGGCATCGGCATGCCGGACGTGGCCATCTATGAGGGCGAGCCCAATGCCTTCGCCCCCGGCGCCTTCCGCAACTCCGCCTTGGTGGCGGTGTCCACCGGCCTGCTGCAGAGCATGACCCGCGACGAGGTGGAGGCCGTCATCGCACACGAGGTGGCCCATGTGGCTAACGGCGACATGGTGACCCTGACCTTGATCCAGGGCGTGATGAACACCTTCGTCGTCTTCCTGTCGCGCGTGATCGGCTACTTCGTCGACAAGGTGGTCCTGCGCAACCAGAACGACGGCCCGGGCATCGGCTACATGGTCACCACCATCGTGCTGGACATCGTGCTGGGCGTGCTGGCTGCCCTGGTCGTGGCCTGGTTCTCGCGGCACCGGGAGTTCCGCGCCGATGCAGGTGCCGCGGCGCTGATGGGCCGGCGTCAGCCGATGATCAATGCGCTGGCCCGCCTGGGCGGCATGGCACCGGGCGCACTGCCCAAGACGGTGCAGGCGATGGGCATCAGCGGCGGTGGCGCGATGGCGCTCTTCTCCAGCCATCCGCCGATCGAGGCGCGCATCAAGGCCCTGCAGGAGTCCGCCGCCGGCTGACTCAGCGCGGCACGCGGGCTCGCACCCGCGGTGCGCTCGGCATGCGATGGCAGCGCGCGGCGGCCGCCGCACGGTCGCCGACCAGCTGGCGCAGCGCCGGCGGCGTCAGCGCCTCTGCCTCCGGTGCCAACGACAGCACCAGGCTGGCGGCCTGGGCCAGGCTCTCGATCGGCAAGGTCAGTCGGGCCCAACCGGGTGGCCCTTCGGCCTGGGCCGCGGCCACTGCCCTTGCGGCATAGCTGCCCTGCTCGGCCAGGCGGCGCCGGCCCTCGGCCGATGCCCGAAGTTCCGCCTGCATTGGCCGCAGGCCCTGCTCGAAGCGCCGCAGCGACGCCTGCCACCACGCCGGCAGGTCGAAGTCTGGCGGGCGCTCGAAGGCCTGTCCCGTGGCCTGCAAGGTGCGGATGGCGGCCACCTTCAACGTCATGGTGCGCGCGCCGGCCCGCACCACCGCGTACCAGGCACCGGCCTTCAGCACCAGGCCCAGCGGCTCGGCCTGCCAGCGGCGCGGGCCCTTCCAGCTGTCGTAGGACAGGTCGATACGCTGGCCGTCCAGCAGCGCGCGCGCCAGCGCCGGCAGGTGCGCCACCGGCTCGGACTCGTGGTACCAGTCCAGCGGGTCGATGTGGAAGCAGGCCTGCAGCCGCCCGGCCAGCCCGGCGTCGTCGCCGGGCAGGGCGGCCAGCAACTTGCGGCCGGCCCGGGTTGGCGCATTGCCCAGCCCCAGCTCGCTTGCCGCACCGGGCAGGCCCAGCAGCGGCAGGGCCTGGGCCTCGTCCGGCAGCAGGCCGGTCAGCCGCGTGCGGAAGCCCTCGCGCAGGCTGAAGCCGCCGCCGGGGCCGCGGTCGCCGATGACCGGGACGCCGGCCGCCGACAGCTCGTCGATGTCGCGGTGGATGGTGCGCACCGACACCTCGAACTCGCGCGCCAGCGCATCGGCGGTGATCCGGCTGCGCAGCTGCAGCAGGATCAGGATGGACAACAGGCGGCTGGCGCGCATGGTCGATGGAGCGGGCGGTTGGGCCTGGGCCTACGGGGCGACGCCGGCCGGTGCGGCGCCGGTGCGTCTGTCACCGGAGGGCTGACCCGCTTGGCATGAAATCATGACGCAGATTGTCAGGTAGGGTGCCGCAACATGTCGGCTCCCGACACATCCATCCGTCAAGGACACCCCATGAGCCCCAGCCAACCCGAGCGACGCGACCTGCTCCAGACCGTGGCCGGCCTGGCCCTGGCCGCCCAGGCGGTCCATGCCCCGGCCGCCGCGCAGACCGCCGGCGCCGCGGCCGGCGCGCCGTTCGTGCCGGACACCTCCACGCCGGCCCTGCCCGGGCCGGCGATGCGGTCGCCACCGGTGGCCACGCGCACGCCGGGCAAGGCCGGCGACTTCGACTTCCTCAACGGCCACTGGAAGATCCACAACCGCCGCCAGCGGGCCGGTGCCGAGTGGGACATCTTCGAGGGCGAGGCCAGTTGCTGGAGCATCCTCGGCGGCGTCTGCAGCATCGAGGAGCTGCGCATCCCGGCGCGCCAGTTCAGCGGCATGGGGTTGCGGCTGCTGGACGTGAAACAGCGGGTCTGGAGCGACTTCTTCGTCAATGCCGCCTTCGGCTTGATCGGGCCGTCGGGCATGCCGGGCTCGTTCGAGGACGGCGCCGGTATCTTCGAGGCCGACGACGAGGACAATGGCAAGCCGATCAAGATCCGCGGCGTGTGGGACCTGATCACCGCCCAGTCCTGCCGCTGGCAGCAGGGCGTGTCGCGCGACGGCGGGCGCACCTGGGAGGTCAACTGGTCGATGGACTGGATCAAGCATGGGTGACACACATGGCCGATGACACCGCGACACCGGACGGCGCGCTGGATGGCGCACTGGACGGCGGTTGTGCCTGCGGCGCCCTGCGCTACCGGCTGCTGCGCGAACCGATGTTCGTGCACTGCTGCCATTGCAGCCGTTGCCAGCGCGAGACCGGGGCGCCGTTTGCCCACCATGCGCTGATCGAGCACACGCAGTTTGCGGTGCTGGCCGGCACGCCGGACTTCGCCCGTGTGCCCACCGACAGCGGCAGCGTGCACCGCGTGGCGCGCTGCCCGCAATGCCACACAACGTTGTGGAACGAATGGGGCGCGCGTACCGCTGTGACCCGCTATGTGCGGGTCGGCACCCTGGACCAGCCGGGGCGCTGTCCACCGCAGGCCCACATCTACCTGCGGTCGGCGCAGCCCTGGGCGGCGCAGCCTGCCGGCGCGCCCGGCTTCTCGACCTGGTACGACGCGGCCAAACTGTGGCCGGCGGAAAGCCTGCAGCGCTACGAGGCGGCAAGGGCCACGCTGGCGGCGGCGCCGAAACCGCCACCCGCTCGAGCGCGCAAGGCGCGGCCCGGCGGCTGACCGAAGCGCCCGGCCTACGACGACCGGGCCGGCGGCGTCTCCTCGGGCGGCTCGGCATGCCAGCTGTGGTCGCCCGCCCGATGGCCGCGCTGGCGCTGCTCGTCCTGCATCTCGCGCTCGAACTGCTCGCGCGCCTGCCGGACCCGCGCGATCAGGTCGGACTCTTTGTCGCCCTTGCCCATCGACGTCCGCAGGAAGCCCACGGAATAGCGCCGGAACCGGTCTGCCACCTCACGGGCGTGATAACGGTCATGACCGATCGCTTCCAGCGCGGCGCGCGCGCTGCGCAGCGACGACTCGAAGACCTCGCGCTCCACGTGGTGCGCACCGGCCTCGTGCAGGGTCACGGCATGCAGGGCGTCGCGGGCACGGGCGATCACCGTGACGTCGGGGTGCGTGTGGCGCAGTTCATGCACCAGCCGGTCGCACTGCGCCACATCGTCGATGGCCACCACCACGGCCCGGGCATGGTGGATGCCGGCGGCATGCAGCAGGTCCGGCTGGGTGGCATCGCCGAAGTACACCTTGAAGCCGAAGCGGCGCGCGGCATCGACGGTGTCGGCGTCATGGTCGATGACCGTCGGCTTGACACCGATGCTCAGCAGGACACGGCCGACCGTCTGGCCGTAGCGGCCGAAGCCGGCCAGGATCACCGGCGCGTGCTCGTCCTCGATGGCATCGGCGGCACGCTGCTCGCCATCGGAACGGGCCAGGCGGTCGTGAAGGATCAGCAGCAGCGGCGTCGTCACCATCGACAACGCGGCGATCAGCGTCAGCAGGTCGGCGTCGCCGACGCGCATGGCGCCCGAGGACTTGGCCGCCGCCAGAACGACGAAGGCGAACTCGCCCACCTGCGACAACAGCACGGCCAGCAGCACCTGGGGTCGGCCGCGCAGGCCCACGCGCGGTGCCAGCAGCCAAAGGCCCAGCGCCTTGAGCGCCACCACCAGGGCCAGGCCCAGCAGCACCTGCAGCGGCGCCGTTGCCAGCAGCCCGAGCTGCATGCTCATGCCCACGGCGATGAAGAACAGGCCCAGCAGCAGGCCCTTGAACGGCAGGATGTCGTTCTCCAGGGCGTGGCGGTATTCGGAGCTGGCCAGCAGCACGCCGGCGATGAAGGCGCCCAGGCCCATCGACAGACCGACCCGGTCCATCAGCGCGGCCACGCCCAGCACCAGCAGCAGCGCGAACGCGGTGAACAACTCGCGCACCTGCATGCGGGCGACGAAGCGCATGGCCGGGTAGGCCAGGTAGCGCCCAGCCAGCACCACGCCGACGATGGCGCCGGCCTGCAGCAGCATGCCCGGCCCCGCCGGCGCGCCGGCCGCCGGGGCCACCGCGGTGCCCAGCCCGGCGGCCAGCGCCAGTAGCGGAATGGCGGCAATGTCCTGGAACAGCAGCATCGAGAAGCTGGTGCGCCCCAGCGGCAGGGCCATCAGGTGGCGCTCCTGCAGGATGGCGACCACGATGGCGGTGGACGACAGCGCCAGCGCCAGCGACCCCACCAGCGCCGGCTGCCAGCGCCAGCCCAGGGCCAGGCCGAGGCCGAACAGCAGCAGCGCGCACACCAGCATCTGCAGCGTGCCGCCGCCGAACACCGCGCCGCGCATGGCCCACAGCCGGCGTGGCTCCAGCTCCAGGCCGATCACGAACAGCATGAGCACCACGCCCAGCTCCGACAGGTGCAGGATCGCGGCCGGGTCGGACACCAGGCCCAGGCCGACCGGGCCGATGGCGATGCCGGCGACCAGGTAGCCCAGCACCGAGCCCAGGCCCAGACGCACCGCGATCGGCACCGCCACCAGTGCGGCCAGCAGGAAAAGCAGCGCCTCCTTCATGCCGTTGCTCCCAGCGCTTCGGGCAGGGCGGCCCGGTGGCGCTCGAAGGCCAGGCCCAGCTCGGCGGCCTGGCGCTCGCGCTGTGCGGCCGGCGTCGCATGACCGCCGTGGACCACGAATGGCGGCAGCCAGTGCATGCCGCAGAAGCGCGCGGTCTGCTCCACCGGGGCCACGAAGTCCGCAAATGGCCGCTGATGGGCACCGCCCGAGGCATAGGCGTCCAGCGGCGCGCCCGCGCTGCAGACCCACCAAGCGGTCTTGCCCTGCAGGGCCGTGCCGCCACTGCCGTAGGCCCAGCCGTGGGCCAGCACCTGGTCGATCCAGTGCTTCATCAGGGCCGGGAAGCTGTACCAGTGCACCGGTGCCAGCCAGACCACCAGTTGTGCGTCCAGCAGGGCCTGCTGTTCGGCCGCGACATCGATGTCGAAGTCCGGGTAGCGGTCGTACAGGCCGTGCACCGTGACGTCGGGCGCGGCCTGCAGAGCCGCGCGCAGCGCGCGCGTGATGACGGACTGCCCCGGTCGCGGATGGGCGTGGATGACCAGGGTGGTGGCGGGCATGGCGGTTGCTCCACGGTGGCGCAGGCTGGCACCGACGAAGCGCCGGCACCTGACGGGTCATTCTGTCAGCGGCGCCCGATGCGACGCACGGGCGGGCTTCCTACAATCGGCCGATGCTCCCGCAACGCACGCTGAAGTCCCTGACCCGAGCCGTCGGCGTGGGCATCCACACCGGCCAGCGCGTGGAGCTGACGCTCAAGCCGGCCGCGCCGGACACCGGCATCGTGTTCCGCCGCATCGACCTGGCGCAGCCGGTGGAGATCCCGGCGCGCTGGGACTGCGTGAGCGACACCCGCATGGCGTCGACCATCTCGGTTGGCGGCGACCCGGGTGCGCCGCGGGTGCAGACCATCGAGCACTTCATGTCCGCCTGCTGCGGGCTGGGCCTGGACAACCTGGTGGTGGACATCACCGCCGACGAGATGCCGGTGCTGGACGGGTCGTCGGCCAGCTTCGTGTTCCTGCTGCGCAGCGCCGGCCTGCTGGAGCAGCCGGCACCGCGGCGCTTCCTGCGGGTAAAGAAGCCGGTGCGGGTGGCGCAGGGCGAGGGTGCCGGCGCGATGTGGTCGCAGCTGGCACCGCACCACGGGTTCACGCTGCACTTCGAGATCGACTTCAAGCATCCAGCGGTGGATGCCACCGGCCAGGAGGTGGACTTCGACCTGGGCAGCGGCCAGTACGCCCGCGACATCGCCCGCGCCCGCACCTTCGGCTTCACCAAGGATGTGGAAGCCATGCGCGCGCGCGGCCTGACGCTCGGCGGCGCGATGGACAACGCCATCGTGATCGACGACCGCAAGGTGCTCAATGCCGGCGGCCTGCGCTATGACGACGAGTTTGCCAAGCACAAGATCCTGGACGCCATGGGCGACCTCTACGTGGCGGGCCATCCGATGCTGGCGGCCTTCACGTCGTTCAAGGGCGGGCATGCCCTCAACAACCGCCTGCTGCGTGCGCTGATGGCCGATCGCGAGGCCTGGGACATCGTGCAGTTCGACAGTGCAGCGCAGGCGCCGGCGGGATTTGCGACGCTGGGCCAACCCCGCCTGTAGCCCCCCGCGACGCCTGCTGCCATGCTCATCTTTCGACTCGTCTTCGGCCTGCTGCTGGTGGCCAGCGTGCTGTGCTTCGCGATGTATGTCGGCACCCAGGCCATGGTGTGGCGCCGGCGCGGCATCGTGATCCTGAAGTGGGCCCTGATCGCGGCCGCCGGCTTTTTCGCGGTTCTGATCCTGGAACGCCTCGCAATAATGCTGTAGCGTCGGGCGCGCCGTCGCGGCCGCCGCCGCACGCGCCCTTGGGGAGTGGACTGGATGACCGTTGTGTTCTGGCTGGCGTTCGGCCTGGTGGTGCTGCTGCTGATACCGGCGGCCATCTCCTATGCCGCCTACCTGCCCACCGGCGAGCCGGTGCCACGCGACCGGGCCATCAAGCTGTTCCGCTGGGCCGTGGTGGTGGTGCTGGGCACCTTCAACATCTGGGTCTTCAAGCGCGTCATCGAGGGCATCCGGGCGCTGTTCTGACCTCAATAGGTGCGGCCCTTGCGGTACTGCGCATGGGCACGGCGGTTCAGGGACGTCGCGGCCCCCATGGCCGCGAAGTGCGTGGCCGCATGGGCATGGGTGATGGCAAGCCCCAGCGCATCGGCGGCGTCGGTGCCCGGCGCAGCGGACAACGCCAGCAGCCGCTGCACCATGGCCTGGATCTGGGCCTTGGCGGCCAGGCCGTGGCCGACCACCGCCTTCTTCATCTGCAGCGCGGTGTACTCGGCCACCGGCAGGCCGGCCGACACCAGCGCCGTCAGCGCCGCGCCGCGGGCCTGGCCCAGCAGCAGCGTGCTCTGTGGGTTGACGTTGACGAAGACGATCTCCACCGACGCGCAATCGGGCTTCCAGCGCTGCACCACCTCGCCAATGCCGTCGAAGATCAGCTTCAGGCGGCCAGGCAGGTCGCCGCGCGGCGCCTCCAGCGTGCTGATGGTGCCGCTGGCCACATAGGTCAGCCGCTGCCCGACGCTGTCGACGATGCCGAAGCCGGTGCGCTGCAGGCCGGGGTCGATGCCCAACACCCGGCGCGGCGCAGCGGCCGTGCCGGCCATGCTCATGCCCGCCATCCGAAGGCCCAGCGCGCGGCGTGGAAGAACACCGGCGCCGCGAAAGCGATCGGCGCGATGCGGTCGAGCAGGCCGACCGCGCCGGTGATCGAGCTGGTGTTGCCCCAGAAGCGCACGCCGGCGTCCTTCTTCAGGGCGCGCATCACCAGGTCGCCGAGCGAGCCGGCCGCGGCGGCCAGAACCGCCATCATCAACGCATGCCAGGGCTTGAGCGGCGTGATCCAGTACAGCGCGGCGCCGACGATGGCACCCGCCGCCAAACCCCAGCCGAAGGCACGCCAGCTGAAGCTGCGGTCGATGCGGCGCGCGGCCGGCATGCTGCGCAGGTGGCGGCTGGCCGCCTCCTGGCCGATCTGCGCGGCCACCACCACCATGACCAGGAAGAACAGCAGGAACGCGCCGCGGCCCGGCGCGCCCGGCGGGTCCAGCAGCAGCAGGGCCGGCGCATGGCTCAGGCCGTAAAGGCAGACCATCAGGCCCCAGGTGATGGTGGCATTGCGCTCCAGGAAGCGCTCAGGGTCGCCGGCCAGGGCGCTGGCCACCGGCAAGGCCAGGAACACCACCACCGGCACGAACACCGCGAACAGCTCGAACATGCGCAGGCCCACCAGCAGGTACTGCAGCGGCAATGCGACGAAGAAGGCCAGCAGCAGGCTGCGGTGGTCGCCGCGCCGCGTGTGCAGCAGCGTCACGTACTCTCGCAGCGCCAGGAACGACAGCAGGGCGGACAGCAGCGTGGCGCCGGGCGCGCCGGACATCCAGGCCAGCCAGAACAGCAGCGCGCCGATCCACACCGCGCGCAGGTCGCGCAGCCAGCGCCTGCGGCGCATGCGGTCGTCGTCGTCCACCGGCTCGCGCAGCGTCAGCACCCAGCCGACCAGGCTGGCCAGCACGAGCGCGCCGAACAGGACGACGAACAGCAGGCCGACCTGCTCGGTCACGGTCCATTGGCGCAGGCTGCCCATGGGGTCAATGCCCTCCGACCGGCCGCTGGGCCAGCATGGCGTCACGGGCGCGCTCGAGAAAGCCCTTGCGGTCCTCGTCCGGCAGGCGCTGCAGCGGCGCGCCGAAGGTCACCGTGCACAGGATGGGCACCGGCACGACCTCGCCCTTGGGCATGACGCGCTGCACGTTGGCGATCCAGACGGGGATCAGCTGCACCGACGGATGGCGCTCGGCCAGCGTGTAGATGCCGCTCTTGAAGGGCAGCGGCACGCCGCTGGCGCTGCGGGTGCCCTCGGGAAAGATCACCAGCGAGTCACCGGCCTTCAACGCCGCTTCCAGTGGCTCCAGCGGGTCCTGGTCGTCGGTGCGCTGCCGGTTGACATACACCGCATTGAACACGGCCCGCGTCAGCCAATGCTTGAAGGGCGTCGCCGTCCAGTAGTCGCGCGCCGCGATCGGGCGGGTCTGCGCCCGCAGCTCACGGGGCAGCGCGGCCCAGATCAGCACCCAGTCGAAGTGGCTCTGGTGGTTGGCAAAGTAGATGCGCTGCTCGGCCTTGGGCGGGCAGCCCTTCCAATGGCCCTGCGCGCCCGTGATCAGCCGGGCGATGAAGGCGAGCAGCAGGCCGGCGGCCTCGGCAAGGGACATGGCCGCATGTTATTCGTCGCCAGCGGACCGATCCGGCAGTGCCACGCCCAACGCACGCACCCGCTGCATCAGTGCCGGAAGTGCCGCGTCCCGGTGAACACCATCGCCACCCCCCGCTCGTCCGCCGCTGCGACGACCTCGTCGTCGCGCACCGAGCCGCCCGGCTGGATCACGCACGCGGCGCCGGCGTCGATGACCACGTCCAGGCCATCGCGGAACGGAAAGAAGGCGTCCGACGCCACCGCCGACCCCGCAAGCGACAGGCCGGCGTTCGCCGCCTTGATCGACGCGATGCGGGCCGAGTCGATGCGGCTCATCTGGCCGGCGCCCACGCCCAGCGTCATGCCGCCGCCGCAGAACACGATGGCATTGCTCTTCACGAAGCGCGCCACGGTCCAGGCGAAGCGCAGGTCCATCCACTGCTGCGCCGTGGGCTGCAGCCGGCTCACCACCCGCGGCTCGCCCAACATGTCGATGGTGTCAGCCGACTGCAGCAGCAGCCCGCCGCCGATGCGCTTGTAGTCCCAGGGCACGGCCGGCCCAGCGCCCGGCTCGGGCAGGGCCACCTCCAGCAAGCGCAGGTTGGCCTTGGCCGCCAGCGCTTGTCGGGCCTCGGGCGTCACGGACGGCGCGATGGCCACCTCGACGAACTGCTTGGCCGCGTTGATGGCCTGCACCACCGCCACATCCAGCGGCCGGTTCAACGCCAGGATGCCGCCGAAGGCGCTGGTCGGGTCGGTCTTGAGCGCGGCCAGGTAGGCCTCCAGCGCACTCGCGCCGATGGCCACGCCGCAGGGGTTGGCATGCTTGACGATCACGCAGGCCGGGACGTCGAAGCTCTTGACGCACTCCCAGGCCGCGTCGGCATCCGCGATGTTGTTGTAGCTCAGCTCCTTGCCCTGCAGCTGGGTCCAGCCGGCCAGCGCGCCCGCGGGCACCGCGGCCTCGCGGTAGAACGCGGCGCCCTGGTGCGGGTTCTCGCCGTAGCGCATGTCCTGCGTCTTGTGGACCTGCAGCGTCACCACCCTGGGCCAGGGGTCGCGCTGCGGCACCGCGGCGCCGGCCGCCTCGGCGCCGGTGGGCAGGGCGCTCAGGTACTGCGCGATCATGCCGTCGTAGGCGGCGGTGTGGGCATAGACCTTGGTGGCCAGCGCCAGCCGCGTGGCCTTGGCCGTGGCGCCGTGGGCGTCCAGTTCGGCCAGCACGCCGGCATAGTCGGCCGGGTCGATGACCACCGTCACGTCGGCCCAGTTCTTGGCCGCAGCGCGCAGCATGGCCGGGCCGCCGATGTCGATGTTCTCGATGGCGTCGTCCAGCGTGCAGTCGGCGCGTGCGGTGGCCTGGGCGAACGGATACAGGTTGATCGCCAGGATGTCGATGGTGCCGATCCCGTGTGCCGCCAGCGCCGCCATGTGCTCGGGCTTGTCGCGCCGTGCCAGCAGGCCGCCGTGCACCTTGGGATGCAGGGTCTTGACGCGGCCGTCCAGCATCTCCGGAAAGCCGGTCACGCTGGCCACGTCGGCCACCGGCAGGCCGGCCTCGGCCAGCGTGCGCGCGGTGCCGCCGGTGGACAGCAGCTTGACGCCGCGCTGGTGCAGCGCGCGGGCGAAGTCGACGATGCCGGTCTTGTCGGAGACCGAGAGCAGGGCGGTGAGGGGCATGTCGGGGTGTCCGGTTGAGGAGGCTGGGGCCGCATTGCGGCCCGGCGCATCAGGCGGCCAGGGCCTGACGCTCTTCGTTGGCCGCATCCGGCAGCAGCGGATGCGCATCGGCCAGGCCGGCGAAGTAGTCAACCACAGCTTGCCGCTGGCGGCCTGCGTCGTCGATGCGGTTCATGCGGGCGCGGAATTCGGCGCCGCCGGGCAGGGCATGCACCGCCCAGCCGATGTGCTTGCGCGCGCTGCGCACGCCGCTGGCCTCGCCGTACAGGCCGTAGTGGTCCAGCAGGTGGTCGGCCAGCCAGTGGCCGACCTGCGCGGTTGCGGGTGGCGCCAGCCGCCTGCCGGTGGCCAGGTAATGGGCGATCTCGCGGAAGATCCACGGCCGGCCCTGCGCCGCGCGGCCGATCATCAGCGCATCGGCGCCGGTGGCGGCCAGCACGGCGGCGGCCTTGGCGGGGGTGTCGATGTCGCCGTTGGCCACCACCGGAATGTCCAGCCGTGACTTGACCTCGGCGATGGTGTCGTACTCGGCCTGGCCGCTGTAGCCCTGCTCGCGGGTGCGGCCGTGGATGGTCAGCATGGCGATGCCGGCGTCCTGCGCGGCCATGGCCAGCGCCAGGGCGTTGCGGCTGTCGGCGCACCAGCCGGTGCGCATCTTCAGCGTCACCGGCACGCCGCGCGGCTCGCAGGCCGCGACCACGGCCTGCACGATGCGCAGGGCCAGGGGCTCATCCTGCATCAGCGCCGAACCCGCCCAGACCTTGCACACCTTCTTGGCCGGGCAGCCCATGTTGATGTCGATGATCTGCGCGCCGCGGTCGATGTTGTAGCGCGCAGCGTCGGCCATCTCGGCCGGGTCGACGCCCGCGATCTGCACGGCGATGGGCCCGGGTTCACCGGTGTGGTCGGCGCGGCGCGAGCTGAGCGGCGAGTCGCGCAGCTCGGGCCGCGCGCTGATCATCTCGCTGACCGCATGGCCGGCGCCCAGGCGCCGGCACAGCACACGAAAAGGCCTGTCGGTGACACCGGCCATCGGAGCGACGAACAGGTTGTTCGCCAGCGCGAAGCCTGCGATGTGCATGAGGTGTCGGGGAGGGGAAAAACGGGAGGCGCGAGTATAGCGGCGCGCCCCCGGGGCTTTCGCGCCGGCAGGCCCATCGTGCATGCTGCCGATAATGCGCCGCGATGGAAGCCTGGCTGCACGGCCTGCTCGGGGCGCTGGCGCTGCCGCGATACGGCCTGAGCACCGTGTTCGTGGTCGCGCTGGTGTCGGCCACGCTGTTGCCGATGGGCTCGGAGCCGGCCGTGTTCGGCCTGATCAAGCTGAACCCGGCGATGTTCTGGCCCGCGATCCTCGTCGCCACTGCCGGCAACACCGTCGGCGGCGCCATCAGCTGGTGGATGGGCTGGGCCGCCGAGCGCACCTACGAACGCATCAAGCACCAGCCGCCTTCTCACCAGCGCGCGCTGGGCTGGCTGGAGCGCTTCGGCCCCAAGGCCTGCCTGCTGAGCTGGCTGCCGGTGGTGGGTGACCCGCTGTGCGCGGTGGCCGGCTGGCTGCGGTTGCCGTTTTGGCCGTGCCTGCTGTACATGGCGATCGGCAAGTTCGCGCGCTACCTGACGATGACCGCCGCGCTGCTGTGGTTGTTCCCGGGCAGCGTGACGTTGTGACGGGCTGCGCAAGCCGGGCTTTCCCGGCGGGCGCCGTCGCCGCACCGCCCGGGTGCGCGGCGCGACAATCCGGCACTGTCTTGATGCGCCGAACGCCGATGCCCGCCACCCCCGCCTACGACCAACTGACACACACCTATTCGCGCCTGCATCGCCTGGGCCACCTGCAGTCGCTGGCCGGCTGGGACCAGGCGGCGAACATGCCACCCAAGGGCAACCAGGCGCGCGCCGATGCGCTGGCCGAGATGGCCACGCTGATGCACCGCATGCGCACCGATCCGACGCTGGCCGCGACCATCGAGCGCGCCGAGCAAGAAGCGCTGTCCGAGCTGCAGCGCGCCAACCTGCGCGAGATGCGGCGCGACTGGGCTCTGGCCACCGCACTGCCCGAATCGCTGGTGCAGCGCAGTCAGCTCGCCGCGTCGCGCTGCGAGCACGCCTGGCGCACGCAGCGTCCGGCCAACGACTGGAAGGGCTTTCTGGTCAATTTCCGCGAGGTGTTGGCCATCGCGCGTGAAGAGGCGGCGCTGCTGTCCGAGCGCAGCGGCCTGTCGCGCTACGACGCGCTGATGGACCGCTTCGAGCCGGGCATGACCAGCGCCACCGTGGAACGTGTGTTCGGCGAGCTGCGGCGCTGGCTGCCGGGGCTGATCCGCCAGGTGCGCGAACGCCAGGCGCAGCAGCCGCTGCTGCAGCCGGTGGGGCCGTTCGCGCTGGACGCGCAACGCCGCTTGTGCGAGCAGGTGATCCGGCTGCTCGGCTTCGACTTCGACGCCGGGCGGCTGGACGTGAGCACGCACCCGTTCTGTGGCGGCGTGCCGGAAGACGTGCGCATGACCACGCGCTTCAGCGAGGACGACTTCCTCGGCAGCCTGATGGGCACGATCCACGAGACCGGACACGGCCGCTACGAGCAGAACCTGCCGCGTGAATGGCTCGGCCAGCCGCTGGCCGAAGCACGCTCGATGGCGCTGCACGAGAGCCAGAGTCTGGCCTTCGAGATGCAGCTGGGCAGCCACCCGGGCTTCGTGCGCCAGCTTGCGCCGCTGGTGGCAGCGGCCTTCGGCGCGCAGCCGGCGTTCGAGCCGGCCAACCTGCACCGGCTGATCACGCGCGTGAAGCCCGGTCGCATCCGTGTGGACGCCGACGAGGTCACCTACCCGGCGCACGTCATCCTGCGCTTCGAGATCGAACGTGCGCTGATCGAAGGCGAGATCGAGG
>JBJXHB010000261.1:0-2645 GCA_046160725.1 Aquabacterium sp.
CCCCTAGCCGGCTGGGCGGTGCCGACCGCAGCGGCGGGGCCGCCGATCACGCGGCACCTGCGCCGCAGCGATGGGCGGGCCGCAGGTCCTGCGCACCCGACGCCGCGTCGGCACAGCCGCAGCCGCCCTGACCGGCTGCCTTGAGCGACTCGTCCAGCGCGCAGCAGGCCGCTGCATCGGTGGCCGACGGGCCGCCGCAGCAGCCCCCATCAAGGGCCTTCTGGGCGGGGGCGGCGGCTGGCTGCGCGTCGGCAACGGCCTTGTTGAGTGGGGCGGACATGGCGACTCCTTCGGTAGATGCCGGTATGACGCCCAAAGGCCACGAATGTGACAGCCCGGCTCGCGCCGGCCGCAGCCGCCGAGTCCGTGTCACGTTTGCGCGGCATCGCGTCGAACCCATGCCGGCTGAAGGTGGTCGGCGCGCCGGCAACGAAGCAGCCCTCATGGGTCGGTTCACCCGGCATCCCCATTCAGGGGGTGGCCGAGCCTGTCGGGTCGCGCCTTGTCCTTGCGTTGGTACCAGCAAGCCCGGTATGGCCAGGCCCAAACGACACGCCGCCACCCTCAACCTCACTGGAGTCTCCACATGAAGCCACTTCTGCTCATCGAAGGCAAGACCGACGACATCGACCACGCGACCCAGATGCGTGCCGAGCGACGGGCGAGCAACCTCATGGCCGGCGTCAAGCTCGACATGCGCAAGCTGGGCGCCGATGTCTCCAAGCGCGCGGCCGGCAAGAACGTGCAATGGCTGCTGAGCTTCCAGGCCGGCAAGATCATCGCGGCCGTCAAGTTCGGCAGCGAGCGCCATGTGCTGGGCGAGTTCAACGTCGCCGCCGTGGCCGATGCCAAGCGCCGCAACGAGATCGTCGACGCGATGAAGGCCGAGGGCATCCTGGATGCCGCCGAGGTCGCCGACTTCCGGCGCCGCCATCCGGACAAGGACAGGCTGGCCCAGCTGAAGGCCGCGATGGCCGCCAAGCTCAAAGCCATCGAGACGCTGAAGGCGGAATTCGTGGCCCTGAAGGCCGAGTTCGCCGCCAACGGCGGGTAAGTCGGACCACACCCGCATCTCCAACCGAAAGACTGCCATGACCACCGATTCCCCGAAGGGCCAGGCGCTCAAGGTCCTGAACAAGCGGCTGCAAGGCCCGGTTCAGCAGGCCATCAATGCCTATGCGGCCGTGAAGCCCAAGCTGGCAACGATGTCCACGCCGCTGGCGCGCGCCATCCGCCGCCGCGACCTGGAAGTCATCGAGTTCCAGAGCCGCCGTATCGAGACCTTCAACAAGGCGCTGGGCGCGGTGCTGAGCCTGGTCGAGCGTGCGCTGGCCGACCTGAACGCGCTCGCCGACGACGCCAGCTTGGATCCGGTCCAGGCCGAGATCGCGATCCGGGTGCACTCGATGGGTTCGATGCGGCGCGAGCTGTCGACATGGATCGCCGCGGCCAACCGGTTGCAGGCCAAGGGCGCCAAGGTGCTGGACGCTGGCGAGGCGAGTGATCGCCATGTCGATGCCCAGCTGGAGAAGTTCAAGGCCGCGCTGCCCGGGCTGCTCAGGCAGTTCGAGACGCTGCAGGGCCGCATGGAGCAGGTGCGCAACTGGGCCAGCGAGCATGGCTGGCGCGGCGGCGAGCCGCTGGAGTCGGCCAAGGCGCAGGCCGCGCAGATCGCCAAGTCGGCGCCAGCCGACGAACTGGCTCACCTGCAAGACGCCTTCGGGCGCATCCAGGGCGTGGTGGCCACCGACGCCGCCTCGCGCGCCTTCACAGAGCAGTACTTGAACGAGCGTGAAGGCCTGCAGGCCGGCCTAAAGCGGGCCGCCACCATCCTGGCCTGGCTGCGCAGCGCCGCCGAGTCGATCAGCCGCATCCGCGCGGCGCTGGACCTGATGGGCATGTCCAAGGCGCTGGGAGTCCCGGTGTCCAGCCTGAAGGCCGCCGAGAAGCAGCTGGTCGGCTCGCCGGCGGCGCAGATGAAGGCGATGACCGAGCTGGCCCGCACCCATGCGTTGTCCGACACGCCGAAAGATTTGCTCAACCAGTTGCGCCGTCGCGACCTGGTGGCTTGAGCCAACCCCATCCAACACCCCACAACACGGAGAGCTTCCATGAACACGCATGTCATCCCAACGGTCCGCCACGGTCTCATCGACCGACTCAGCGACTGGGTCGATCGCAGCCTCCACGCCTGGCGGGCCTGGCGTGCCGAGCGCGCCACTCGCCACGGGCTGCAGTCGCTGGACCACTTGATCCTGCGCGATCTCGGCATCTCACGCTGCGAGATCTATTCGCTGGCGGCACGCCACGGCGAACACGTCCGGCAGCGCGCCATCCAGCAGGCCCAGACCCTGGACCAACTGCGCCGCCTGTAAAGGTCGGCGCCAACCCTGGACACACGCGATGAAAACCGCCGACCCGATACCCACCCGTGCCCAGCGGCCGCTGGTACTGGCTCTGCACTGCTCCACCGCCAACGGCCGCCAGTGGGATGCGCTGGCCACCGAGCTGGCCGGCAGCCACGACGTACTGGCACCCGACCTGTACGGCCATGGCCATTGCCCGGCCTGGACCGCGGCGGCGCCGCTGACGCTGGACGACGAGGTGGACCGCCTCGTCGCACTGCTGCCGCCGCGGCGGCCGCT
>JBJXHB010000262.1:0-17151 GCA_046160725.1 Aquabacterium sp.
GGCCCAGCCGGAGCAGGCGGCGCAGCCAGTACGGTTGCCGCCCATGGGCGGCAGCGACATCGGCGCAATCCAGGCCGTCGTCGCCACCTGGCACCAACAGGTCGTGCTGCCGCAGCCATGCCGCGGCCACGTCGTGGCCCAGCGACTGCGGGCGTACCGCGGCAAATGAATACGGCCGGTAGAAGATGTCCAGCCGGGCATCGATCTGTGCGCGGATCGATGCCTCGGCGGTCAGCTCGGCCGTGTTCAGCTCCTGGTGCGAGAACTCGCCGATCTTGCGTCGAATGCTGGCCACGCCGCCCAGGTAGGTGAAATGCCAGCCACCATCGGCCAGCATGCGCCCGTCGGGAAAGCAGCGCTCGAAACGCAGCCGGATGTCCTCGGCGGTGAAGCGCCTGAAGTCGGCGACCCGCACCATGCGCGTGCCCTTCAGCCAGTAGGGGTCGTTGCGGCACATCAGGTTGCCGTAGTAGGCCATGCTGAGCTGGCGCAGCCAACTCGGCCGGCCGTCGAAGGCGGCCAACGCGCGCGGGTCCGGGATCTCGTCCACATCGCTCAACAGCACCACGTCGTCGTCTCGGGCGTCGGCCAGGCCGCGCAGCACGGCATTGCGCTGCAGCGCCTCGCGGTCCCAGGCCGTGACGCAGGCGTCGAAGTCCGTTGCCGCCATCAGGTGGTAGTCGATCTGTCCCGCCCATGCCGTATATGCCGCGGCGTCGAAACGGGCTGCCTTGGCCTCACCCTTGAAGGTCAGGGTCGACTCCACGACAACGAAGCGGTGCACATGCGGCGACAGCAGGCGCAGCCGCAGGTCCAGGATGGGCTCGCCGTTGTAGATGAAGCAGTCGTAGATGCGGGCCGTCATGCGGTCGCTCCTTGGCGGTGCCGGCGCCGTGCCCACCACAAGCGCGCGCGCAGACGCCAGGTGCGGCGGTCGTGCATGCCCAGCGCCAGGCGCTTGTGAAGCACGCGGCTGGCCGAGTCCAGCCGGCCGGCGTCGATCAGGCGGGTGCACAGGTCATGCCCGTCCAGGCCGCGCAGCATGCCGGGGGGCAGGGCGTCGACAAACGCCTGCAGTTCGGCATCCGGCATCACACGGTCGAAGTTGAACAGGCCATGAAAGCCAAGGGTCGGCCCGTCCGGCGACGTGCGCTCGAAGGCGAAGCGCCGCGCCACGTCCAACGGGGCGATGCGGATGCCGTGGGTTCGCTCCAGTGCCGTGCGGTGCTGCTCGCAGATGCAGACATCCTCCGGATGGCCGGGCACGAGCGCCGGGTCAAGCAGCGCCTGCAGCAGGCGCCGCGAGCGCAGCGAGAAGCCGCCGTTGCCGACCGCGCGCGCCGCCGGCCGGTCGTGCCAGGGCGCGCCGATGTAGTCCCAGTCCAGGAAGGCCGGGTCCCATGCCGCGGCATCGAGCAGGTAGCCGTCCCACTGCACCACCAGCAGGTGCGACGTATGGACGTGCGGCAGCAGGCCTTGCAGCATGAACCGCGAATAGGCCGGCACCGAGTCGATGTGCGCCGGCTCGATGCGCACCGACGCCGGCGCTTGTGCCAGCTGCTTCGGGTCGGTGAAGAGCACCGCATCACCAAACTGCACCTGGGCCTGGCAGGCCTGCATCGCGGCCAGCGCCAGTGTGGGCGTGCGGGTGTCGACCGCCAGCAGCGTGACGTCGGGCAGCGACAGCCGCGTGCCGGTCATGCTGCGGCCCCCATCTGGCGGCGATACAGGTCCACATAGGCGTCGGCACAGCGCGACCAGCTGAATTGGTGGGCATGCTCGCGCACGACATCGGCGCGGCCGGGCAGGGCGTGTCGCAGCAGGCCATGCTCGACGACGCTGCGCATCGTCGCGCCATCGAAGGCATCGAAATAGCAGGCGGCATCGCCACCGACCTCTGGCAGCGATGTCAGGCGCGACAGGAAGACGGGCTTGCCGAAGTACATCGCCTCGATCGCCGGCAGGCCGAAGCCCTCGGTCAGCGACGGAAAGAGAAAGGCGGTGCAGTGCGCATACAGCCAGGCCTTCTGGGCCTCGTCCAGGTCGAGGCGGATGCGCACGTTGGCCAGACCACGCTCGGCCACGAGGCGCCGCACGGTGTCGGTGTAGGCGCTGGTGGCGCCGGCCAGCACCAGGGGCATCTGCGGCCAGGCGGCGGCCAGCTGCAACAGTGCCTCGATGTTCTTGGACGGCGCCATGCGGCTGATGTGCAGCAGGAACGGGCCGTCACCGGCCTCGGCCACCGCGGTCCGGGCGGCCAGGCTCAGGTCGGTCGCGCCGTTGTGGATCACCTCGACCGGGCGCCGCAGCCCGGGCAACTCGCGAGCCAGGTCCTCGGCCACATGGCGGGTGATGGCGACCACCGCGGCGCGTCGCTGCAGCCGCGACGACAGGATCGCGCGATAGCGCTGTTGCTTGGCCGGCGTCTTGGTGTGCAGGAAGTTGAGGTCGTGCACGGTTTCGACTTCAGCCCGCGTGCCCAGCGGCGCCCGCAGACGAAGGTGCTGGTGCAGGTGATGCCAGAGGCTGAAGCGAGTGGCCCTGGGATGCAACCAGCGTTGGCTGGTGTGGGTGTCGAGATAGCCGACCTGATTGCCGAACACGCCGTGCCAGGCCCGCGGCAGGTGGAAGTGCAGCGCAATGCCGTCTCGCGAGCGCAGCTCGGTGGCACGCTCGGCCAATGCCAACCCGAGCTGGCGCGAGAACTCACCCAGGCCGTCGTGCCACAGCCGCAGGCGCCCAAGGCCGACCCCCAGGTGCCGCAATGCGCTCTCAGTGGCCATGCGCCGGGCGTCTCATCTGCGGTCAGGCGGTCAGTTGCTGGAGCGTTCGGGCGAGGACCTCGTCCACGGTCGGCCAGCGCGGCCAATGGCGCTCGACCACCACCTGCGGTCCCCAGGGCGCCCACTGCTCCGGTTTGGTCGGGCCCAGCACGCTGAGCACCGGCGTGCCGACCGCAGCCGCCAGATGGGCCGGGCCGGTGTCGTTGGACACCACCAGCGCGGCGCGCCGCAGCAGACCGCCATACGCGCCCAGCCGCACGCCGCGCAGGCTGCGCACGCCGGCGTGGGCCTGCTCGATGATCGCCTCCTCACCCGGGCCCGGGCAGGCGATGAGGTCCCGGTCCAGTCGCTGGCGCAGCGCCCGCGTGAAGTCGGCAAAGGCGGGCCAGGTCTTGTCCTGCTTCTCGAACAGGCCGCCGGCAAACGGGCAGACCACGATGAAGCCCGGGCGTATGCCTTCGGCGGCCAGCAGGACGTCGGCGGCGCGCTGGTCGGCCGGCGCTGTTGGCAGGCCGATCTGCCGCGGCGGCGGCGCCTGGATGCCGAGGAACGCGCAGGCCAGCTCCCAGTAGCTGACCAGCGCATGGCCGCCATAGGTGATCGGGATGCTTCGGGCCAGCAGCGGCCCGCGCGCCTCCTGGGCATAGCCGACGGCCCGCAGGCCCGCCAGCCGCATCTCCAATGCACCGGAGAAAGAGGTTGGCAACACCAGGGCATTCGGTCGGCGGTCAAAGCCGGCATCCGCGGCGCTGGCCACGCGGCGCAGCGCTCGAAGTTGACGCACACGGTCGATGAGCCGCCCCGGCCGCACCTGCACAGGCCAGCCGGTCCCGGCCAGCAGGGCCGGTGCCCAGCCCTTGCCGACCAGCGTCGGTGCATGGCCATGATCGGCCAGCAGCTGAATCGCCGGCACGCCGAGAATGACATCGCCCACCCAGTTGCGCAGGCGCACGATCACGGGACGGGAGGGTGGCGCCATGGGCGTCTGCGCAGGAGCGGCGCCGGGCACGGCACGCCGATAATCGAAGGCCCGAATTCTGCCACCCACCCCTGCCAAGGGACTCTGGACCTGCCGCCCCATGAACACTGCCCTGCCCAGCGCCACCGAGGTCATTGCGCTGCACGACGCACTGCTGGCAACGGCCGGCTGGCCCGCGTCGGCGCCCGCGGCGCGCGACGACGCTTTGTGGCAGTGGATCCAGACCAACCATCAGTTCAATGCACGCTTGTGGGCCGAGGAGGACCTGGCGCGCCGCACCACCGTCGCGGCCGAGGCGATCGCAGCGAACAAACGTGCGATCGACGGCTTCAACCAGGCCCGCAACGATGCCACCGAGCGTGTCGACGAGCTGCTGCTGCTGGCCTTGGGGCTGGTCGATGCCGCCTCGGCACGCAGTGACGCACCGCGGTCCACGGTGCCGGCCGCCGCCAGGCTGAACAGCGAGACCGCCGGCAGCATCATCGACCGCATGTCCATCATGGCCCTGAAGGTGAATGCCATGCGGGTGCAGACGACTCGCGGCGATGTGGACGCCGCGCATCGCGAGGCCTCGCAAGGCAAGCTGCAGCGGCTGCAGCAGCAGCGCGCCGACCTGGGCGATTGCCTGGACGCCCTGTTGGCCGATGCGCGGGCCGGCCGTGCCTACTTCAAGGTCTATCGCCAGTTCAAGATGTACAACGACCCCCGGTTCAATCCCGAGCTGGTGAAGGAAGCCAAGGGCGGCGCATGAAGCGTCGGCATGGGCCCGACCACCGCCTGGAGGACCGCCGTTGAGCCACGCACCGCTGACCACCGGCCGCATACTGGTGGTGAAGACCTCCTCCATGGGGGATGTGGTGCATGCCGCCGCCGCTGTCACCGACATCCGGCGGCAACGCCCCGGCATCGTCATCGACTGGCTGGTGGAGGCGCCGTTCGCGGCCATACCGCGCATGCACCCGGCGGTGGCACGCACCATCGTCATCGCCTGGCGAAAGTGGCGCAAGTCGCTGTGGGATGGCGCGACGCGCGCCGCGATCACCGCCGCCCGGGCCGAACTGCGCCAGGAGCGCTACGACCTGGTACTGGACCTGCAGGGCCTTCTCAAGAGCGTGCTGTGGGGCGTTCAGGCGCACGGGCCGCTGGTCGGTTACGACCGCAGCAGCATACGCGAGCCTCTGGCCGCGCTGGCCTACGCGCGCGGCGCCAAGGTGTCGCGCGACCTGCACGCGGTGGAGCGTTGCCGGCGGCTGGCCGCACTGCACATTGGCTACGAGACGCCACTGATTCCGCCGCGCTTCGGGCTGGTCGCGCCGGCGGGTAGCTGGGCGCCGCCCGTGCTGGGCGCAGTCCTGATCCCGAATGCCAGCCGGGCGGAGAAGCTGTGGCCCGAGGCGCACTGGATCGCGGTCGGTCGGCGCCTGGCCCGAGCCCGGTTGAAGCCGGTGGTGTTATGGGGTAACGACGATGAGCGTGCCCGCGCCGAGCGGATCGCGCAGGCCTGCGACGGCCTGGTGCCACCGTTTCTCGCCGTCGGTGACATGGCCGCTGTGCTTTCTCGGTCGCGCCAGATCGTCGGACTGGACACGGGCTTCACCCACCTCGGCGCGGCCTTTGGCGTGCCGACCATCGGCATCTACTGCGACCATGAGCCGGGCCTGGCCGGCGTGACGGGGCCGGGGCGCGTAGCCAGCTTCGGCGGTGTCGGCCAGGTGCCGACAGCCGACCAGGTCCTGGCTCAGCTGGAGCGGCACCTCAAGACCTGACCATTACGGCCAAGTGGTGGCAGCGACCAGGCGCTACTGCTCGGCGACCCGCTGAGGCGGAAACGTGTCCCAGCCCAGGCAACCCGGACAGTGCCAGAACCAGCGCTGCGACTCGAAAGCGCAGGCGGCGCAGCGGTAGCGGTTCAGCGGCCGCGCGGCCTGCGCCACGGCGTGGGTCAGCGCCGCCTGTGCGTCGGCGGGCCAGGCGGCAGCCGGCAGTGACAGCAGTTCCTGGGCGGCCGGCAGGCTGGGCACGGCCTTCAGCAGGTCCGTCAGGGGCACTGCCGCAGCAGGCATGCCGCCATCCAGGGCAGCCAGTGCGCGGACCAGGTCCAGCGAAGGCTGGGCCCGCGCCAACGGCTGCAGCGTCGCGCGCGCCGTGTCGGGATCACCGGCGGCCAGGCTGCACCGCGCGTAGTCGGTCGCCAGCCGGGTGAACTGCTCGGGCTGATGCCGCCGCAGCTCAGCCCAGCAGGCCAAGGCATCCGCCGTCCGCCCGGATCGTTCGAGGCGCAGCGCCAACTGCTCCAGCGGCCGCACGGCCTGGGGTGCCACCTGACGCGCCTGCGCCAGATGCGCCGCGGCCGTCTCATGGTCGGCGCGGTCGTCGGCAGCCTGTGCCAGCTCACAGTGGTAGTGCGCGATCCGGATGGCGAACGACCCGGTGCCCGCGGCCTCCAGGGCCTGTGCGTCGTGGATCGCCGCCGGCCAGTCGCGGCCACGCTCATGCAGCGCCAGCAGCGCCAGCCGCGCCTCGGTGTCGAAGGGGCTGCCCTCGAGCGCCCGGTACGCGGTCTCGGCCCGGTCAAGCAGGCCGGCCTTCATGAAGTCGTCGGCCAGCGCGTTCTGGGCCCGCTGGCGCTCGGCCACGCTCAGGTCAGGACGCTGAAGGAGATGCTGGTGGACGCGCACTGCGCGCTCGAATTCACCGCGTCGGCGGAACAGGTTGCCCAGCGCGAAGTGCAGCTCGGCGGTATCCGCGTCGGCCTGCACCGCCTCGATGAAGGCGTCGATGGCCTTGTCCTGCTGATCGTTCAGCAGCAGATTCAAGCCCTTGAAGTAGGCGCGCGGTGCGGCCCGGTCGACGCGGCGCCACTGCCGCAGGTCCAGGCGCGACGCGATCCAGCCCAGCGCGAACACCATCGGCACGGCCAGCAACAGCCACGGCCAATCGAGGTCCATGGCCTACAGGCCCTCGCGCGGTGGATGCTCGGCGCCGAAATTCGACGCCGCATGTGTGGAGGCGCGGTCGGTGGCGGCGCTTTCGGCCCGCGTGGGCGGCGGTGCCGCACGAGCAGCGCGGCTGCGTTGCTTCCACCAACCCGGCAGCATGGCCAGCACGCCGATCACGCCACCGGCGGCAAAGGCGGCCAGCACGATGATGACCATCGGCGCGCGCCATTGCGCACCAAAGAACCAGTGGACGGTTGCATCCTGCTGGTTGTTCAGCGCAAAGGCGAACAACGCGAAGAAGATGAAAGCGCGCAGCGCCCAGGTCAGGATGCGCATGCGGGCCTCCTGCCCGAAGGGTCAGCGCTGCGGCTCGGGGTCGACGACGGGCAGCCGCTCGTCCACCGCTTCGCGCAGCGCCTTGCCAGGCTTGAAATGAGGGACCAGCTTCTCCGGCACCGTGACACGGTCACCGCTGCGCGGATTGCGGCCGACCCTGGGTGGGCGGCGGTTGATCGAAAAGCTGCCAAAGCCCCGGATCTCGATGCGGTGCCCGCGCGCCAGGGCGTCGGACATCGCATCGAGAATGGTCTTGACCGCGAACTCCGCATCGCGCTGGGTCAGCTGGCCGAATCGCTCGGCCAGCGCGCCCACCAGGTCGGATCGGGTCATGCCGTTGCTTCGTCGTCGTCAACGACCAGGAGGTCAGTTCTCGCGGTTGTCCAGCTTGGCGCGCAGCAAGGCGCCCAGACTGGTGGTACCCGCGGTCTCGCGCTCGTTGGTTTGCGCCAGACGTTGCATCGCCTCTTGCTGGTCGGCCATGTCCTTGGCCTTGATCGACAGCTGGATCGAGCGCGCCTTGCGGTCGACGTTGACGATCACCACGCTGACCTCGTCGCCCTCCTTGAGGACGTTTCGCGCATCCTCGACCCGGTCGCGACCGATCTCGCTGGCGCGCAGGTAGCCGGTGACGTCGTCGGTGAGCTGGATCTCCGCACCGCGCGGGTCCACCGTCTTGACCTTGCCGGTCACCAGCGCACCCTTGTCATGGATGGTCGTGAAGGTGGCAAACGGGTCGCCGTCGAGCTGCTTGATGCCCAGCGAAATGCGCTCGCGCTCGACATCGATGCCCAGCACCAGGGCGTCGACCTCCTGGCCCTTCTTGTAGTTGCGTACCGCGGTCTCGCCGGTCTCGCTCCAGGACAGGTCGGACAGGTGCACCAGGCCGTCGATGCCGGCAGCCAGGCCGACGAAGACGCCGAAGTCGGTGATCGACTTGATCGGGCCCTTGACCTTGTCGCCACGCTTGAAGTTGGAGGAGAACTCCTCCCACGGGTTGGCCTTGCACTGCTTCATGCCCAGGCTGATGCGGCGCTTGTCCTCGTCGATCTCCAGGACCATGACCTCGACCTCTTCGCCGAGCGTCACGACCTTGATGGGGGCGACGTTCTTATTGGTCCAGTCCATCTCCGAGACGTGAACCAGGCCTTCGATGCCGGGTTCGATCTCGACGAAGGCGCCGTAGTCGGCGATGTTGGTGACCTTGCCGAACAGCCGGGTGCCCGACGGATAGCGGCGGGAAACGCCCATCCAGGGGTCGTCGCCGAGTTGCTTCAGGCCCAGGCTGACGCGGTTCTTCTCGGCGTCGAACTTCAGCACCTTGGCGGTCAGCTCCTGGCCAACCTGCACCACCTCGGTCGGGTGGCGCACGCGGCGCCAGGCCATGTCGGTGATGTGCAGCAGGCCGTCGATGCCGCCGAGGTCAACGAAGGCGCCGTACTCGGTGATGTTCTTGACCACGCCGTTGACGATGGCGCCTTCGCGCAGCGTCTCCAGCAGCTTGGCGCGCTCTTCGCCCATGCTGGCTTCGACCACGGCACGGCGGCTCAGGACCACGTTGTTGCGCTTGCGATCCAGTTTGATGACCTTGAACTCGAGCGTCTTGCCCTCGTACGGGGTCAGGTCCTTGACCGGGCGGGTGTCGATCAGCGAGCCCGGCAGGAAGGCGCGGATGCCATTGACCAGCACGGTCAGGCCGCCCTTGACCTTGCCGCTGACCGTGGCGGTCACGAACTCGCCGGACTCCAGGGCGTTCTCCAGCGACAGCCAGGACGCCAGGCGCTTGGCCTTGTCGCGGCTGAGGATGGTGTCGCCGTAGCCGTTCTCGAGGCATCGATGGCCACCGAGACGAAGTCGCCGACCTGGACTTCGATCTCACCCTGGTCGTTCTGGAACTCGCTCTTGGGGACATAGGCCTCGCTCTTGAGGCCGGCGTTGACCACCACGAAGTTGAATTCGATGCGCACCACCTCAGCGGTGATGACCTCGCCCACGCGCATCTCGCTGCGCTTGAGGGATTCTTCGAACAGGGCGGCAAAGGAGTCACCGCCTGCAACGGCGGCTTGGGTCTGGGACATGTGGCTTCCTGGGTCGGCCGGGGGGAGGAATCGAGGGCCGACAGTGCTGTGCAACGCGAGGTTGCGGTTGGTTGACGATCCCGTGCCCGGGCTGGCAAGCCGTGGGTGGGCAACGGGTGCTCTGACAAGGTAACTCACCGGTGCCGCCCATAGGCAGCTAGGTGAAGGACCGGCGCCCGCCCCACCACTGCAGCACCTGGTCGACGCTGGCGTCGATGTCGAGTGCGGAGTTGTCGAGCAAGAGCGCATCCTCGGCCGGCACCAAGGGCGCGACAAGGCGGTTTCGGTCCCGCTCGTCGCGTGCCTCAAGGTCGGCGCGAAGGTCGGCGATGTTAGCCGAAATTCCCTTTGAAATCAGTTGCTTATGGCGTCGGTCCGCGCGTGTGGCAGCGCTGGCCGTCAGGAACACCTTGAGCGGCGCATCGGGGAACACCACGGTGCCCATGTCGCGCCCGTCGGCCACCAGGCCCGGGGCGCGCCGGAAGGCCAGTTGCAAGGCATGCAGGGCCAGCCGGACCGGCGGATGGGCCGCGACACGGGATGCGTTGATGCCGACGTCCTCGCGGCGCAGCTCGGCGCTGACATCGGCGCCCCCGAGCCAGACCTGGTTGGCGGCGAAACGCAATGGCAGCGCCGCCGCGAGCCCCGCGACCGCATCGGCATCGCCGGGGTCGATGCCGGCGTTCAGTGCGGCCAGCGCCGCCGCCCGGTACAGCGCGCCGGAGTCCAGCAGCTGCCAGCCCAGTCGCCGAGCCACCGCGGCGGCCAGCGTGCCCTTGCCGGAGGCGGTCGGCCCGTCGATGGTGATCACCGGCACCTCGCGTGGCATGGCCTGGGCGACGGCGAACAAGGCCTCGAAGTAGTCCGGGAACGTCTTGGCCACGCAACCAGGGTCCAGGATGCGCATCGGCTGGCCCGCCGCCCCGGCCAGGGGATGAAACGCGGCCAGCGACAGGCACATGGCCATGCGATGATCGTCGTAGGTGTGGAAGGCGGCGCTGCGCCACTGCACCGGCGGCGTGACATCGATGAAGTCCGCGCCCTCGACGACCGTCGCGCCGACCTTGCGCAGCTCGGTGGCCATCGCAGCGATGCGGTCGGTCTCCTTGACGCGCCAGCTGGCGATGCCGTCGATGCGACACGGGCCATCGGCATACAGCGCCATGGCGGCCAGGGTCATGGCCGCGTCGGGGATGGCCACCGCATCCATGCGCAAGGCGCGCAGTGGCCAGGCGCCGCGCCGCACCTCCAGCCAGCCGTCGCCGCCTCGCACCTGTGCGCCCATGGCCCGGGCCGCCTCGACGAAGCCGATGTCGCCCTGGATGGAGTCGAGCCCGACGCCGTCGATGCGCAGCGGCCGGTCGGTCGCGGCCAGCGCGCCGATGGCAATGAAGTACGACGCCGAGGACGCATCGGCCTCCACCCACACCCGCCCTGGCGAGCGGTAGCGGCTGCCCGCTGGTATGGTGAAGCGTCGGTGGTCCTCGCGCTGTACCGCGATGCCAAACCGCGCCAGAAGGTTGAGCGTGATGTCGATGTAGGGCTTGGAGATCAGCTCGCTGACCACCTCGATGACCGCCGGCCGGGTCCGGCAGGCCAGCGGCAGCGCCAGCAGCAGGGCGGTCAGGAACTGGCTTGACACATCACCGCGCACGCGGACCGGGTCGTCCAGCCGCAGGCCACCGGGCACCGGGCCCTGTACCTGCAGCGGCGGAAAACCGGCCTGGCCCATGTCATGGACCGGGCATCCCAACGCACGCAGGGCATCGACCAGGTCACCGATCGGCCGCTCGTGCATGCGTGCGACGCCACGCAGCATGAAGCGGCCTCCCTGCTCGGCCGCCAGGACCGCCAGCGCAGCGGTCAAGGGCCGCATGGCGGTGCCCGCATTGCCCAGGAAGAGATCGGCCTCACCGACCGGCAGACGGCCGTCGATGCCGGTGATGCGCGTCGTGCCGTCCGGCGTCTTGGACACGCTGCAGCCCAGCTGCTGCAGGGCGACCAGCATCACCCGCGTGTCGTCCGAGTCGAGCAGGCCCGGCAGCTCGGTCTGTCCCTCGCTCAGCGCGGACAGCAGCAGCAAACGGTTGGAGATGCTCTTGGACCCCGGCAGGCTGACCCGGCCGGCGGCGCCACGCAAGGGCGGCAGGTCGAGGAAGGGGATGTCGTACATGGTCAAGTCCGGCACCGCCAAAGGCGGCACCGACGCAAGGGTCAGCGGCGCGGTGCGCCCAACTGCCACCCGGCGCGGCCTTCGGACGCGGTGCGGAGCAGGTCGTGCAGCGCCTGGCCGTTGCCGGCGCGGATCGCCAGCTCCATCGCGTCCAGCGTGTGGCGGAAGCGCTGCGACTGCTTGAGCACCTCCTCGCGGTTGGCCAGCAGGATGTCGCGCCACATCTCCGGCTCTCCGGCGGCGATCCGCGTGAAGTCCCGGAACCCGGGGCCAGCCAGGGACAGCATGTCGCGGCCACCGGGCTGGCTGGCCACCGCCGAGAAGAAGGCAAAGGCCAGCAGGTGCGGCAGGTGGCTGACGGCGGCAAAGGCCGCGTCATGGTTCTCGGGCGACATCTTCAGCACCTGAGCGCCGATAGCCGACCAGACATCCGTCGCCTTCTGCACCATGGCCGGCAAGGTCTGCGGCAGCGGCGTCAGGATGACCTGGCGCCCGGCATACAGCGACGCGTCGGCGTTGTGGACGCCCGATACCTCGCGCCCGGCGACCGGGTGCGCCGGCACAAACGACCCGATGCGCTCCTTCAACACCCGCTGGGCGACCTCGGCCACGTCGCGCTTGGTGGACCCGACGTCCATCACCAGCACGCCCGCTTCCAGCAGGTTGCGGATGGCGCGCAGGGTCGGCTCGGTGGCCGAAACCGGTACCGCCACCAGAACTATGTCCGAGCCGGACACGGCCAGCAGCGCCGACTCGGCCACGTCGTCGATCACACCCAGGCGCTTCGCGCGCTCGGTCGTGGAAGGCGACTTGCTGTAGCCGATGACGCGCTTGACCAGGCCGGCCCGCTTGAGCGCCAGGGCGAACGACCCGCCCATCAAGCCGCATCCGATCACGCCGAGCTGGTTGAACATCGGTGCGCGGCCCGTCAATGGCTGTCCACCGGGTAACTGCCCAGCAGCTTGAAGTAGGCACAGGCCTGGCGCAGCTCGGCCAGGGCGGCGGCGACGGGCGCCTCATCGGCATGCCCGACCACGTCGATGTAGAAGTAGTACTCCCACTGGCCGGACCGCGCCGGGCGCGACTCCAGGCGGCTCATCGACACGCCATGGACTTTCAAGGGCACCAGGATGTCGTGCACCGCGCCGGGGCGGTTGGGTACCGATACCGCCAGGCTGGTGCAGTCGTGGCCGCGTGGCCGCGGGGCCGGATGCGTCGACGGATGGGCAACGATTGCAAAGCGGGTCCGGTTGTGCGGGTCATCCTGCACTGCCGGTGCCACCACGTGCAGCCCGAACTCGCTGGCTGCTCGCTCACTGGCCAGGGCGGCCAGGCCGTCGTCCAGCGACGCCTGCCGTGCGCCCTCGGCATTGCTGGCCACGGGCCGGCGCTCGACGTCCGGCAGATGCCGGCTCAGCCAGTCATGGCACTGGGCCAGCGACTGTGGATGGGCGCACACGGCCACCAGCCCATCTGTGCCGCCGCGGCGGCGCAACAGGTTCTGCCGGATCAGCAGGCTGGTCTCGCCGATCAGAGACAGCGGCGTGGTCAGGAACAGGTCCAGCGACCTGGCCACGACGCCCTCGGTGGAGTTCTCCACCGGTACCACGCCGAAGTCCGCCGCCCCGGCCGAGGTGGCGCGAAACACCTCGTCGATGCTGGCGCAAGGCACGCGCTCGATCGACGACCCGAAGTAGCCCAGCGTAGCCAGCTCGCTGAAGGTGCCGGCCGGCCCCAGGAAGGCCACGCGTGATGGTGTCTCCAAGGCCCGACAGGCCGACATGATCTCGCGCCAGATGGGCGCCACACTGGCCGACAGCAGCGGGCCGCCATTGGCCTGCTTCAGGTTGGCAATGACCTGCGCCTCGCGCTCGGGGCGGAAGGCCGGCGAGCCTTCATGCTTCTTGATCTCCCCGACCTGCTGCGCGACGCGGGCGCGGCGGTTGAGCAGAGCAAGCAGCTCCCGATCAAGCGCGTCGATCTGGTCACGCAGCTGGGGCAGGGTCGGCGTGGACATCAAGCGGCGCGCCCGCGGCAGGCTCGTGTCAGCGCGACGCGGCCGCCGCCGGCTTGGCCGGTGCGGCGCCCGTCGGTGAGGCCGGCGGCGGCGTGATGCCGAGCCGCTTGGCCATGGTGTCGCGCAGCGTGCGCAGCTTGGGTTCCAGCAACGGACGCGACTCGGCCACCAGCTTTTCGGACAGGGCTCGCTGCAGCTCGCCGCCGACCGACTGGAACTTGCGGTTGACCGGGGACTCCAGCAGCGCCACCACCTGCTTCAGCTCGTCTTCAGTGAAGCGCTCCTCGAGAATGGCGCCGACGGTCGACGGTGCCAGCTTGACCGCGCGGTCACGCAGCACCGGGATCACCTCGTCGCCGTATTTCTTCAAGTCGGCCTGCATCTCCTTGCCGATGGCGTCGCGCTTTTCGGCCGGCTGGCGCTGCAGCTCGACCTGGGCCTGCTGCACCAGCGGCGCCACCGTCTGCTCGGCCATGACGCGTGCCATCTGCTCGATGCCGGGCTGCTGCAGCTGCAGGATCTTCTGCACCAGTTCCTTCTTGGCCGGGCTTGACGCGGCCGGCGTGGTGGCCTGGGCGGCTGCGACCAGGGGCAACAGGCTGGCCAGCACTGTGGCGGCCATGCGGTGGATGATCATGAGGCGTCCGGGTCCTGGGTGGGTGAGGGTTCTTCGTTGTCGGCCGGCGCGTCGTCGTCGACGATGCGCTGCAGTCCGCTCAGATGCGCGCCGTTGTCCAGCGCGATCAGGGTCACGCCCTGTGTCGCCCGGCCCAGCTCGCGGATCTCGCTGACGCGGGTGCGCACGAGCACACCCTTGTCGGTGATCAACATGATCTCGTCGGCCGGCCGCACCAGCGTCGCGGCAACGACGCGGCCGTTGCGCTCGGTCTGCTGGATCGCGATCATGCCCTTGGTGCCGCGGCCGTGGCGGGTGTACTCCACGATGCTGGTGCGTTTGCCATAGCCGTTCTCGGTGGCCGTCAGCACGCTCTGGGTCTCGTCCTCGGCGACCAGCATCGCGATCACGCTCTGGCCGTCCTCAAGGGTCATGCCCTTCACGCCGCGCGCTTGCCGGCCATGGGCCGTGACGTCGCTCTCGTCGAAACGCACCGCCTTGCCACCGTCGCTGAACAGCATCACATCATGCCGGCCGTCGGTGAGCGCGGCGCCAATCAAATAGTCGCCCTCGTCCAGCGTGACGGCGATGATGCCCGCCTTGCGCGGGTTGCTGAAATCGTCCAGGGGCGTCTTCTTGACGATGCCCAGCGCTGTGCACATGAAGACATAGTGGTCGGCCGGGAAGCTGCGGAACTCACCCGTCAGCGGCAGCACGACGGTGATCTTCTCGCCCTGCTGCAACGGGAACATGTTGACGATGGGCCGGCCGCGGCTGGCGCGCGCGCCCTGTGGCACTTCCCAGACCTTGATCCAGTACACGCGCCCGCGATCGCTGAAACACAGGATCCAGTCGTGCGTGTTGGCGATGAACAGCTGGTCGATCCAGTCGTCTTCCTTGGTTGACGTGGCCTGCTTGCCACGGCCGCCGCGGCGCTGCGCGCGGTACTCGGCCAACGGCTGACTCTTGACATAGCCGCCGTGCGAGAGCGTGACCACCATGTCAGTGGGGGTGATCAGGTCCTCGGTGCCGAGTTCGAGCGCATTGCGCTCGATGGTGCTGCGCCGCGCGCCGACCTTGGTCTGGCCGTACTCGGCCTTCAGCGCGCGCAACTCGTCGCTGATGATGGTCGTCACCCGGTCCGGACGGGACAGGATGTCAAGCAGGTCGGCAATCTGCGTCATCACGTCGCGGTACTCGCCGATGATCTTGTCCTGCTCCAGCCCGGTCAGGCGCTGCAGGCGCATCTGCAGGATCTCGCCGGCCTGGTCGTCGCTCAGCCGGTAAAGCCCATCGTCCTGCAGTCCGTAGTGGGCGGGCAGACCCTCAGGGCGGAACGCCAGGCGATTGCCGGAGCGTTGGCCCTCGACCCGGGCCAGCATCTCGCGCACCAGGGACGAGTCCCAAGATCGAGCAATCAGCTCGGCTTTGGCCGCCGGCGGCGTCGGCGAGTTCTTGATGATGGTGATGAACTCGTCGATGTTGGCCAGGGCCACCGCCAGGCCCTCCAGCACATGGCCGCGTTCGCGGGCCTTGCGCAGCTCGTGCGCCGTGCGGCGGGTCACGACCTCGCGTCGGTGCTCGAGGAAGATCTCGATCAGCAGCTTCAGGTTGCACAGGCGGGGCTGGCCGTCGACCAGCGCCACCATGTTGATGCCGAAGCTGTCCTGCAGCTGGGTCTGCTTGTACAGGTTGTTCAGCACCACCTCGGGCACTTCGCCCCGGCGCAGCTCGATCACCACCCGCATGCCGGACTTGTCGCTCTCGTCCTGGATGTGGCTGATGCCCTCGATCTTCTTCTCGCGGACCAGCTCGGCGATGCGCTCCAGCAGCGTCTTCTTGTTGACCTGGTACGGGATCTCGTCAACGATGATCGACTGGCGCTGGCCACGGTCGATGTCCTCGAAATGGCAGCGCGCCCGCATCACCACCTTGCCACGGCCGGTGCGATAGCCTTCCTTGACGCCCTCGAGGCCGTAGATGATCCCGGCGGTTGGGAAGTCCGGCGCCGGGACGATCTCCATTAGTTCTTCTAGCGTGGCTTCCGGCCGACCCAGGAGGTGCAGACAGGCGTCCACGACCTCGTTGAGGTTGTGCGGCGGTATGTTGGTGGCCATGCCCACCGCGATGCCGGACGAGCCGTTGACCAGAAGGTTCGGCAGCCGCGAGGGCAGCACCAGCGGCTCGCGCTCGCTGCCGTCGTAGTTGGGCCCGAAATCGACGGTTTCCTTGTCGATGTCGGCCAGCATCTCGTGCGCGATCTTGGCCAGCCGGATCTCGGTATAGCGCATGGCCGCGGCGTTGTCGCCGTCGACCGAGCCGAAATTGCCCTGGCCGTCGACCAGCATGTGGCGCAGCGAGAACGGCTGCGCCATGCGAACGATGGTGTCGTAGATCGCCGTGTCGCCGTGTGGGTGGTACTTGCCCATCACGTCGCCGACGATGCGGGCGCTCTTCTTGTACGGTCGGTTCCAGTCGTTGTTCTGCTCGTGCATCGCGAACAGCACGCGCCGGTGCACCGGCTTCAGGCCGTCACGGGCGTCGGGTAGCGCGCGACCGACGATCACGCTCATCGCGTAGTCGAGGTATGAGCGCCGCATCTCCTCTTCGAGACTGATCGGCAGCGTTTCCTTGGCGAATGAGTTCATGCGAGCGCAGGGGGCGGGGCCGTCGACGGCGAAGACTGCCCACGGGGCAGGTGATTCCCCTAAGGGAACCCTTGATTCTATTCGGCGGGTCTTGTGGCCCATCCGCAACAGCCCGAATGGTGCGGTTCCTCGATCTGTCCAAAATGGAGCCCAGCCGACACCCTGATGGCACAATGCTTTGTCGGTGGTGGGCTTTGGGATATCCCAGGGCCCGCCGGCATTCACAGGTTTAGACAACGCATCCGATTTGGACGTTTCGCTGGCCCTTTCGGCTCATCCTTGAGAGGAGAATCATGAAGAAACTGAACAAGGTGGCGGTACTTTTCGCCGCTGCCGCCCTGGCGGCGCCTTTGACCGCCTTCGCACAGAAGTCGATCGACAACTGGCGCGGCGTGGACGGCACGACGTGGAAGAACGCCACGGGCGAGCTGTGCTGGCGTGACAACTTCTGGACGCCAGCGACGGCGTCGGAGACTTGTGACGGCGCCGTTCGTCCGGCACCACCGCCCGCACCCGCCCCGGCTCCGCGCGTAGCCCCGCCGCCGCCGCCGCCGCCCGCTCCGGCGCCCGCTCCGGCGCCCG
>JBJXHB010000263.1:0-6634 GCA_046160725.1 Aquabacterium sp.
CGTAGGCCTTCGCCTCACCACCAAACTTCGCCGCCAGCACCGACGTGATCGCCGCCGTCAGCGTCGTCTTGCCGTGATCCACGTGACCAATCGTCCCCACGTTCACGTGCGGCTTGGTCCGCTCAAACTTGCCTTTTGCCATTTCTCAGTCTCCGTACAAAGAGCATGCCGGTGCAGGATTTAAGGTCTTCAGGGACGGGTACGCCACCGGCAGCGCCCCTCATGCCCTTGAAGACCGATTGAATCTTCGGTTACTTTCCGCGGGCGGTGATGATCGCCTCGGCCACGTTGCGTGGCGCCTCGCTGTAGTGCTTGAACTCCATCGTGTAGGTGGCCCGACCCTGCGACATCGAGCGCAGCGTGGTCGAGTAGCCGAACATCTCAGACAGCGGCACCTCGGCCTTGATGACCTTGCCACCGCCGGGCATGTCGTCCATGCCTTGCACCATGCCGCGACGCGACGACAGGTCACCCATCACCGAGCCGGCATAGTCCTCCGGCGTCTCCACTTCCACGGCCATCATCGGCTCCAGGATCACCGGGCTGGCCTTGCGGCAGCCGTCCTTGAAGCCCAGCGAGGCCGCCATCTTGAAGGCGTTCTCGTTCGAGTCCACCTCGTGGTAGGACCCGTAGGTCAGCGTGACCTTGATGTCGACCACCGGATAGCCGGCCAGGACGCCGTTCGGGAGCGAGTCGACCACGCCCTTTTGCACCGCCGGGATGAACTCGCGCGGCACGACGCCACCCTTGATCGCATCGACGAACTCGAAGCCCTTGCCCGGTTCGTTGGGTTCGACCGTGAGGACCACGTGGCCGTACTGACCCTTGCCGCCGGACTGGCGAACGAACTTGCCCTCGACATCGGAGACGGCCTTGCGGATGGTCTCGCGATAGGCCACCTGCGGCTTGCCGACGTTGGCCTCGACGCCAAACTCGCGCTTCATGCGGTCGACAATGATCTCGAGGTGCAGCTCGCCCATGCCCGAGATGATGGTCTGGCCAGACTCTTCGTCCGTGCGCAGCCGGAAGGACGGATCCTCTGCGGCCAGGCGCCCCAGCGCCACGCCCATCTTCTCCTGGTCGGCCTTGGTCTTGGGCTCCACGGCCTGGCTGATCACCGGCTCCGGGAAGACCATACGCACAAGGGTGATGATCGAGTCGGGGTCGCACAGCGTTTCGCCCGTGGTGACGTCACGCAGGCCCACGCAGGCTGCGATGTCACCGGCCAGGATCTCCTTGATCTCCTCGCGCTGGTTGGCATGCATCTGCAGGATTCGGCCGATGCGTTCCTTCTTGCTGCGGATCGGGTTGTAGACCGAGTCGCCGCTCTTGAGAACGCCGGAGTACACCCGCACAAAGGTCAGCTGGCCGACATAGGGGTCGGTCATCAGCTTGAACGCCAATGCCGCGAACTTCTCCTTGTCGTCGGCCTTGCGCGACGTGGCCTTCTCGTCGTCGTCGGTACCGACCACAGGCGGGATGTCCACGGGAGATGGCAGAAACTCGATCACGGCGTCCAGCATGCGCTGCACACCCTTGTTCTTGAACGCCGTGCCGCACAGCATGGGCTGGATCTCGGTGGCGATGGTGCGCAGGCGCAGGCCCTGACGGATCTCGTCCTCGCTGAGCTCGCCGCTCTCGAGGTACTTGTTCATCAGTTCCTCGGTCGCCTCAGCGGCGGCCTCAACCATCAGCTCGCGCCACTTCTGCGCTTCAGCCTCCAGATCTGCGGGAACGTCGCTGTAGGCGAACTTCATGCCCTGGCTGGCCTCGTCCCAGATGATGGCCTTCATCTTGAGCAGGTCGATCACGCCGGTGAAGGACTCCTCCGCGCCGATAGGGATCACCACCGGCACCGGGTTGGCCTTCAGGCGCGACTTCATCTGGTCATAGACCTTGAAGAAGTTGGCACCCGTGCGGTCCATTTTGTTGACAAAGGCCAGACGGGGCACCTTGTACTTGTTGGCCTGACGCCAGACGGTCTCGGACTGCGGCTGAACGCCACCCACCGCGCAATAGACCATGCAGGCGCCATCCAGCACGCGCATGGAGCGCTCGACCTCGATCGTGAAGTCGACGTGCCCCGGGGTATCGATGATGTTGAAGCGGTGCTCTTCGAAATTCAGATCCATGCCACGCCAGAAACAGGTGGTGGCAGCGGAGGTGATCGTGATGCCACGCTCCTGCTCCTGCTCCATCCAGTCCATGGTGGCCGCACCGTCGTGCACCTCGCCAATCTTGTGATTGACGCCGGTGTAGAAGAGGATGCGCTCGGTCGTGGTGGTCTTGCCGGCATCGATGTGCGCGCGGAGGCCGATGTTGCGGTAGCGCTCGATGGGGGTCTGGCGGGCCATGCTTCAGCTCCAAATGCGCGAGCCGCTCGCGGGTTGGGGACAACCCGGGGGAGCGGCCGGCGCGGGGGTAATCGTCAGAATCGGAAGTGCGAGAAGGCCTTGTTGGCCTCAGCCATGCGGTGCACTTCGTCGCGCTTCTTCATCGCGCCGCCACGCCCCTCGCTGGCCTCCAGCAGTTCATTGGCCAGGCGCGCGGCCATGGACTTCTCGCCACGCTTGCGGGCGGACTCCTTCAGCCAGCGCATGGCCAGCGCCATGCGGCGCACCGGGCGCACTTCGACCGGCACCTGGTAGTTCGCGCCGCCGACCCGCCGAGACTTCACCTCGACCATCGGCTTGATGTTGTTGACGGCGGTCATGAAGATTTCCAGCGGGTCCTTGCCCGCCTTCTTCTCGACCTGCTCCAGGGCACCGTAGATGATCCGCTCGGCGATGGCCTTCTTGCCCGACTCCATGATGACGTTCATGAACTTGGACAGGTCGACCGATCCGAACTTCGGGTCGGGCAGGATTTCGCGTTTGGGTACTTCGCGACGACGTGGCATGAACTACTTCCTTTGGTTTTCAGTTGGAGGCGACTACCGCCGCCCACCTCGACCGGACACCTGGGCCGGTCACTTACTCGGCTACTCACTCGTCCCACCACAGGCGGGGGAGTTCCAGTAGCCGTCGATAGCGCCCTCAGCAGCCCCGTGCGGCGCAGCCGTACTGACGTACGGCGAGCAGCGCGAGAGCCGATCCGAGCCGCACTACAGGCCGATCAGGCCTTCTTGGGACGCTTGGCGCCGTACTTGGAACGCGACTGCTTGCGATCCTTGACGCCCTGCAGGTCGAGCGAGCCGCGCACGATGTGATAGCGCACGCCGGGCAGGTCCTTGACCCGGCCGCCGCGCACCAGCACCACGCTGTGCTCCTGAAGGTTGTGGCCCTCACCACCGATGTAGGAGATGACCTCGAAGCCATTGGTCAGGCGCACCTTGGCAACCTTGCGCAACGCCGAGTTGGGCTTCTTCGGGGTCGTGGTGTAGACCCGGGTGCAGACGCCGCGCCGCTGCGGGCTGTTCTGCATGGCGGGCGACTTGCTCTTGATGACCTCGGCCTGGCGGCCTTGGCGCACGAGCTGGTTGATGGTGGGCATGAGATGCGTTCCCGATGGATGTCCGGTGACCTTCAGTGGCGATGCCGAGCGCTCCCGTTCGGGTACGACCGGGCCCGGGGTATGCCTGCAAGGCCTGACCACCGCGGACGGCGAGGCCGCGACGGCTGCCTGAGACAGCGGTTGCGGCGACTCCTACGGGGCGGGGCGCGGGCAGCACCCTCATCCGGGCGCTGGCCGCTTGGGCCGTGCAGTCCAGGCCAGCCGCTCGACAAAGAGCGCAGCAGGATCTGCCGAAAAGCCGGCGAGTATAGTGCCTCGGCAGGCGTCGAGCAAGGCTTGATGCCGTTTGGCCGACATGCCCACTCCTTCAACGGCCCCGGCCGTCCCGCTGCTGGTCCTGGACACCCAGGTCGTGTTGGACCTGCTGGTCTTTGGCGACCCGTCGGCAATCACCTTGTTGGCGGCGTTGCGCGCCGGCACCGTGGTCTGGCTGGCCTGCCCGTTGCATCGCGAGGAGTTTCGCCGCGTCGCATCGCCGCAGCGATGCGCGCAGTGGCACACCGACCCGTCCAAGGTCCTGGCCGCCTTCGACGCGTTGTGTCACCCCGTGCCCGACCCGGCACCCAGCGGGCCAACGGTGCCGCGCTGCCGCGACCTGGATGACCAGGGTTTTATCGACCTGGCCTGCACCCACCATGCCCAGGCTTTGCTTAGCCGGGACAAGGCCGTGCTGGCCCTGCGTCAGCGGCTTTGGCGAGACTGGCGCGTTGTCGTGCAGCGGCCCCAGGACTGGCAGCCGAGGGCGCAGCTCGACGCCTGACGCGGCCCACTGGGCACAGCAGTGGGCAGAAAGCAACAAGGGCGGCCGAGGCCGCCCTTGCGTCAATGGTTCGTCAGGCGACCAGCGGCTGCCCGCCGCAAGCCGCCCGCGCCACCTCAGGCCGGGCTTTGCGCCGAGCCGCCGTGCGCCGCGTCGACCGCCGCCAGCTGGGCCGCCGCCAGTTCCTCGGCCTCCTGCTGTGCAATCGCCTTGCGCTCGGTCTCGTCCATTTCCTCCTTGACCTTGCGAGCCTGATGGTAGGCCATGCCCGTTCCGGCCGGGATGAGGCGTCCGACGATGACGTTCTCCTTCAGGCCGCGCAACTCGTCGCGCTTGCCCATGATCGCCGCCTCGGTCAGCACCCGTGTCGTCTCCTGGAAGGAAGCGGCCGAGATGAACGAGTCCGTCGACAGGCTGGCCTTGGTGATGCCCAGCAGCATGTCCGAGTAGGTGGCGGGCATCTTGCCCTCGCCACGCAAACGGTCGTTGGTGCCGAACAGCTCCGAACGCTCGACCTGCTCACCAGCGATGTAGTTGGAGTCGCCCGGCGCCGCGATCGCGACCCGACGCAGCATCTGGCGCACGATCACCTCGATGTGCTTGTCGTTGATCTTGACGCCCTGCAGACGGTAGACGTCCTGCACCTCGTCAACGATGTAGCGCGCCAGCTCCTCGACACCCAGCAGTCGCAGGATGTCCTGCGGGTCCGCCGCGCCATCGACGATCAGCTCGCCACGGTTGACGACCTGGCCTTCGTGCACCAGGATGTTCTTCTCCTTGGGCACCAGCTCCTCGAACACCTTCGCATCCGGATCGGTGATCTGCAGGCGCACCTTGCCCTTGGTCTCCTTGCCGAAGCTGACCGTGCCAGTGATTTCCGCCAGCGTGCCCTTGTCCTTCGGGCTGCGGGCCTCGAACAACTCGGCCACCCGCGGCAGGCCGCCAGTGATGTCGCGCGTCTTCTGGCCTTCCATCGGGATGCGCGCCAGCACCTCGCCCGGGGGCAGCGCCTGGCCGTCGCGGATCTGGATCAGCGAGCCGACCGGGAAGCCGATCGTCACGGCATGGTCCGTGCCCGGGATCTTGACTTCCTTGCCAGCCGCATCCAGCAGCTTGACCTGCGGGCGCACCACCTTGGTGGAGCCGCGGCGCTTGGGATCGATCACCACCAGCGTGGACAGGCCGGTGACCTCGTCGAGCTGCTTGGCGACGGTGACACCCTCCTCGACGTTCTCGAAGCGCGCCTGACCGGCAAACTCGGTGATGATGGGGCGCGTCAGCGGGTCCCAGTTGGCCAGCACCGTGCCGGCCTTGATGGTCTGGCCGTCCTTGACATTCAAGGTCGCACCGTACGGCACCTTGTGACGCTCGCGCTCGCGGTGGTGCGGGTCGACGATGATGATCTCGCCGGACCGGGAGATGACCACCAGCTCGCCCTTGCCGTTGGTGACATAGCGCATCGTGGCGTTGAAGCCGATGATGCCGTCGGACTTGGCCTCCACCGCACTGGCCACGGCCGCGCGCTGCGCGGCGCCGCCGATGTGGAAGGTCCGCATCGTCAGTTGCGTGCCGGGCTCGCCGATGGACTGCGCGGCAATCACGCCCACGGCCTCACCAATGTTCACCGGGCCGCCGCGCCCGAGGTCACGGCCATAGCACTTGGCGCAGATGCCGAAGCGCGTCTGGCAGGTCAGCGGCGTACGCACCTTGACCTCGTCCACGCCGGCTGCCTCCAGGATGTCCAGCGCGTCCTCGTCCAGCATGGTGGCGGCGGGGAGCAACGTGGCCTGGGTCTCCGGATGCAACACCTCGATCGCGGCGACGCGACCCAGGATGCGGTCGCGCAGCGACTCGATCACCTCGCCACCCTCGATCAGGGCGCGCTGGGCAAAGCCATGCTCGGTGCCGCAGTCTTCCTCGGTCACCACCAGGTCCTGCGTCACGTCGACCAGGCGACGCGTCAGGTAGCCGGAGTTGGCGGTCTTCAACGCGGTGTCCGCCAGGCCCTTGCGGGCGCCGTGGGTCGAGTTGAAGTACTGCAGCACGTTCAACCCCTCGCGGAAGTTGGCCGTGATCGGCGTCTCGATGATGGAGCCATCAGGCTTGGCCATCAGGCCACGCATGCCGGCCAACTGGCGAATCTGCGCCGCCGAGCCACGCGCGCCCGAGTCGGCCATCATGTAGATGGAGTTGAAGGACTCCTGCTCCACCTCCTTGCCGTGACGGTCAATGACTTTCTGCTTGGAGAGCTGGGCCATCATGACCTTGCCAACCTCGTCGCCGGTCTTGCCCCAGATGTCGACCACCTTGTTGTAGCGCTCACCGGCGGTCACCAGGCCCGAGACGTACTGCTGCTCGATC
>JBJXHB010000264.1:0-6019 GCA_046160725.1 Aquabacterium sp.
TGCTGGCGCCGGGCCGGCGCCTGGACCCTGCGGCTCTCGGCCTGGCGGCTGGCGTGGGTGCGGCCACGCTCAGGGTGCGCCACCGGCCACGGGTGGCCCTGTTCTCGACCGGCGACGAGCTGGTCATGCCCGGGCAGCCGCTCAAGCCAGGCGCCATCTACAACTCCAATCGCTTCACGCTGCGCGGTCTGCTGCAGGCGGGCGGCTGCGATGTGGTCGACCTCGGCATCGTGCCCGACCAGCTGGAAGCCACCCGTGCCGCGTTGCGCGAGGCTGCCCTGGGCAGCGACCTGATCGTCACCTCCGGCGGCGTCTCGATGGGCGAGGAGGACCACCTTCGGCCCGCCCTGCAGGCCGAGGGCCGCCTGGCGCTGTGGCAAGTGGCCATAAAGCCCGGCAAGCCTTTGGCCTTCGGCGCCGTCCGGCGGCCGCCGGGTGGCGCGGCGGGCGATGAAGCGCTTTATATCGGACTGCCCGGCAATCCAGTGTCCAGCTTTGTCACCTTTCTGCTGGCCGTCGCCCCGGTGTTGCGCGCCTTGCAGGGCATGCCGGCCGTCGGCCCGGCGCCACGGCCGGCTCGGGCCGACTTTGACTGGCCCAGTCCGGACCGCCGACGAGAGTTCCTGCGTGTGCGGTTCAACAGCGAAGGCGGGCTGGACCTGTTTCCCAACCAAAGCTCGGGTGTGCTGACGTCTGCGGCCTGGGCCGACGGTCTGGTCGACAACCCGCCCGGGCGCGCCATCGCCCGAGGGGAAACGGTGGCCTGGCTTTCGTTGGCCGGCCTGATCGGCGCATGATCAGCCTTCGCATCAACCTGCGTTTTTTTGCCTCGCTGCGTGAGGCCCTTGGCGCTGGCGAGTCGGTGGAGGTGCCGGTGGGCACCACCCTGGGCAGCCTGCGCGACCTGCTGATTGCCCGGGGCGGGCGTCATGCCGAGGTCCTGGCCCGGGGTCGGGCCGTTCGCTGTGCGCTGAACCAGGTCATGAGCGATGAGGCCACGCCGCTGACCGCCGGTGCGGAGGTGGCCTTCTTCCCGCCGGTGACCGGCGGATGACTCTGGCCCGCATACACGCCACATGAAGTTCGAAGCTCCTTTGCCTGATGGCCCCATGACACGCGTGCGCATCCAGTCGGAGGACTTCGACCTGTCACAGGAGTCCGCGCAACTGCGAGGCGCCGACCTGGGCATCGGTGCGGTCGCCGCTTTCATCGGCACCGTGCGGGACCGCAACGCGGGCCAGCCTGCTTCCATAGGCTCGATGGAGTTGGAACACTATCCCGGCATGACCGAAGCCTCGATCGAGGCCATGATCGATGAGGCACGGCGGCGTTTCGACATCCGGGCTGCCCGCGTCGTGCACCGCATCGGCCTGCTGCAGCCGGGCGACCAGATCGTGCTGGTGCTGGTCGGCTCGGCCCATCGGGGCCAGGCGTTTCAGGCCTGCGAGTTCCTGATGGACTACCTGAAGACCCAGGCCCCGTTCTGGAAGAAGGAGGCCACGGCTGAAGGCGCGCGCTGGGTCGACGCCCGGGTCAGCGACGACGCGGCTCTGGCGCGCTGGGGGCTGCCATCCGGCAACGCCGGGCCGGTATCCCTGCCTGGCAACGGCGGCAGCAATGGGGGTGGGGCGTGAACGCATCTTTCAACGCTGGGCAAGGGCTGGCGGTGGCCGCCGGCGCTGCGCTCGGCGCTTTGCTGCGCTGGGCCAGCGCGATCGCCCTGAACCACCTGGTGCCGGCGCTGCCGCTGGGCACTCTGCTGGTCAACTGTCTGGGCGGCCTGCTGATGGGCGTGGCGCTGGTTGGCTTTGAACCTGTTGCCAGCGCGACCTGGCGTCTGTTCGTGGTCACGGGGTTTCTGGGCGGCTTCACCACCTTCTCGGCCTTCTCGGCGGAGTCCTTGTTGTTGCTGCAACAGGGCCAGGGGGGGGGCGCACTGCTGCACACCACGGCACATGTGCTGGGAGCCCTGGCCTGCACGGCGCTGGGGTTCATGCTGGCGCGCCTGTGGTGGCCAGCCTAGGACGCTGGACCGTGGGCCGATGACCCCCTCGCCAGACACGACCAACGCCTCCGCGCCGCCCGCCGGGCCTGCGCTGCGACAAGGCCTGGGACGCTTCGCCACCGGCGTCACCATCATCACTTGCGCCAGTGCCGACGGGCAGCGAACCGGTTTGACAGCCAACTCCTTCGCGTCGCTCTCGCTGGACCCGCCGCTGATCCTGTGGTCCCTTCGCCTGGCCAGCCCCAGCCTGGCGGCGTTCATGGCAGCGCCTGCGTTTGCGGTGAACGTCCTGGCGCAGTCGCAGCTGGAGCTGTCGCGTCGTTTCGCCTCCGCACTGCCAGACAAATTTGCGCAGGGGGCATGGCAGGAGGGGCTGGATGGCGTACCTTTGCTGTCCGGCTGCGCCGCGGTCATCGAGTGCCTGCGCGAGACCCATCAGCCTGCGGGTGACCATATGCTGTTCATCGGACGGGTCCGGCGGATGACCGACCAGGCCGTGGCTCCGCTGGTGTTCCAGTCCGGGCACTACCGCATGCTGGGTGAGATCCTCTGACGCGGCCCTGAGCCGGCCGCAGAAAGGCAAGGCTATGGGATCCGACGTGGCGCTGGACAGCGCGAAGCCGATTGCGCCATCGGCCGATGGGTCGGCGGCGGTCGATGGCCGTTTGGCCGACTGGCTGCGCCGAGTGGCCGAGATCGGACCGGGGCTGGCGGCGCGGGCCGCGTTGAACGATCAGGCAGCGGGCTTTGCGGTCGAGGACTTCGCCGACCTGCGGCGGTCCGGGTTGCTCGGCCTGTGTGTGCCGGTGGAGGACGGCGGCCTGGGCGCGGGCATGGAGGCCTTCATGCGGGTCGCGGCTGAACTGGGCCGCTTCAGCGGTGCCACGGCGCTCGGCTTCAGCATGCATGCCACGCAGAGCCTGTGGACCGGTCCGGTGATGGCAGCCCTGGGCCTGCCCGCAGCTGATGCCCAGGCGCATCGGTCGCGGCTGGTAGACCACAACACCGCCATCGTCCAGCAAGGGCGGCTGTGTGCCCAGGCCATCAGCGAGCCGGGCGCGGCATCGGCGGGCGTGGCGCCGTTTGCAACCCAGGCGCGGGTCGTGGACGGCGGCTGGCGCGTCAGCGGCCACAAGGTGTTCGTGTCCATGGCCGGTCATGCGGATGTCTATGGCGTGCTGTGCACCGAGATCGGCGGCCATGGCCTGTGCGGAAGCCGGGCGGACACCTTGTTCCTGCGTGTCCCGGCCGATGCGCCCGGGCTCAGGGTGGAGGGTGCTTGGGATCCTCTGGGTATGCGGGCCACGGTGAGCCGGGGCCTGCGGCTGGATGAGGTATTTGTGCCAGCAGGCGCCTTGCTGCTGCCACGCGGCGCCTGGCACCTGGCGGCAGGCCGGTTCCCGCACATGCTGGCCATGCTGATGCCGGCCTACATGGGCCAGGCCCAGGCGGCCTATGATTTCACCGTCGACTATCTGCTCGGCCGGGTGCCCGGCATGGCGCCCGTCCAGCGGCGCATGTATCCGACCAAGCAGGCCGCGGTCGCGCAGATGCGGGTGCAACTGGAGGGCATGCGGGCGCTGTTCCTGCAGACGGCCCGCGAGGCCCGCATCGACCCGGACCACGATGCCCGCATGCGCTTGTATGCGGCGCAATACACGGTAATGGAGGGCGCGCACGACCTGTGCCGGCTGGCGCTGCGCACCTGCGGCGGGCAGGCCATGATGCGCAGCTTTCCCCTGGAGCGCCTGTTTCGAGACACCCGTTGCGGTGCACTGATGCTGCCCCTGACGGCCGAACTCTGCCTGGAGCGCCTGGGACATGAATGCCTGTATCAGGGCCCCATGGACGACGAAGTGATCGAGTGATCTGGATCAAGCCCAGACCTGGTGACGCGGCGAATGGGCTTGAAATGAGCGCCACGGCGCCCCATGTCCTGCCGCAGTTGGAGGATTCACCATGCGATTGGACAAGCTGACCACCGCGTTCCAGCAGGCCCTGGCCGACGGCCAGAGCCTGGCCGTTGCGCGCGACAACCCCTATGTCGAGCCCGCACACGTGCTGGCCGCGATGCTGACGCAGCGCGACGGACCCAAGGCCATGCTGGAGCGCGCCGGCGCCGACACCTCTGCGCTGACGACGGCAATGGACACCGCCATGCGCAACCTGCCGCAGGTGCATGGCGGTGGCCCCGTGCAACCCGGACGCGACCTGATCCAGCTGCTGCAGGCGGCCGAGAAGGAGGCGGGCAAGCGCGGCGATCAGTTCATCGCCAGCGAGCTGTTCCTGCTCGCGTTGGCCGACAGCAAGCTCGACATCGGCGCGGTGGCGCGCGGCCACGGCCTGAGCCGCAAGGCCCTGGAGGCGGCCATTGCTGCGGTGCGGGGTGGTGCCAACGTCGACTCCGCCGAGGCCGAGGGCCAGCGCGAAGCGCTGAAGAAGTACACGCTGGACCTGACCGAACGGGCCCGCATGGGCAAGCTCGACCCGGTCATTGGCCGCGACGACGAGATCCGCCGCGCCATCCAGGTGCTGCAGCGGCGCACCAAGAACAACCCGGTGCTGATCGGCGAGCCGGGTGTCGGCAAGACCGCCATCGTCGAGGGTCTGGCCCAGCGCATCGTCGCCGGCGAGGTGCCGGAGACGCTGAAGGACAAGCGTGTCCTGGTGCTCGACATGGCCGGCCTGCTGGCCGGCGCCAAGTTCCGCGGCGAGTTCGAGGAGAGGCTCAAGGCCGTGCTCAAGGAGGTGGCTGCTGACGAGGGGCGCATCATCCTGTTCATCGACGAGCTGCACACCATGGTCGGTGCCGGCAAGGCCGAGGGCGCCATCGATGCCGGCAACATGCTCAAGCCGGCGCTGGCGCGTGGCGAGCTGCACTGCATCGGCGCGACCACGCTGGACGAGTACCGCAAGTACGTCGAAAAGGACGCAGCGCTGGAGCGGCGCTTCCAGAAGGTGTTGGTCGACGAGCCCAGTGTCGAGGCCACGATCGCCATCTTGCGAGGCCTGCAGGAGAAGTACGAGGTCCACCATGGCGTGGAGATCACCGACCCGGCCATCGTCGCCGCTGCCGAGCTGAGCCACCGCTACATCACCGACCGCTTCCTGCCGGACAAGGCCATCGACCTGATCGACGAGGCGGCGGCCAAGATCAAGATCGAGATCGACTCCAAGCCGGAGGTGATGGACAAGCTTGATCGCCGCATGATCCAGCTGAAGATCGAGCGCGAGGCGATGAAGAAGGAGCACGACGAGGGCTCCCAGCGCCGCCTCGCCCTGATCGAAGAGGAGCTGCTGAAGCTGCAGCGCGAGTACAACGACCTGGAGCAGATCTGGAAGGCCGAGAAGGCCGCGGCCCAGGGCAGCGCCCAGGTCAAGGAAGAGATCGACCGCATCCGCCACCAGGTCGAGGAGCTGAAGCGCCGCGGTGACTTCAACAAGGTGGCCGAGCTGCAGTACGGTCGGCTGCCGGACCTGGAGAAGCGTCTGCGCGAGGCCCAGGCCAAGGAGACCGGCAAGCGCGGCGAGGGCGCCGCGCCCCAGCTGCTGCGCACCATGGTGGGCGCCGAAGAGATTGCCGAGGTCGTCTCGCGTTCGACTGGCATACCGGTGTCCAAGCTGATGCAGGGCGAACGCGACAAGCTGCTGAAGATGGAGGCCCGGCTGCACGAGCGGGTGGTCGGCCAGGACGAGGCCATCACCGCGGTGGCCGATGCGATCCGCCGCAGCCGTGCGGGCCTGTCCGACCCGAACCGGCCGCTGGGCTCGTTCCTGTTTCTCGGCCCCACGGGCGTCGGCAAGACCGAGCTCTGCAAGGCGCTGGCCGAGGTGCTCTTCGACGACGAGCACGCCATGGTCCGCATCGACATGAGCGAGTTCATGGAACGGCACACAGTCAGCCGGCTGATCGGCGCACCGCCGGGCTATGTCGGCTACGAGGAAGGCGGACGCCTGACCGAGGCCGTGCGCCGCCGGCCGTACTGCGTGGTGCTGTTGGATGAAATCGAAAAG
>JBJXHB010000265.1:0-15029 GCA_046160725.1 Aquabacterium sp.
CCTGGCGGCGCGACAAGACCCTGGATTGGCGGCCTGGATCGATGCGCAGCTGCCGTGCCCCAACACCATGGTCGACGCCATCACCCCGGCCACCGACGACGCGCTGCGCGAGCAGGTGGCCCGTGCAACCGGTCTGCAGGACGCCTGGCCGGTGCAACGCGAGGCCTTCGCGCAGTGGGTCATCGAAGCGCATGCCCATGAAGGTGGACCCGACTGGTCCGTTGCCGGCGCGGTGAATACGCCCGACGTAGCCACCTTCGAGCGCGCCAAACTGTGGCTGCTCAACGGCCCACATTCCACGCTCGCCTACTGGGGCTTGCTCAAGGGCCACCAGACCGTGGCGCAAGCCATCCACGACCCCGAGCTGGCCGGCTTCCTGCACGCCTACGTGCACCAGGACATCGTGCCGCTGCTGCAGGCAACGGGCCTGGACCTGCATGCCTATGCCGACGCCATCCTGGCGCGCTTTGCCAACCCGGCCATGCGTCATCTGCTGGCACAGATTGCCCATGACGGCTCACAGAAGCTGCCGGTGCGGGTGGTGGCGCCGATGCTGGAAGCCCTGGCGCAGGGCGCCGACATCAGCCGCTTTGCAGTTCCGCTGGCGGCATGGATGCACTTCCTGCAGCAGCGCGCTTCGAGACGCGAGGTGATCCATGACCCGCTGTCGTCGCGGCTGCAGCAGCTGGGCGAGGCGTTCGCCAACGGTGCAGCCCCTGAAGTCCAGACGATGGCCCTGCGGCTGCTGATGACTGAAGATGTGGCCCACAACCCGCAGGTCCGGGCGGCGCTGGCCGCTGGATGGCGCCTTGTCGCGCAATCCCAGTGAGGCAGCCAGCTCGACTCAAGGTGCTGCGCCAGCGCGGATTCATCCCGCGCCGCCTATGCCTTGATCGACAATCCGGCCGTGCCGCCACCCGCTCAACGCCCTCCTCCCCGCCGATTCACACCCAGGCCAACAGCGCCGGTGTCAGCCGTCCGGCCGCAACCTCAACCCGCCAGCGCCGACGGCACACGGGTCTCCAAGCTGATGACCGAGCGCGGCCTGGCGTCGCGGCGCGAGGCGGATGAGTGGATCGCCGCGGGCTGGGTGCGGGTGGATGGGCGGATGGCGGTGCTGGGCATGCGGGCTGCGACCGATGTCCGCATCGATATCGACCCCAAGGCCCGCCACCAGCAGGCGCAGCTGGTCACCGTGCTGCTGCACAAGCCGATCGGCTATGTCAGTGGCCAGGCCGAGGACGGGCACGAGCCGGCTGTCGTCCTGCTGAAGCCGGGCAATCGCTGGGCCGACGACGCCAGCGGCATGGATTTCAATGCCGCCCACCTGCGCGGGCTGGCACCGGCCGGACGGCTGGACATCGACTCCACCGGGTTGCTGGTCTTCACCCAGGACGGCCGCGTGGCCAAGCGGCTGATCGGCGACGAGACCCGTGTCGAGAAGGAGTACCTGGTGCGGGTGCGGCACCTCGGCCCCGGCCCGCTGCCGCCGGAGCAGCTGGAGCGCCTGCGGCAGGGCCTGGAGCTGGACGACCGCCCTCTCAAACCGGCACGCGTCAGCTGGCAGAACGAGGACCAGCTGCGCTTTGTGTTGCGGGAGGGCCGCAAGCGGCAGATCCGCCGGATGTGCGAGATGGTCGGGCTGCAAGTGCTGGGCTTGAAGCGCGTGCGCATCGGCAGCGTCAGCCTGGGTCCGCTGCCCGTCGGCCAGTGGCGCTACCTGCGCCCGGACGAGCGCTTTTAGCCCGGCGACGCTACTTGCCGGTCAGCCCCATGCTGCGGGCGACGACTTCCTTCATGATCTCGTTGGTACCGCCGTAGATGCGCGACACACGCGCATCCGCGTAGGCCTTGCAGATCGGGAACTCCCACATGAAGCCGTAGCCGCCGTGCAGCTGCAGGCATTCGTCGATGACCCGGCCCTGCAGGTCCGAGCAGGTCATCTTGGCCATGGCGGCGGTGGCGACGTCCAGTTCGCCCTTCATCAGCACCGCCATGCAGTGGTCGACGAAGACGCGCGCCATCTGTACCTGGCTCTGCAACTCGGCCAGCTTGAACCGTGTGTTCTGGAAGTTGGCCACCGGCGTGCCAAAGGCCTTGCGGTCGCGCACATAGGCCAAGGTGTCGTCGATGGCGGCCTGGGCCGAGGCGACCGAGCCGATGGCGATCTGCATGCGCTCCCAGGGCAGTTCCTGCATCAGGTAGATGAAGCCCTCGCCCTCCCGGCCCAGGAGGTTGGCCGCCGGCACCTTGACCTCGTTGAAGAACAGCTCGGCCGTGTCCTGGGCCTTGAGGCCGAGCTTCTTGAGGCGTTTGCCCTTTTCGAACCCGGGCATGCCGCGCTCCAGCAGGATCAGACTGGTGCCCTTGGCGCCGCGGGTCGGGTCGGTCTTGGCCACAACGATCACCAGGTCGGAGTGCCAGCCGTTGGTGATGAAGGTCTTGCTGCCGTTGATCGTGTAGTCGCCGTTGGCATCTTTGACGGCGCTGGTCTTCACCGCCTGCAGGTCCGAGCCCGCACCGGGCTCGCTCATGGCGATGGCGCCGATGATCTCGCCACGGGCCATGCGCGGCAGGTAGTTGGCCTTCTGGGCGTCGCTGCCGTAGCGCAGGATGTAGGGCGCCACGATCTCCGAGTGCAGGCTGAAACCCAGGCCGCTGGTGTGGGCGCGGGCGCTCTCCTCCATCATGACCACGCTGTACAGGCGGTCGGCACCGGCGCCGCCATATTGCTCCGGCATGCTGGGCAGCAGGAAGCCCGCCGCGCCGGCCTTCAGCCAGACCTCGCGGTCGACATAGCCGCGCTCCTCCCAGGACTCATGGTGGGGGATGACCTCGCGCTCAAGGAAGCGGCGGTAGGAGTCGCGAAAGGCCTCGTGATCCTCGGTGAACAGGGTGCGCTTGAGCATGGTCGGTCCTGGTGATGGCAGAGGGTCAGAGACGCTCGACGATGGTGACGTTGGCCTGGCCACCACCCTCGCACATGGTCTGCAGGCCGTAGCGCTTGCCGTGGCGGCGCAGGGCATAAACCAGCGTGGTCATCAGCTTGGTGCCGCTGGCGCCCAGCGGATGGCCGAGCGCGATGGCGCCGCCGTGCACATTGAGCCGGGACGGGTCGGCGCTAGTGGCGTCCAGCCAGGCCATCGGCACCGGCGCAAAGGCCTCGTTGACCTCGTAAAGGTCGATGTCGTCGATCTTCATGCCGGCGCGCTGCAGCGCACGGGCGGTGGCCGGCACCGGGCCCTCCAGCATGACCACCGGGTCGTCGGCCAGCACGGTCATGTGGTGGATGCGCGCCAGGGGCGCGACGTTCAGCGCCTTCAGGCCGCGCTCGTTGACCACCATCAGGCCGCTGGCACCGTCACAGATCTGGCTGGCGCTGCCGGCCGTCAGCACGCCGCCCTCGGCCAGCAGCTTGAGCAGGGCCAGGCCTTCCATCGTGGTCTCGGGGCGGATGCCCTCGTCGGTGTCGTGCAGGCCGGTCGAGCCGGCCTCGTCGTCGGCGCGGCGCACTGCTAGTGCCAGGATCTCGTCCTTGAACGCACCGGCTGCGGTGGCCGCAGCGGCGCGGCGGTGGCTTTCCACCGCGAAGGCATCGCAGCGCTCGCGGGTGTGGCCGTACTTCTTGGCCAGCAACTCGCCGCCCAGGAACTGGCTGAAATCAGGCCCCGGATAACGCTGGCGGATGGTGGCGCTCATGTAGTGGCCCAGCCCGCCTTCGCGGTAGACCTTGGGCACCACATGCATCGGGATGCGGGACATGCTCTCGACGCCGGCCGCGATGACGCAGTCCATGGCACCCGACATCACCGCCTGGGCCGCGAAGTGCAGGGCCTGCTGCGACGAGCCGCACTGGCGGTCCACCGACACGCCCGGCACATGCTGCGGCAGGCGCGACGCCAGCACCGCGTTGCGGCCGATGCAGGTGCTCTGCTCGCCGGCCTGCATGACGCAGCCCATGACCACGTCCTCGACCAGGCCGGGATCGGCGCCGCTACGGTCCAGCAGCGCGTTGATGACCTGCCCGGCCATCTCGACCGGATGCCAGCCGGACAGGCGCCCGTTGCGGCGTGCACCGGCGGTGCGGGCGGCGGCGACGATGAAGGCTTCAGCCATGGAACGTCCTTGACAGTTGACTCGGATGGGCGACGCTACCATGGCCGTTTCCACCTCCGCTGTCACTCAAGGAACGCCAACATGAAGCTCGACTCGTCCGTTGCCGCCGTCATCACCGGCGGTGCATCCGGCCTCGGCGCCGCCACGGCCCGCCGCCTGGCTGCCCATGGCGTCAAGGTGGCGCTGTTTGACCGCAACCCGGAACTCGGCGAGCCCCTGGCCATGGAGCTCGGTGGCGTGTTCTGCCAGGTCGACGTGGTGTCCGACGCCCAGGTCGACGCCGCCTTTGCCAAGGCTCGCGCCGCCCATGGCCAGGAGCGCATCCTGGTCAACTGCGCCGGCGTTGGCGGTGGTGCGGCCAAGACCGCCAGCCGTGACAAGGGGTCCGGCCAGATCCGCCACTACGACCTGGCCAACTTCGAACGCATCATCCAGATCAACCTGATCGGCCACTTTCGCTGCATCGCCAAGAGCGCCGCCGGCATGCTGACGCTGGAACCGCTGGAGCATGGCGAGCGCGGTGCCATGGTCTGCACCGCCTCGGTGGCGGCCCAGGACGGCCAGATGGGCCAGGCCGGCTACACGGCGTCCAAGGCCGGCATCGTTGGCATGACCCTGCCGAGCGCGCGCGACCTGATGGGCGAGGGCATCCGAATCAATACCATCCTGCCGGGCATCTTTGATACCCCGTTGCTGGCCGGCGCGCCGGCCAACGTGCGCGATGCGCTGGCGGCCATGGTGCCCTTCCCCAAGCGCCTGGGCCTGCCCGAGGAATATGCGGCGTTGGCCGAGGCGATGATCACCAACGGCTACTTCAACGGTGAATCGGTGCGCCTGGACGGCGCGATCCGCATGGCGCCGCGCTGAAGCTGCTGACGGGGCCCACATGGGCACCGCCCACCAGCGTCATCAGTCGAGCGATTCGGAGGGGTCGAAATCCAGTTCGACCTTGGCCCCGTTCGGGTCGTAGCTGAACAGCTGCCAGGTGCCTGCGCCCGCCTGGCGGCGCAGGTCGTACTTCACGCCGCGGGCATCGAAGCGGGCCTTGACCGCCTTCACATCCGTGGCCGTGAAGGCCATGTGGTCGATGACGCCGGTGCGGCCACTGGGCATCGGGCGGTCCCAATAGATATGCAGGATCGCGGCCCGGGCCCCCGGCACGTAGAGCCAGGCGCCGGGGAAGCCCAGGTCCGGCCGATGGCCCTCCTCCAGGCCGAGCAGGCCGCAATAGAAGTCAAGCGTCGCGGCGCGGTCCTCGGCCGTGATGGTGAAGTGGTTCATGCCCTGGATCATGCGTGCCTCGAGATGGTCATGCGCAGTCGCCCTGCCCTGCGCTTTTCCTTTTGCTTCAGGCTACCAGCACCAGGCTGCCCTGGGTGCGGCGGGACTCCATCCGGCCATGGGCATCGGCGGCCGCCTCCAGCGCATGGCGCTCGATCGGCGGCACCCGCAGGCTGCCGTCGGCCAGGGCGGCCCAGACGCGATCGGCGCGGGCCTTCAGCTCGGCCGCGGTGGACACATAGTCAAAGGCCACCGGCCGCGAGAAGCTCAGCGACTTGTGCACCAGCTGGTCCGGGTCGATGGGCCGCAGCCCACCGGTGGCCTGGCCCAGGCTGATCCAGTGCCCACGCGTGGCCAGGGCTGCGAAGTTCTCGTCGGCCGCGGCCTGGCCCAGGCCATCGACCACCACGTCGGCGCCGCCGCACAGGCGCTGCACCGCATCGGCAAAACGGTAGTCCGGCGTGACCAGGGCGTGCTCGCAGCCCCAGTCCCGGGCCAGGGCCGCCTTGGCCTGCGACGACACGGTACCGATCACGGTGGCGCCAGCGCGGCGGGCCCAGGCGCACAGGAGCAGGCCGACGCCACCGGCGGCGGCATGCACCAGCAGCCGCGTGCCGGGACCGATGCGGCCCAGGTCACGCAGCAACAAGTCGGCGGTGATGCCCTTCAGCAGCAGGGCGGCCGCGACCTCGTCGTCCACAGCGGCCGGCAGGCGCAGCACACGGTCGGCCGGCACGCAGCGCACCGTCGCATAGGCGCCGGGCCGCGGGTCCAGGTAGGCCACGCGGTCGCCCGGCATCAGGCCGTGCACGCCCTCGCCCACGTCCAGCACGCTGCCGGCGGCCTCCTGGCCCAGCGTGCCCGGCAGCGGCAGCAGGCCCGGGATCCAGCCCCGGCGCAGGTAGATGTCGAAGAAGTTGACGCCGATGGCGCGTTGTCGGATGCGGACCTCGCCCGGTCCTGGCGCCGGCACCTGGACATCCTCCGCGCGCATCACCTCCGGCCCGCCATAGCCGTGCAGCACCACCCGCCGCGCGGGCACGGCCAGCGCGGTCGGCATCGCGGCGGAGCCAGGCAGCCGCTGGTCGGCCCCCAGCGCCAGATGCCGCCGCAGGTTGTCGAAGCCGGCCTCGTAGACATCGCGGCCGACCATCTCGCGCAGCTCGCGCTCCTGGCCCGGTGGCGTGGCGAAGGTGGACTCCCAGTGCCAGAAGGTCCGGTTACCGTCGGTCACCGGCTTCAGCGTGACGGTGGCGACGTAGCGCAGCAGCGGGACCGTGGCCTCGACGATGGTGTAGGTGCTGCGATGCGTCCGGTCGTCCAGGCCCAGCAGTTGTTCGCGCACATGGTGACCGTCGCGCAGATGGAAGTCGCGCACGCAGCCGACCTGGTCGCTGCGCTGGCCGGCCTCGATGCGGCTGTCGGCCACCACCGCATGCCACTGGTCGTGGCTGTTGAAGTCACGCAGCACGGCCCAGACGCGCTCGATGGGCGCATCGATGATGGTCGAGCGGACGACCTTCTGCAGCATGTCGGCAACCGGGCCCCGCGCGTCAGCGCCGGCCGAAGTGGCGTTTCAAGGCGTCCAGGCCGCCCTGGAACACGCCCTGGCCGATCAGTTCGGTCAGCTCGCGCTCGCGCCCTGGCGCGCAGTCGAACTCGGCGCTCCATTCGGCAAAGCTGCGGTTGCCGTCGGTCACCGGCGTCAGCTTGAGCGTGGCCACGTAGTTGTCCACGCCCATTGGGCTTTCCAGGATCTCGTAGGTGCAGGTGAAGTCATAGTCCGACAGCGCCAGCAGCCGCTCGCGGATGGTGCCGCCGTCGCGGGCATGGAAATGCCGGATGCAGCCCACCCGGTCGGACGGCTGGCCGTTCTCGATGCGGCTGTCGGCAATCGCCGGGTGCCACTGCGGCAGGGCATTGAAGTCGCGGATGCGCGACCACACCGCGTCCGGCGCGGCGTCGATCACGCTGGAGACGTACAGGCGGATCATGTCGTGCGGCCCGGTTGCATGGCGTCAGCCCTTGTCCGGCGCGGCAGCCGGCGGCAGCGCGGCCTGGCCGCCCGAGGCATTGCTGACCAGGCGCTGGATGTCGCCGCCCTCCAGGCCGATCTCGCGCAACAGCTGGTCGACGATCGGGGCCTGGGCGCGATAGCGCAGCGCCGAGTTCACGACGCCGTCGGCAAAGCCGCCGCCACCGCCATCGGACGCACCACCGCCGCCACCGCCTCCCAGCCCGTCCACATGCATGATCTTGATGCTCTCGATGCGCTCCAGCGGCCGCACCGACTCGCGGATGATGCCCTCGGCGCGCTCGACCAGGCGCATGCGCAAGGCCGACGCACGAGCCTCGGGTGAGAGCACGTTCTGGGCCTCGTTCATCAGGCGCATGGCCTCGGCCTCGATGGCGGCGCGGATCTGGGTTGCCAGCGAGCGGATCTTGTCGGCATCGGCATCGGCCTGCGCCTGCGACCGTACAGCCGCGCCGCGGTCGTCGGCCGCCTCACGCTCGGCGCGGGCCGCGGTGGTCAGCCGCAGCGCGTCGCGCTCGGCAGCCTGCGACGCGCCGATCAGCTCGATGGACTTGCGGCGCTCGGCCTGCTCCACCTCGCGGGTGGTGAAGACCCGCTCCTCAGCCGCCACGGCGTCGGCACGGGCCAGCTCGGCGGCCGTCAGCGCCTCGCTCTGGGCCTTGCTCTCCAGCGCCACGGCGATGGCGCGTTGCTGCTCGGCCAGCTCCAGGGACTTGCGGCGCTCGATCTCGGAGGTCTGCACCTCGCGCTCCTTGCGAATGCGCTCTTGCTCCAGGCTTTGCTCACTGCGAATGCGCGCGGCGTCGATGGCCTGGCGGGCGCCGATCTGGGCCTCCTCGGCGCTGCGCTCGCGCGTGGCCCGCTCGGTGGCCAGGTCGGCGCGCTGGCGCGCACGCGCCACCTCGACCTCGCGGTGCTGCTCGATGCGGGCGTATTCGCTGTCGCGGTCGATGCTGAGCGAAATCTTCTCGGCTTCCAGGTTCTTGTTGCGGATGGCGACCAGGGTGTCCTGTTCGACGTCGTTGCGCTGCTTCTTGCGCCGCTCGATCTGCTCGGTCAGGCGGGTCAGGCCCTCGGCGTCGAAGGCATTGCTGGGGTTGAAGAACTCCATGGCCGTCTGGTCCAGCTGCGTCAGCGATGCCGACTCCAGCTCCAGGCCGTTCTTGGTCAGGTCCTCGGCCACGGCCTCGCGCACCCGCTTGACGTACAGGCCGCGCTTTTCGTGCAGCTCTTCCATCGTCATCTCGGCCGCGGCGGTGCGCAGCGCGTCGACGAACTTGCCTTCCACCAGCTCCTTGAGCTGCTCCGGCTCCATGGTGCGCAGACCCAGGGTCTGGGCGGCGGCGGCCACGGTCTCCGGCTGCGCGGCGACGCGGACATAGAACTCGGCGATCACATCCACCCGCATCCGGTCCTTGGTGATGAGCGCCTTCTCGCGGCCGCGCGCCACCTCCAGCCGCAGGGTGTTCATGTTGACCGGGATGACCTCGTGCACGATGGGCAGCACGAAGGCGCCGCCATCCAGCACCACCTTCTGGCCGCCCAGGCCGGTGCGGACGAAGGCGCGCTCCTTGGAGGAGCGCAGGTACAGCCAGTGCAGCAGCCAGACGATGATCGCGACGACGATCGCGACCACGATCAGGCCGAGGAGGAAGCTGCCGAATTGGGCGCCGGTCATGGGTGTCTCCTGACGGTACGACTCTGGGTTTCGGTTCGCGGTCGGCCTCAGCGGCCGATCTGCATGAAGCGCCGGGTGGTCTCGGTCAGCGCGGTCTCGGTGGGCAGACGCTCCATCGAGCTGGCGCCATAGAAGCCATGGATGCCCGGGCAGGCCTTGAGGATGAAGCGGGCGTCCTCCGGCGTGGCGATCGGGCCGCCGTGGCACAACACGATGACATCTGGCCGCACCGCCTGGGCCGCCGCCGCCCAGGCCCGGATCGGCTCGACGCAATCGGCCAGCTTCAGCGCCGTGCCGGCGCCGATGCTGCCGCCGGTGGTCAGGCCCATGTGGCAGACCACGATGTCGGCGCCAGCTTGCGCCATGGCGCGGGCCTCGGACTCCTGGAACACATAGGGCGTGGTCAGCAGGTCCAGCGCGGCGGCTCGGCCGATCATGTCGACCTCCAGGCCGTAGCTCATCCCGGTCTCCTCCAGGTTGGCCCGGAAGGTGCCGTCGATCAGGCCGACGGTCGGAAAGTTCTGCACGCCGGAGAAGCCCAGGTCGATCAGACGGCGCAGGAACGCATCGGTGATCAGGAACGGGTCGGTACCGTTGACGCCGGCCAGCACCGGCGTGTGCTTCACCACCGGCAGCACCTCACGCGCCATCTCGCAGACGATCTCGTTGGCATTGCCGTAGGCCAGCAGGCCGGCCAGCGAACCGCGACCGGCCATGCGGTAGCGGCCGGAGTTGTAGATCACGATCAGGTCGATGCCGCCGGCCTCCTCGCACTTGGCCGACAGCCCGGTGCCGGCGCCGCCGCCGATGATGGGCCTGCCTGCGGCGATCTTGGCGCGCAGATGCTTCAGGATGTCTGGGCGGGCGATACGGGGCATGGTGGGCTGTCGTGGGCGCCTCAGGCGCGGCGTTGTTGGGTGACGGGACGGTGCGCGGCCACCGCGTCGTGCCAGGCCTCGACCAGGGCGAGCGCGAAAGCCTCGTCATTGATGTGGTGCGGCAGACGTATCAGGCGGCGTTGCGGGCCGGGGCGGAAGGCCGCGGCCAGGGTGTCGAACAACGCGCGGTCGGCCTCCGGGTCATGGAAGGCAGCGCCGGGCTTGTCGATGGCCGACAGGCCGCCCTCCGGCAGCAGGAAGCGCACGGGGCCCTGCATCGCATTCAGTTTGGCCGCCAGGAAGCTGCCGATGCGCCGGCATTCGTCCGCCGTAGTCCGCATCAGCGTGACGTTCGGGTTGTGGCGCACCAGGCGCCGGCCCTTGAAGCGCTCCGGCACCGTGTCCCAGGGGCCGAAGTTCACCATGTCCAGCGCGCCGCAACTGCCGACATAGGGCATGGCATGCCGCGCGAACACGTCGAGGCGTGTCGGGCCGGCGCTGAGCGTGCCGCCAGCGATCTCGTCGGCGATCTCGGTCGTGCTGATATCGATGGCGCCAACCAGCAGGCCGGAGTCGGCGAGTTTCTCCATCGACTGGCCGCCCACGCCAGTGGCATGGAAGACCAGGCAGTCGTAGGCATCGCCCAGGGCGGCAGCCACCGCCTGCACGCACGGTGTGGTGACGCCGAGCATCGTCAGGCCGACGGCCGGGTGCGTCTGGTCCGAGCGCTGCGGTCGTGTCAGCATCATGCCGGCCAAGGCATGGGCCGCGTTGGCCAGCACCACCTCGCTGATGCGGTTGATGCCTTGGACGTCCGTGACCGAATACATCATGCAGATGTCGCTGGGCCCGACGTAGTGGCGCACATCGCCGGAGGCCATGGTCGAGACCATCACCTTGGGCAGCCCCACCGGCAGGGCGCGCATGGCGGCGGTGGCCAGCGTGGTGCCGCCGGAGCCGCCGGCGGAAATCAGCCCGCCCAGGTCGCGGCGGGTGAGGACGAAGCGCTCGAAGGCGATGGCCATGGCCGCCACCGCCGCGCCGCGGTCGCCGCTGAACACCGCCGTCTCGCCGCCCGGGTGGTGGCGCGCGACCTCCCGCGGATGCACGCTGGCGGATGACGGCTTGCCGGAGGTCGACAGGTCCACCGTCACCACGCGCAGCCCACGGCGCTCCAGGCATTGGCGCAGATGCTGCAGCTCGCGGCCCTTGGTGTCGAAGGTGCCGGCCACGTAGGCCGCCTGGCCGCTGCTGGCCGCCACCGGGAACTCGAACACCGACGGCGTGCGTGCGGGCGTTGGCGTTGTCGCTGCCGGTGCGGCGTCGGGTGTCGCTGGCGCCGCCGATGACGTTGGTGACGCGGTCACCATCGGGTCTGCGCTGGTCCAGCGGTTGAAGGCGGGCGACACCCGCGGCAGGCCGGTGTCCGAAGCCGATGCCGCACCGCCGTGGGCGCGCTGCACGGTGTAGACCGGCATCGACGCTGCGGCTGCGCTGGCAGGGGCGGCATCGGGCTCGTCGCCGGCATCGTCGGCGCCGGCCTTCACGCCCAGCAGGCGCTGCTGCAGTTCCAGGTCGGCGGCCAGCTCCGCTGCGGGCAGCTCCTGGGCGATGCGGCCATTGACCATCACGCCGATGCGGTCGGCCACCTCGATGGCCACGCCCAGGTTCTGCTCGATCAGCAGGATGGACATGCTGCCGCTGGCGGCCAGGTTGCGCAGCGCCTGGGCGACCTGCTCGACGATCACCGGTGCCAGGCCCTCGGTGGGCTCGTCCATCACCAGCAGCTGAGGGTCCAGCAGCAGGGCGCGGCCGATGGCCAGCATCTGCTGCTCGCCGCCGGACAACTGCCCGCCGCCGTTGCCGCGCCGCTCGGCCAGGCGCGGGAACAGCTCATAGACGCGGTCGACCTCGCTGCGGCGGCGGGCCACCAGCCGCAGCGTCTCCTCGACGCTGAGGCTGGGCCAGACGCGCCGGCCCTGCGGCACATAGGCCACGCCCAGCCGCGTGATGCGGTGTGGCGGCAGCCCCAGCAGCTCGCGGCCGGCCGCCTTGACGCTGCCGTTGGCGCGGACCAGTCCGGTCACGGCATTGCACAGCGTGGTCTTGCCCATGCCGTTGCGGCCGACGATGCCGTAGACCCCCTGTTGCAGCGTCAGGCTGACGCCCTGCAGCGCATGGGCACGGCCGTAATAGACGTCCAGGCCCTCGATCACGAGTGCCGGGGCGCCGGCGCCATCCGGCTTGGGCGGCGTCCAGGCCATCAGTGGCGTCCGCCCATGTAGATGGCCTGCACCTGGGCATCGCCCTCGATCTCGGCCGGCGTGCCGGTGCGCAGGACGCGGCCGTTGTGCATCACGGTGACGCGCTCGGCCACCCGCAGCGCGATGTCCAGGTCATGCTCGATCAGCACGAAACTCATGTGGTGGGGCAGGCCGCTCAACAGCACCACCAGTTCGCGGCGCTCGGCTGGCGACAGGCCCGCCGCCGGCTCGTCGAAGAGGATCAGCCGGGGCGCACCGGCCAGGGCCATGCCGATCTCCAGCTGGCGCTGCTGGCCGTGGGCCAGGTTGGCCACCGGCTCGTCGGCCAGGTGGCTCAGCCGCGCCCGGTCCAGCAGGTCCCGCGTGGCGGCGTCAGAGGCGCTGCCGCTGCGGGCGCGCCAGAAGCTGAAGCGGCCCGAGGAGACGCCCCGCACCGCCAGAAACAGGTTGTCGCGGACCGACAGCTCGCGGAACAGCAGCGAGCTTTGATAGGTGCGCCGCAGGCCCTTGCGGATACGCTCGTGCGGCGGCAGGTGGGTGATGTCCTCGCCGAAGAAGCGGATGCTGCCGGCGGTGGGTGGAAAGTCGCCGGTGATGGCATTGAACAGCGTGGTCTTGCCTGCGCCGTTGGATCCCAGCACCGCGTATTTCTGGCCGGCGGCGACGGTGATGGACACATCGTCGACAGCCTTGAGTGCGTTGAAGGCGCGCGTGACGTGCGTCAGCACCAGCGCGTCGTTGGAGGCCAGCGACATGTTGCCACCGGCGGACGTGGGTGAGCGCCCCGCCGCCGGACGGGCGGCAGCGGGGTGTCGGTTCGGCATGCCCAAGCTGGCCATGGTGGTTTGCTCAGGCGGTGGCCGTCACGACGGTGGGTTTCACGGGCAGGCCGGCACGTCGCGCGAGCCCATCTGGAACTCTTCCTTCTTCATGCCCAGCAGCTGCTCGACGTTGTCGACCTTGCGCAGGACCTTGGTGACGAGGTTGCCGCCACCGTCCTTGACCACCTCGGTCACGAACGTGGTGCCGATGGCCTGCCGGTTGCTGTCCAGGGTGACGGTGCCGGTCGGCCCCTTCAGCTGCAGCTTGGACAAGGCCTCGCGGTATTTGGCCTGGCCGCCGGACAGGTCACCCTTGACGGCGTCCAGGCCCTCGAGTGCCGCCTTCATGTTCATGTAGTAGACGAAGGCAAACAGGCTGGGGCTGGGGAAGCCGCCCTTGGCCACCGGGAAGTTCTTCTGGTAGTCGGCGACGAAGGCCTTCCAGTCCGCACCGTCGAAGGCGTCGGCCACCGGACCGGCGGAGATCGTGCCCACCAGCGAGTCGCGCCGCTTGCCGCGGTAGTTGAGGATGTCCTGGCTGACGGTGATGCTGCCGCCCATCATCGGCTTGTCGCCACCGGCCGCCTCGTACTGGTTCAGGAAGTTCACCGCGTCGGCGCCGCCCAGCACCACCAAGAGCGCGTCCACGTCCTTGGGGATGCGCGCGATGGTGGACGCATAGTCCTTGCCGCCCAGCGGCACCCAGGCCTTGACCGGCACCTTGCCACCGAGGCGGCAGTACTCGGCCATGAAACCCTGCACCTGCGAGTACGGGAAGGCATAGTCCTCCGCGATCACCATGGTGCGCTTGTAGCCCTTGTCCATGGCCGCCTTGCCCAGGCCGACCATCCACTGAGCGCCCTCGGTGTTGAAGCGGAAGAAGTTCGGGCTCGGGTTGACCAACGTGGTGGCCTGGGCGCCGGAACCGCCGTTGATGAAGGTGACATTGGGCTGGGACTTGGAATAGTCCTTGACCGCGATGCCCTCGCCGCCAGACAGTGGACCGACCATGATGTCGACCTTGTCCTGCTCCACCAGCTTGCGCGTGGCGTTGACGGCCACGTCCGGGTTGGCATTGGAGCTGGCCTTGATGATCTCGACCTTGCGGCCGCCGGCCATGCCGCCCTTCTGGATCAGGGCCAGTTCGGCACCGCGCATGCCGTCGGCCCCGCCCGCGGCGAACGGGCCCTCCAGGGTGGCCAGCAGGCCGATCTTCACCGGGCCCGCCTGCGCCCAGGCGCTGCCCATCACGACCAGGGCCGAGGCGGCACCCAGCATCGAACGCATCCAGACTCGCTTGCTTGCTTTCACTGCAGTCTCCTTTGGTGGGAAGGTGGGGCCGCGCCGGTGCCGAAGCGCGCCCTCAGGCGCGCCCACAGCCCGAGCAGGCCGTCGGGGGAAAACAGAACGATCAGCAGGAACACTGTGCCGATCACCAGGTTGAAGCGCTCGCGCCCGCCGGTGCCCAGCACATCGATGGCAAAGGTCTGCAGCATCACGAACACCACGGCGCCGATGAAGGCGCCGATGGGGTGCTTCATGCCGCCCAGCACCGCGATGATCAGGATGTTGATCAGCCAGCCGGTGTTGACCGAGTTGGGCGTGATCAGGCCGTTGTACCAAACGAGCAGGATGCCGCCGACAGCGGCCAGCAGGCCGGCGAAGGCATAGGCCGCCACCCGGTGCGCGGTGACGTTGTAGCCCAGCGCGGCCATGCGCCGCGGGTCGTCGCGCACGCCCTGCAGGGCGATGCCGAAAGGGGCGCGGATCAGCCAGCGCACCGCAAAGTAGCCGGCCAGCGAGCAGGTCAGTGCCATGAAGTAGAACGGGACCGGAGATCGCCAGTCGATGTCCCAGACCTTCGGCGGATAGACGCGCTGGAAGCCCTGGACGCCGTTGAAGATGGTGTAGTTCTGCAGGGCCAGGTAGTAGAAGGCCACGCCGATGGCCAGCGTG
>JBJXHB010000266.1:0-3594 GCA_046160725.1 Aquabacterium sp.
CCCCCCCCCCCCCCCCCCCCCCCCCCCCCCCCCCCCCCCCGGGCCTGCAGGTACAGGCCGGCGGTGTAGACCTTGAACACGGCGCGCCAACGGATGCCGGCGCCATTGAGCCTGAGGGTGGCGCCCCCCAGGGTCGATGTGGGTTCGTACCGGACGCCCGAGACCTCGGTGGCCTGCGGCGCGGCGCCGCGCGCGGTCTGGGCGCTCGCCGGGCCGAGGCTGAGCAGCAGGACAAGCAGGGCGGCAGAGGCTTTCATGGGGCGCTTCGGCAGTGGTCGGGCGAGTATCCGCCACTGCTAGACTGCGCCGCCATGTGCTCTTCCCGCATGTCCGTGCCTGCCAGCTGCTCCGGGTCGCCAGACCGGGGAGCCTGGCCCTGGCGACGCTGACAGCCGCGACCGCTCCGCCAGCCGGAGCCTGCCGGGTGTGCCCGGCGCCCTCGCCCCGCACCTGTGTCCCCCTGCCGGCCACGCCATCGCGGGCCGGCATGCCACGACGAAGACGCACCCATGATCACCGAACTTGAATTCAAGAGCCTGGCCGCCCAGGGTTACAACCGCATCCCCTTGATCTCCGAGGCCTTTGCCGACCTGGAGACACCCCTGTCGCTGTATCTCAAGCTGGCCGGCGGCAGGCCGCTGAGCTTCCTGCTGGAGTCGGTGGTGGGCGGCGAGCGCTTCGGCCGCTACTCGTTCATCGGCCTGCCGGCCCGCAGCCTGATACGGGCCACTGGCCGCCACTGCGAGGTGGTGACCGACGGCGCCGTGGTCGAGCGCCATGAGGGCAACCCGCTGGACTTCGTCGAGGCCTACCAGCGCCGGTTCAAGGTGGCGCTGCGGCCCGGACTGCCGCGCTTCTGTGGCGGCCTGGCCGGCTACTTCGGCTATGACGCGGTGCGCCACATGGAGCCGCGGCTGGCCCGCACCGAGAAGGCCGGCGGGCTGGACACGCCGGAAATCCTGCTGCTGCACTGCGAGGAGCTGGCCGTCATCGACAACCTGTCGGGGCGGCTGTACCTGATCGTCTATGCCGACCCGGGCCGGCCCGATGCCTGGTTCGCGGCCAAGCGCCGCCTGGGCGAGCTGGCCGACACCCTTCGCTTCTCGGTCACCGCGCCGGCGGTGCGCCGCGGCACCTCGTATGCGGTGGAGCGCGAGTTCAGCAAGACCGACTACCTGGCCGCGGTGGCCCGGGCCAAGGACTACATCGCCGCCGGCGACATGATGCAGGTGCAGGTGGGCCAGCGGCTGCGCAAGCGCTACACCGAAAGCCCGCTGTCGCTGTACCGGGCGCTGCGCTCGCTCAACCCCAGCCCGTACATGTATTTCTACGACATGGGCGGCTTCCAGATCGTCGGCGCCAGCCCGGAGATCCTGGTGCGCCACGAGAGCACGGCCGAGGGCGACAAGGTCACCATCCGCCCGCTGGCCGGCACGCGGCCGCGCGGCGTTACGCCCGAGCGCGACCGCGCGGTCGAGGCCGAGCTGCTGGCCGACCCCAAGGAACGGGCCGAGCACCTGATGCTGATCGACCTGGCGCGCAACGACATCGGCCGCATCGCCCGCACCGGCTCGGTCAAGGTGACCGAGGCCTTCGTGGTCGAGCGCTATTCGCATGTCATGCACATCGTCAGCAACGTCGAGGGGCTGCTGCGCGAGGGCATGAGCAACATGGACGTCCTCAAGGCCACCTTCCCGGCCGGCACGCTGACCGGTGCGCCCAAGATCCGCGCCATGGAGATCATCGACGAGCTGGAGCCGTCCAAGCGCGGCATCTACGGCGGCGCCTGCGGCTACCTGAGCTATGCCGGCGACATGGACCTGGCCATTGCCATCCGCACCGGCATCGTGCAGGGCGGCACGCTGTATGTGCAGGCCGCCGCCGGCATCGTCGCCGACTCGGTGCCGGAGATGGAATGGCAGGAGACCGAGGTCAAGGCGCGCGCGCTGATCCGTGCGGCGGAGCTGGTCGACGAAGGGTTCTGAGCGCTCCGGGCCTGGGCTGCGCCCGTGCAGAATCGGCACACTGTCCCGACCGCCGGCCTGCACCACGGCCGCTGCCACCGCCCATGAACGCCAACGTCCAGGTCCTGGCCAGCGCCGATGCCATGCGCCAGGCCGCGCGCGGCAAGGGCCGCGCCCGCGGCACGCCCAAGGGCCGGCAGGCCGATGCGACGGCGCTGGCGACCGTGCGGCGCTGGATCGGCGAGCCGGGGCCCGAGGGCTGGCGACCCGACCTGCTGATCGAATGGCTGCACCGCCTGCAGGACGCCGAGGGCGCGCTGCGAGAAGGCCACCTGGTGGCGCTGGCGCAGATCGTCAATCTGCCCATGGCCCAGCTCTACGAGACGGCGACCTTCTATCACCACTTCGACGTGGTGCGGGACGATGCCGTGGTGCCGGCCGTGACGGTGCGCGTGTGCGACGGCCTGAGCTGCCGCCTGGCCGGTGCGCCGGCCGTCCTCGAGCAGGCCCGGCAGGCGCTGCAGCCCCAGGGCGTGCGCGTGTTGCCCGCGCCCTGCATGGGCCGCTGCGAGCAGGCACCGGCGGCGCTGGTGTGGCGCCATGGCGCGGGCGACCCGGACCTCGCGGTGCAGCGTGCCGTGGCGCCGGCGTCGCCGGCTGCGCTGGTGGCGCACCTGGCGGACCCGTCGGCGGCCAGCGTGCCGTCGCTGTCGGTCGGTGCGCCGCCGGACCTGCAGGCCTATCGCGCGGCCGGCGGGTATGCCCTGCCGGCAGCGCTGGCCAGCGGTGCCGTCGCGCCGGAGGCGGTGATCCAGGCCCTGGACGACGCCGGCCTGCGCGGCCTGGGCGGCGCCGGCTTTCCGGCCGGGCGCAAATGGCGCATCGTGCGCGGCCAGCCCGGCACGCGCCTGATGGCTATCAATATCGACGAGGGCGAGCCCGGTACCTTCAAGGACCGGCACTGGCTGGAGCGCGACCCGCACCGCTTTCTCGAGGGCATCCTGGTCGCCGCCGCGGTGGTCGGCACCGACGCCTGCTACCTGTACCTGCGCGACGAGTACCCGGAGCTGCGCGCGTTGCTGCAGCAGGCGCTGGCCGAGCTGCGCGCGGCGCCGCCGGTGGCGCTGCCGCACATCGAGCTGCGCCGCGGCGCCGGTGCCTACATCTGCGGCGAGGAGTCCGCGATGATCGAGAGCATCGAGGGCCGGCGTGGCGAGCCGCGCATGCGCCCGCCCTACATCGCGCAGGTCGGGCTGTTCGGCCGGCCGACGCTGGAGCACAACGCCGAGACGCTGTACTGGGTGCGCGACATCGTCGAGCGCGGCGCGGCCTGGTATGCCGGTGCCGGGCGCCACGGGCGCAGCGGCTGGCGCAGCTTCAGCCTCAGTGGCCGGGTGCGCAAGCCCGGGGTCAAGTGGGCGCCGGCCGGCATCACCCTGCGCGAGCTGGTCGACGAGCATGGCGGCGGCATGGCCGAGGGCCACACGCTGTATGCCTACCTGCCCGGCGGCGCCTCCGGCGGCATCCTGCCGGCTCGGCTGGCCGACGTGCCGCTGGACTTCGACACCTTGCAGCCCCATGGCTGCTTCATCGGCAGCGCGGCGGTGATCGTGTTGTCACAGGCCGACCG
>JBJXHB010000267.1:0-3016 GCA_046160725.1 Aquabacterium sp.
CTGCTGATGGGCGATGCCGTGTACCCGGAGGAAGGCCCGGTGCGCCGCGTCACCGTGGCCGGCTTCTGGATGGACCGCACCGAGGTCACCAACGCGCAGTTCGCCGCCTTCGTCCAGGCGACCGGCCATGTCACCGACGCCGAGAAGCCGCTGGACCCGGCGCAGCACCCAGGGCTGCCGCCGGAGCTGCTGCTGCCGGGTGCCGTGGTGTTCATGCCGCCACGCGACGTGGCCGCCGCCACCGACCTGCGCGCCTGGTGGCGCTATGTGCCGGGTGCCCACTGGCGCCAGCCCGGCGGGCCCGGCACCAACATTGCCGGGCGCGAGAACCACCCCGTGGTGGCGGTCACCGACGCCGACGCCCGCGCCTATGCGCGCTGGCAGGGCCGCAGCCTGCCGACCGAGGCGCAGTGGGAATGGGCAGCCCGCGGCGGGGCATCGTCATCCGCGACGCCCGGGCGCCAGGCGCCTGCCGGCGCCAACACCTGGCAGGGCCTGTTTCCGGTGATGGACACGGCCGACGACGGGCATGCCGGCCTGGCGCCGGTGGGCTGCTACCCGGCCAACGGCTACGGCCTGCACGACATGATCGGCAACGCCTGGGAGCTGACGGCCGACCCCTGGACGCCCCGGCAGGCGGCCGAGCCCGATACCGCCTACCGCGTGATCAAGGGCGGCTCCCATCTGTGCGCGCCCAACTACTGCATGCGCTACCGCCCGGGCGCGCGCCAGCCGCAGGAGGCGGCGCTGGGCGCGGGCCATGTGGGCTTCCGCACCGTCCGGGTCGCCGCCGGGCCCTGACACGGGGCGGCCGGCGCTCACTGCGGCAGGTGGTCAGCGCCCTACGCGCCGTGCCGAACGCGCCGGACGCGCCGGCCCATGGGGCTGCACCAGGTACTGGCTGATCAGCCGCCGCAGGTGGTCCTTTAGCCCGGCCGGGTTGCCCGGGCGTGCCAGCGCCTGGTGGCTGCCGACCACCGCCAGGTAGAACAGCGCGGCCAGGTCCGCCGCCACCTGAGGCTGGTCGGTGAGCCGGCCGAAGGCGTGGCTGAACAACGCCAGGCGCATCCCATCCACCTCGCGCAGGGCCCGGCCCACGGCGCGGTCGCGCCGGCCCAGCCCGCGCAGCGCCAGCTCGAACCGCATGTGCTCCAGGTCGGTACCGGCATGGGCCAGGGCGGTGTCCAGCAGGCGCTCGATGTCGGCCCGCGGGTCCTGGCCCTGCTGCGCCCGGAAGGCCCGGTCCGCCGCCTGCTGGCGCTCCTGCCAACGCCGGACCAGCGCCTGCACCAGGTCGGCCTGCTCGCCAAAGTGCCAGTAGAAGCTGCCGCGCGTGACGCCCAGGGCCTTGGCCAGCGTCAGCACCCGCACCTGGTCGAAGCCGCCTTCGACCACGGCCCTGAACCCGGCATCCAGCCAGTCATCGCGCGTCAGGCGCGCAGCGGGCTCGCTGGCCCGGCGTCGTGGGCTGGCCTGGCCTGGCACGGCAACCTCCTGCCGGGCACCACTGCCAGGCACCCCCGCGGCACCCGCGCAAACCCGCACCGGCGGCTGATTATCAAGGCCGTACATTGCCGCGCACCAGACACATCTGCATGGAGCGCCGCGGGCGCGCCACTCCCCACCCCCCGCATGTCGATCCGGACCTGGTTGACGCCGCTCATCACCGAGCGGCTGTTCTCGCTGCAGCGGCTGCAGCGCCAGCGCGCAGCGGCTGAACGCAGACGCCTGCGGCGCGACGAGCCGCACCGCGTGGACTATTTCCACCAGGTCGATGACCCCTACTGCGCCCTGATGGCGGCGCGCCTGCAGGACCTGCTGGCCCGCTACGACATCGCCCTGGTGCCGCACATGGTGGGCCCGCCGCCGGACGCTGCGGCGCCGGACCGCGCCCGGCTGGTGGCCTACAGCCGCGTCGATGCGGCCCGGCTGGCGCAGCACCTGGGGCTTTGGTTCGTCGACCCGGGGCGGCAGCCCGCGCCCGAGGCCGTTGCCCGGGCCCAGGCGCTGCTGCTGGCCGCCGTACCCACCGGGCGGTTCGCTGAGCTGGCCGGCGAGGTGTCCCGGGCGCTGTGGCAAGGGCAGCCCCTGCCGGCGCCACCTGGCATCGTGCCCGCAGCCCCGGCGGCCGTGCAGGCGCACCTGGCCGAGAGCCAGGCCCTGCGCCAGCGCCTGGGCCACTACCTGGGGGCCACGCTGCACTACGGCGGCGAGTGGTACTGGGGCCTGGACCGGCTGCACCACCTGGAGCAGCGGCTGCGTGAAGTGCATGCCGCACGCGGCACGGCGCCCGGCTGGCTGGCCGCGCCCGAGCTGGATGCCGAAGGCCCGGCCGCAACGCCGCTGCAGCCGGGGGCGCCGGTTGTCGACTTCTACTTCTCGCTGCGCAGCCCCTACTCGGCCATCGCCGCGCCGCGCGTCCTGGCCCTGGCCCGGCACCACGGCGCGGCGGTGCGCCTGCGCTACCTGCTGCCCATGGTGATGCGCGGCCTGCCGGTGCCGCCCATCAAGCGGCGCTACATCAGCCTGGACGCGGCACGCGAAGCCCGGCTGCACGGCGTGCCTTTCGGCCGCCTGAACGACCCGGTCGGCCGCCCCACCGAGCGCGGCCTGGCGGTGCTGGCGCATGCCGACGCCCAAGGCCGCGGCCCGGACTTCCTGCTGTCCTTCATGCGCGGCGTCTGGTCAGAGGGCATCGACGCCGGCAGCGACCGCGGGCTGCAGCGCATCGCCGACCGGGCCGGCCTGGGCGCCGCCGAGGTGCGCGCCGCGCTGGCAGACGAGGCCTGGCGCGCCCAGGCCGCGGCCAACCGCGACGAGATGGCCGACCTCGGCCTGTGGGGCGTGCCATCGTTCCGCGTCGGCGACGTGTCGGCCTGGGGCCAGGACCGACTGTGGGTGGTGCGCGAGGCGTTGCAGGCGGCCGCCATGCCCCGGCGCGCAGCGTGATGCGTCCGGGCCGGCGCTTCGGCTGCTGGGCCGCGGCGGCGCTGCTGCTGGCCCCGGCCTGGGCGGC
>JBJXHB010000268.1:0-2835 GCA_046160725.1 Aquabacterium sp.
GATCTCGACGCCCCCGGCCCCCGCGCAGAATGGGGCGCATGACCGAACCCGCCGATGGCCCGCCCCTGCTGCAGATCACCGGCGCCCGCGCCACCCTCACGCTCAACCGGCCGTCCCAGCACAACCGCATCGCGCCCGAGGACATCCCGGTCATCCGCGGTCATCTGGCCACCGCCGCTGCGACGCCCGGCGTGCGGTTGCTGGTGCTGACGGGCAGCGGCAGCCGCACCTTCTGCTCCGGCTATACGCTGCAGGCCATCCTGACCCGCCTGGACGGCAGCTTCGAGCAGATGTGCGACGAGGTCGAGCGCTGCCCGCTGCCCACACTGGCCGCGCTCAACGGCAGCGTCTACGGCGGCGCCTGCGACCTGGCCCTGGCCTGCGACTGGCGCATCGGCGTTGCGGGCAGCCGCCTGTTCCTGCCGGCCGCGCGCATCGGCCTGCACTACTACCCGGGCGGCCTGCGCCGCTTCACGCAGCGGCTGGGTCCGGCCGCGGCCAAGCGCATCCTGCTGACCGGCATGACGCTGCAGGCCGAGGAGCTGCTGCGCATCGGCTACCTGCAGGAGCTGGTGCCACCGGGCGAGCTGGCGGCTGCGGTGCGCCAGCATGAACTGGCCCTGGTCGAGACCGAGCCCGGCGTGGTCGCCAGCATGAAGCAGGCCATCGACCGGCTGGCCGCCGGCGACGCCGACGAGACTGCCAGCCGCCAGGCCCACCAGCACAGCGCCGCCAGCGACGAGCTGCGGCAGCGGCTGCACGCGGCCGGGCGCGCCGGAGGTGACAGTTAGCATGCCCCTGGGCCCGGACGGCCCGGACGGCCCGCGCCGAAGGCGCAACGGAAGGCACCTGACCATGCAACAAGACGGCCTTCATCAGTTGGTGGAGCGGGTCCGCCAGGGCAGTCTGTCGCGCCGTGACGTCATGGCCCGCCTGGCCGCGCTGGGCCTGGGCCCGGCGGTGTCGTCGGTGCTGCTGCCGGCCCGTGCAATGGCACAGACCGAGCCGGTCTACCGGCCGACCCGGCGCGGTGGGGGCGGCCTGTTGCGCGTGCTGATGTGGCAGGGCCCGACGCTGCTCAATCCGCACTTTGCCGTCGGCACCAAGGACGCGGATGGCGCGCGGGTGTTCTACGAGCCGCTGGCCCGCTGGGACAACGACGGCGAGCTGCGCCCGGTGCTGGCCGCCGAGGTGCCCAGCCTCGGCAACGGCGGCGTGGCCCGGGACGGCCGCAGCGTCACCTGGCGGCTGAAGCCGGGCGTGAAGTGGCATGACGGCCAACCCTTCACCGCCGACGACGTGCTCTTCAACGCCGCCTATGCCAGCGACCCGGCCACGGCGGCCACCACCAGCGGCAGCTGGCGGCATCTCAAGCTGGTCAAGGTCGACAGCCTCACCGTGCGCGTGGAGTACCCGGAGCCTTCGCCCTTCTGGGCCACGCCCTACTGCATCGGCTCGCTCATCCCGCGCCATGTGTTCGCGCCGTTCAGCGGCGCGGCGTCGCGCGAGGCGCCGGCCAACAACCGGCCCGTGGGCACCGGCCCGTACCGCATCGCCGAGTTCAAGCCCGGCGACCTGCTCACCGGCACGCTCAACCCCGACTACCACGCCGCGAACCGCCCGCACTTCGACCGCATCGAGATCAAGGGCGGCGGTGACGCGGTCTCGGCCGCGCGCGCGGTGCTGCAGACCGGCGAGTTCGATTTCGGCTGGACGCTGCAGGTCGAGGACGACCTGCTCAAGCGCCTGGAGACCGGCGGCAAAGGCCAGGTCCACTTCGCGGCCGGCGGCACGATGGAGTTCATCCAGCTGAACTTCAGCGACCCCGACACCGAGGTCGACGGCGAGCGCTCGCACCCCGACACGCGCCACCCGCTGCTGCGCGACCCGGCGGTGCGCCAGGCGCTGGCGCTGTGCGTCGACCGCGCGGGCATCCAGGCGCACATCTACGGCCGCACGGCGGTGAGCACGGCCAACATCGTGCACAACCCGGCGCGCTTTCGCAGCCCCAACCTCAAGCCCGAGTTCAACCCCGACAAGGCCGCCGCGGTGCTGGAGGCGGCAGGCTGGAAGAAGGCCGGCGACGGCGTGCGCCAGAAGGACGGCCGGCGGTTGAAGCTGCTGTTCCAGACCTCGGTCAACGGCGCGCGTCAGAAGGCCCAGACGGTGATCAAGTCCGCCTGCCAGCGCGCCGGCATCGACCTGGAGCTGAAGGCCGTCACCTCGGCCGTCTTCTTCTCCGGCGACGCCGGCAACCCGGACACGCTCAGCCGCTTCCAGGCCGACATGCAGATGTTCTCCTCCACCATGGGGCCTCCCGACCCGGGCCGCTTCATGGACCGCTGTGCCAGCTGGGAGGTGGCCCGCAAGGCCAACAAGTGGCAGGGCCGCAATGCCATGCGCTGGCGCAGCGACGAGTACGACCGTCTGTACCAGGCGGCCGCCGCCGAGCTGGACCCGGCCCGGCGCGCGACCCTGTTCATCCGCATGAACGACCTGGTGTGCGGCGACGGCTACCTGATACCGCTGATGTTCCGCTACGCCGTCTCGGCCACCGCCAACCGCCTGGTGGCCCCCACCTCGGGCTGGGACAACGGCATGAGCGTCCTGGCCGACTGGCACCGGCTGGGCTGATACAGGCTCGTTGCGGCCATGGACGGGCAATTGTGAAGCCCCGACCTTGACGCATAGGCGTGGCAAGGCCCGGGCCGGCGGGCTTGGCGGCCAGAGTCCGGCGCCCGGCCCTGCGGTCCGGGTGCCCTGCGATCCTCAGCCCCGTGGCCCCGCGGCACAACTCGCTGCGCTCGCTGAAGCGAGCTTCGCTCAGGCATGTGC
>JBJXHB010000269.1:0-12875 GCA_046160725.1 Aquabacterium sp.
TGGCAAGCTACCTGAAGGTGGCCAAGCCGCGCAGCAAGCTGCTTGTGCTGGACGCCAACCCGGAGGTGCAGTCCAAGAAGGCGCTGTTCGAGAAGGCCTTCAAGGACCACTACAGCGGCATCCTGGAGTACCGGGCGAACTCCGAGATCAAGGAGGTGTCCGGCTCGGTCGCGAAGATGGAGTTCGAGGACATCCGCGCCGACGTGCTCAATGTCATCCCGCCGCAACGGGCCGGCGACATCGCGCGCAGCACGGGGCTGCTCAATGCCAACAACCGCTGGGCCGGCGTGAACTGGCTGACCATGGAGTCGACTGCAGTGCCTGGCATCCATGTGCTGGGCGATGCCACGTTCTCGGCACCGGGCATGCCCAAGTCCGGCCACATGGCCAACCAGCATGCCAAGGTGGCAGCGGCGGCCATCGTGCAACTGCTCAAGGGCGAGCCGGTCAGCACCACACCCGTGGTGATGAACACCTGCTACAGCTTCGTCACGGCGCGCGATGTCATCCATGTGGCATCGGTGCACCAGTACGACTCGGCCGACAAGACCTTCAAGGCGGTGCCGGGCTCGGGCGGCGTGTCTGCAGCGGCCAATCAGATCGAGGGTCGGTACGCCCTGTCCTGGGCCCAGAACATCTGGGACGATATGCTGGCCGCCGCCTGATGCGGCGGCCTGTGGCGCCGGCGATGCCGGCGCGGTCCAGAAGGCCCGCCTCGGCGGGCCTTCTTCATGTGCGTCGGCCGGGTTCCTATTTCTGCCCGGCGAGGTAGGCCGACACCGCCTTGACCTCCAGCTCGCTCAGCTTGGTGGCGATGGCATGCATCACGGCGTTGTCGTTGGTGCGCTCGCGCTTGTTGAACAGCTTGATCTGGTTCTCGGTGTATTGCGGATGCTGTCCGGCCAGGCGTGGCAGGCTGGCTGACCCATGGGCATCGTTGCCATGGCAACTGGCACATGCGGCAACGCCGGTGAAAGGATTGCCGCGGAAGTAGACGAAACGCCCGACGCCGGCCAGGTCGGTGTCCGCCACCGGATGCCCCTGGGTCGGCCGGCTGGCGAACCAGGCGCCCAGCGCCTTCATGTCCGCCGGGCTGAGTTCCTCCACCATCGGCTGCATGGCGCTGCTCTTGCGCCGGCCGCTCTTGTAGTCGGCCAGCTGGCGCTCGACATAGCCGGCGTTCTAGCCGGCCAGTCGCGGAAACACGGGGCTTGAGCTTTCGCCCGCAGCGCCGTGGCAGATGAAGCAGCGACCCTGCACGATCTCCTCGGCGCGGGCCATGTCGTCGGCCTGGGTCGAGGCCGTTGCCAGCAGCAGCAGCAGGTTCAGGGCATGGCGCAGATGGGCCTTCATGGCCGTCCTTTCGTCATGGTTCAGGATGCCGGTGCCGAGATCGCACGCAGGCGAGCCACCGCACCCGGGGGCAACGCCATCGGACCACTGGCTAGCCGGCCAGGCCGGGGTTGCCCTGCACGCCGACCAGGCGCGGCGTGTTCACACTGCGAGCCTTGACGCGGCCACCCTGCGACTTCAGCCACGCCTCCACATGATCCCAGACCGGCTTGACGCCCGGCGCCTTGCCCGCATCCTCGGCCACCGGTGCCCAGCCGGCCACCTTGTAGGTCTTGTCGGCTTCGACCGGCTTGCCGCCCAGGCGCATGTCGCCGATGCGCGAACCCATCTTCTCGCCCGGCGTGCAGGTGTAGGTCAAGCCGCCGACGCGCACCATGTCGCCGCCCTGCTGGTAGTACGGGTCCGGATTGAACAGGTTGTCGGCGACATCCTCGAGCACGGCCTTGATGGTCTCGCCGGTCATGTCGGTCAGCGTCGCATGGGGATAGGTGATGGCCAGCTGGTCCATCATCAGCTCGCGCGTGATGGTGTCCCCGGGCAACAGCGACGTGCCCCAGCGGAACCCGGGGGAGAAGGCGATCTGCGCACCCTGCGTGTCCATCAGCGCGTCGCAGATCAGCTGGTCCCAGCTGCCGTTGAAGTTGCCGCGCCGGTACAGCAGGCCCTCGGTCACCGCCAGCTTCTCCGCGAGCCGGGCCTCATACGGCGCCCGGACCCTGCGCACCAGGGCGTCCATGTCGGCGTCGGGCTTGATCTGGTTGGCGAACACCGGCAGCAGCCGGTAGCGAAAGTCCGCCACCCGGCCACCCTTGACGTCGAAGTCCATGACACCGAGGAACTTGCTGTTGCTGCCGGCGTTGGTCACCAACGTGGTGCCGCCGGCATTGCGCACCGGCACCGCCAACGGCACGCCGTCATGGGTATGGCCGCCGAAGATGGCGTCGATGCCCCGCACCCGCGTGGCCAGCTTCAGGTCGACGTCCATGCCGTTGTGCGAAAGCAGCACGACGACCTGCGCACCCTTGGCCCGGGCCTCGTCGACGACCAGCTGCAGGTTGTCGTCCTGGATGCCGAAGCTCCAATCGGCGACCAGGTGGCGCGGGTTGGCAATCGGCGTGTACGGGAAGGCCTGCCCCACGACGGCGCAGGGCACGCCGTTGATCTCGCGCATCACATAGGGCTTGAACACCGGGTCGCCGAAATCCTGGGTCTTGATGTTCTGCGCCACGAAGTCGACCCGGCCCTTGAATTCCTTGTCGACGATCTCCTTGACGCGTTCCATGCCATAGGTGAACTCCCAGTGGCCGGTCATCACGTCCACGCCCAGCAGCTTGCAGGCGTCCACCATGTCCTGTGCGTTGGTCCACAGGGACGTGGCCGAGCCCTGCCAGGTGTCGCCGCCGTCCAGCAGCAGCGCGCCGGGACGGGTGGCCCGCAATTGCTTGACCAGCGACGCGAGGTGGGCAAAGCCGCCGACCCGGCCATAGCGCCGGGCCGCGCGCTCGAAGTCCAGGTAGGTGTAGCCGTGGGCCAGCGGGCTGCCGGCCGCGATGCCGGCGTGCTTCAGCAGCGAGGCGCCCACCAGGTGGGGCGGCTGGCCTTGCATGGTGCCCAGGCCGAGGTTGACGCTGGGCTCGCGGAAGTAGATCGGCTTGAGCTGCGCATGGCAGTCCGTCATGTGCAGGAACGAGACGTTGCCGAAGCGCGGCATGTCGTACAGGCCGCGCTGGGCGTCCGCCGCGTCGGCCTCGGCATGCCGCCCGAGCGCCAGACCGGCCGCCGACGCCGCCCCCAGCACCTGCATGAACTCGCGCTTGGATAGATTCATGATTCAGCAATCAGTGATATCGAGCCCGGAAAAGAGCCCGCACGCTGGCGGGCTCTGCTGTCGACCCAGCCAGGCCGGCTACTGATTGACCGGCGAAGCCGGGTCCAGCAACAAGGCCATCAGGTTCTTCAACTGGGTCTCGTCCAGCATGCCGGTGTGGCCGAAGCGCGGCATATCGGAACAGGCGCTGTAGGCCTTGGCGTTGTACAGCTTGCCCCAGGTGTACTCGACGATGGCGCGCGAGGCCGGGCTGGCCGGGTCGGTGACGCCGCGCAACTTGCCGTAGTTGTAGAGGCTGGGGCCGATGGTGCCGAACGAAACCTCGGCCTTGCTGATCTGGTGGCAGTTGTAGCAGTTGCCGCCATTGGCCGCCGGTGCCGCCGACGGATCGGTCCATGTCATGCCGCGGCCGTTCTGGGCCAGGGTCTCGCCGGCCCGCCAGTTGCCGATGAATCGGCCGTCAGATGGCATCTTGACGGTCGCCAGGTTGGCGGCCTCGATGGCCTTGGTGCGTGCCTCGGACAACGGCTTGCCCTCGGAGGCCGAGCACTCGGCATTGGACGCGTCCTGCTGCAACCGGTCGACCTTGGCGATGCCCTGGTCGCGGAACGAGCTCTTGTACATGGCCGCGGCCAGCGCGTCGTAGTCCGGCTTCGGCTCGAGCGCCGCACAGCCGGCCAGGCCGGCCAGCGCCAGCGCGGCCAAGGCCAGCCAGGTTGCTTTGGTCGTTGTGTGCATGGTCAGCCCCTCAGCGCTTGATCGACGGGGCGATGGACTCGGCACCCTTGGCATTGACACCCATGTACACCGCAAGCGCGATGGTCACGTCCGAGCCGAAGCCCGGGAACGGGAAGCGCTGCTGGCGGTAGCAGTCGTTGAGCCGCCGCTGCATGCCCCACAGCTCGCCGCTGCTGACCCGGTAGGCGGGCCAGGCCGCGAAGCCGACGCCGTCGCCGGGGTTCTTGGTCAAGTTGGGCAGGTCCTGCAGGCGGATGCGCTTGCCGTCCTCGGCATGGCATGACGCGCAGGCGAAGTCATGCGTGCCCGCGCGCATGAAGAAGGCCCGCTGGCCGAGCTCGCGCATGGTCCGCTCCTCGGCGTGACCCTGCGGCAGGTTGAAGCGCAGGCCGCGCGAGGCGGCGGAGATCCAGGCCACCAGGGACTCCATGTTGCGCTGCTCACCACGGCCAAAGGGCGTGGCGGCGATCTCGGCGGCGTTCAGGCCCTGCAGCGTCTCCATGCAGGTCAGCAGCCGCGACTCCAGGTCCTGCACCCGGCGGGTGTCGGCGAAGTAGCGCGGCAGCTCGACAAAGGCACCCTTGACGACGCCGGGGCCCTTGCCCAGGTCGCACTGCTCCATCGATGCCGCCTTGGGCCCGCGCTTGGTCTTCCACAGGCTCTCGCCCTTGGCCTCGAACAACTCGGCCGGGTTGCCGTCCTCGAGCATCTTGCGGTACTCGGCGATGCCGTCCGCGGCGGACTTGGTCTGGGCCAGCGCGGACGCCGCCCCCAGGCTGGCCAACGCGCCCATGATGGCGGTGGCAGTGCGTACCCAACGTGGTGTCATGGTCTCCTCTTGTCGTTTGATCCGGTCTGCGCCGGAAGGGTCATGCACATCACGGCGTCCTTCGACGCCGGACTGCGGCGGCAAACTCCGCCTCAGGAAACGGTCGCCTCGTCGGTGCGCTTCTCACCTTTGTTGTCGACCCAGGTGACGCTGACCTTGTCGCCGGCCTTGGCGCCCTTGACGCTGAACTGAAGGAACGGGTTCTTGGACACCGCCGGGCCCCACTGGGCCGTCATGACGGTCTTGCCGTTGTGTTGCGCGACCACGTCCTGGATGAACCAGGCGGGAATGGTCTTGCCGGCCGCGTCCCTGCGCTGCCCGGTTTCCATCTCGTGGGCCATGAGGACGCGGACCGTGGCCTTGTCGCCGGCCATCTGGGCGCGGATGCGCATCGGATCTGCCATGGATGTTTCTCCTGGAGGGAATGGATACGGAAAGGATGAAGGTGGCGGTCAGCCGCCGCAGCCGCCAAGGGTGACCTTGACTTCCTTCTTGGCGTACAGGACCTTGCCGTCGGCCATCATCGCGACGGCATAGACATCGGAGGACTGGCCCATCTTGACCCGGGTGGAGAACGCCGCGTCGACGCTGTCCGTGACGTCGAACATCGCTGCCAGCATGGCCGGGTTCTTCTCGACCAGGATCAGCAGCCGCTTGACGCCTGGCAGCGTCGATGACGCACCCACCGGCACGACGGCGCCGTTCTCGGCAATATCCGGGCCGGTCACGGTGACGTCCTTGCTCTCGACCGGGGCGCCGACGCCCAGCGCCTTGGTCATCTCCGGGATGGTCTTGGCCGCAAAGGCGGCGGTGTTGTAGCCACTGGCTTGGGCCTGCGCCACGGCGGGCAGCAGGCCGGCCGCGGCCAGCATGGCGGCCACTTTGGCCGATTGGGTCATCACGTCACGTCGGTTCTGCATCAGGTTCTCCTTGCTTCAGTCGGCATGCTACGAGGATCGAGGGTAAGGCGTGATCGGGATGTGCACCAGTCCCGTCCGTCAGGTGGGTCTTGGGGCGGTCGCCTCGGGCCGTGCCGCCGGCGACCATGAAGGGTCAGCGCTTCATGCCATCGGCCAGCCACTGCGCGATGGCCTTGGCATCGGACTCGGGCAGGGTCTGGGGCGGCATGGGCACCGCCCCCCAGGCACCGGAACCTCCGGCCTTGATCCGGCCGGCCAGGTAGGCCGCCGCGTCCGGGCGTCCGGCAACTTTACGGGCGACCTCCCGGAAGCCGGGGCCGACCAGCTTGGTCTCCATGCCGTGGCAGGCAACGCAGGCATGCTTGTTCAGCAAGGCCTGGGCCGCGGCCGCGCTCATGCCCGTGGCGGCAGCGGCGGGCGTTGCAGCCAGCGATGGGGTTGGCGATGCCGCCGGCGCGGCGGTCACCGCCGCTGTCGCCGCCGCGCTGCGGGCCGCCGGCCGGGTGGTGTCCGCCCCCTTCTGTGCGCCGACAGCCCGGTTCTGCTCGGCCAGGTTGCCGTGCGCGTCCCTGGCATGGTCCGGCAGGAAGGACCCCAACGCAGCATCGACCTCACAGTTGGCCATGCAGGCAATGGCCCGCACGTCAGGCCGCGCTTGGCCGAAACCACGGCCCGGCCACAGCGCATGGTCGACCGTCATGCCGTTGCGGTTGGGCAGGCGCGTCTGCACCTGGGCGATGTTGCGGTCCGAGAGGGTGAAGTCGTCCGGCACCACACCACCCAGGTTGAGCACATAGGCGGTGACGGCATAGACCTCCTCGACGCTCAGCGACTTCGGCTGCGTCCATGGCATGGCCCGGTTGATGTAGTCCCACAGCGCCGATACCGACGCCAGCTTCATCAGCGTCGTACGTCCGGGGTAGCCCGCTTCCGTGAGCCTGGCGACACGGCCGGTCTCGATGTCCTTGGCGGTCGTGCCGCCGACGATGGGATGAAAGACTTCGTTGCTCTCGCCGAACACACCATGGCAGGACGCGCACTTGGCATCCCACACGTCCATGCCGCGCGCCACCGAGCCGCTGCCCTTGGGCAGGCCCTTGAAGTCGGGCCGCACGTCGATGTCCCACGCCGCGATCTCGCGCGGCGTCGCATCCCGGCCGACGTTCGGATAGCGCGTCGTCTGCGCCGACACCAGGACGGCGCAGGCGAGACCGGAAAGGGCCACCAGGGCCGCGCGAACCCGACGCAGGCCTCGATCAGGACAGCTGGACATTCTTGACCTCGCCGCTGTCCTGGACCAGCCAGGTCTGCACCGCGTTGTTGTGATAAATAGACCGCGAGCCGCGCACCGCCCGCAACTGCCGATAGGTGGGTTGCACATAGCCGGTGTCGTCGATGGCGCGGCTCTGGATCATGGCTGGCCGGCCGTCCCAGACCCAGTCGATGTTGAACCGGGTCAGGCACTTGGACAGCACCGGCGTCTCCAGCCGCGCGGTCCGCCAGTTGCGCCCGCCGTCCACCGAGACATCGACCCGCCGCACCTTGCCGCGGCCCGACCAGGCCAGGCCGGTGATGTTGTAGAAGCCCTTGTCCAGCAGCAACTGGCCGCCTGACGGCGTGGTGACGACGCTCTTGCACTCCTGAACGCTGCTGTACTGCCGGTGGCGGCCATCCGGCATCAGGTCGACATAGTGCAGCACCTCATCCTTGGCACCATAGGGCTGGTCGCCGACTTCGATGCGCCGCAGGTACTTGACCCAGCTGACACCCTGGACGCCCGGCACCACGAGACGCAGCGGGTAGCCGTTCTCGGGGCGCAGCATCTCGCCGTTCTGGCCATAAGCGACGATGACCTCGCCGCTCTCGACCAGTTCCATCGGGACCGTGCGCGTCATCGACGAACCGTCGGCGCCTTCTGCCAGCACGTAGCGGCCGCGGCGCGCGTCGACCCCGGCCATCTCCAGCAGCACCTTCAGTGGCACGCCGGTGAACTCGCTGCAGCTCAGCATGCCGTGGGAATACTGGCAGGTGGGCACGGCGACATTGCCCCATTCCATGCCGGTGTTGGCGCCGCATTCGATGAAGTGAAAACGGCTGACGGAAGGCAGGCGCATCAGCTCATCCATGGTGAACACCTTGGGCGAGCGCACGATGCGCTCGTCCGAGCCGTTGATCATCAGGCGGTGGCGCGACGGATCGACGTCCCACCAGCCCTGGTGATGGCGCTCGAAGTGCAGCCCGGACGGCGTGACGATGCCGAACAGCGACTGCAGCGGCGCGAACGACACCGACGCCTGGGTCGTCTGGGTCAGGCCCGGGCTCTGCCGGCGCTGCACATTGGCCTCGTACTTCGACGGCTTGCCGTAGCCGTCGGTGACGACCGGTTGACCCAGGCCCTTGGTGTGGTCCGGCAGGATCAGGATGTTCGGGTCGCCACCATCGGCGCCGACCGGGTTCGACGTGGCGCCGGCAGCGGCGGCCGTACCCGCCGCGGCGATGGCAAAGGCTGACCGGATGAAGTCACGGCGGCCGGCTCGCCCCTCCTGGAAGACCCGGCGCACGCCCTGTGCGTCGAGAAAACTCTCAGGAGCCTTGATCAGACGCCCGGTCTGTCCGCCATCTGTAGCCACACCTGCTCCTGGTCGCCGTACCGGGCTGGCGGCCGGCACAGATATTCGTGAAGCCGAATATTAGCGTCTACAGAATTAAGCAACGGTTCGGGTTTTCACGGAAGCACGAACCATGTGCTGCACCCTTCGCTGCCCAGCCTGCCCGTACGCTGTGGGAAATCCCATCCGGCGAGCCGGTCATCGCCCGGTGCGCGCCCACAATGGACCTTCAAGACCGCACGTCTTACTGAAGGGACCCGACATGAGACCGAACCGCTTGCGTCAGATCTGGACCGAAGGCCGTGCCGCCGTGAACGGTTGGCTGTCGATCCCGGACGCCTTCTGTGCCGAGGTGATGGCCCAGCAGGGCTGGGACACCCTGACCATCGACCTGCAACACGGCGTGGTCGACTATCCCGACATGCTCGGCATGCTGCAGGGCATCAGCACCACCGAGACCGTGCCCATCGTTCGGGTGCCCTGGCTGGAACCGGGCATCGTGATGAAGGTGCTGGACGCCGGCGCCTATGGCGTCATCTGTCCGATGGTCAACACGCGCGAGGAGGCCCAGCGCTTCGTGGCCTACACCACCTATGCGCCGCGCGGCACGCGCAGCTTCGGGCCGATACGGGCGGCGATGTACGGCGGGGCGGGCTACAACACGGAGGCCGATGCGGCCATCGTCCGCTTTGCGATGATCGAAACCGCTCAGGCGCTGGACAACCTTGACGCCATCCTGTCGGTGGAGGGCCTGGACGCCATCTACGTCGGCCCGTCCGACCTGGCCTTGTCGCTGGGCGCCCAGCCCAACATGGACCGACCCGACCCCAAGACGGCCGATGCCATCGCCCACATCGTCGACCGAGCCAAGGCCCATGGCGTCAAGGCGGGCATCCACAACGGCGTACCGGCCGCCGCGCGCCAGCGCATCGCGATGGGGTATTCGTTCGTCACCGTGAGCAGCGACACCCGCATGCTGGCCACAGGCTCGCAGGAGATCCTGTCCGCCATGCGTGCCTGAGACCTGTCCGCAACGCCGACATCAACCCACCGGAGACCACCATGGCCGACGCCTTCATCATCGATGCCTGCCGCACACCGCGCGGCATCGGCAAGCAGGGCAAGGGCGCCCTGGCGGACCTGCACCCGCAGCACCTTGCCGCCACCGTCCTGCGCGCCATCGCCGAGCGCAACCAGCTGGACACGGCCGAGGTCGACGATGTCATCTGGGGCACCTCCACCCAGGTCGGCAAGCAGGGTGCGGACCTGGCCCGCATGGCGCTGCTGGATGCCGGCTACGACCAGCGGGCCAGCGGCGTCACCATCAGCCGCTTCTGCGGATCGGGCATCAGCACGGTCAACATGGCGGCAGCCAGCGTGGCGGCCGGCTTCGAGGACCTGCTGATTGCCGGCGGCACCGAGATGATGAGCTACACCGCCAGCATCGCCGATCCGACGCGCCCGCCGATGATGGACGCCGGCAACCTGCGGCTGCGCGAGGCGGTGCCGCAAAGCCACCAGGGCATCTGCGCCGACGCCATCGCCACACTGGAGGGCATCCCGCGCTCCGCGCTGGACGACCTGGCCTTCCTCAGCCAGCAGCGCGCGGCAGCCGCCATCGCCGGCGGACACTTCGACCGCAGCCTGGTGCCGGTGTACCGCGAGGACGGCAGCCTGGCGCTGGACCGCGAGGAGTTCCCGCGCCCGCAGACCACGCGAGAAGGCCTGAGCCAGCTCAAGCCGGCCTTCACCGCCCTGGCCCGCATACCAGTGGATGAGTTCGGCAACACCTATGCGGGCCTGATCCGCAAGGTCTACCCGGACCTGGAGATCGAGCATGTGCACCATGCCGGCAATTCGTCCGGCGTGGTGGACGGTGCGGGTGCGGTCTTGATCGCCTCCGCCGGGTACATCAAGCGGCGCGGCCTGAAGGCGCGCGCGCGCATCGTGGCGATTGCCAACGTTGGCGACAGCCCGACCCTGATGCTCAATGCGCCGGTGCCGGCCGCCCGCAAGGTGCTGCACAAGGCCGGCCTGACCACGGCGGACATCGACCTGTGGGAGATCAACGAGGCCTTTGCCGTGGTGGCCGAGAAGTTCATCCGCGACCTGGGCCTGGACCGTGACCGGGTCAACGTCAATGGTGGTGCGATGGCGCTGGGCCACCCGATCGGCGCCACGGGCTCACTGCTGATCGGCACCCTGCTCGATGAACTGGAGCGCCGGGACTTGAAGCGCGGCCTGGTCACCATGTGCGCCGCCGGTGGCATGGCGCCGGCCATCATCATCGAGCGGGTCTAAACCCGCCATGGCACCGCGGCTGGCCGACCCGCTGCCGATGCCGCGCGGCCCGGCCATCGGCAACCGGATCTGGCTGGCGCCGTTGACCAACTGGCAGAGCCATGCCGATGGCACGCTGGGCGAGGACGAGTACCACTGGCTGATGCGCCGCGCCGAGGGCGGCTTCGGCCTGACCATGACCTGCGCGGCCCATGTGCATCCAGCGGGCCAGGGATTCCCGGGCCAGTTGGGCGCCTGGTCCGACGCCCACCTGCCCGGGCTGCGCCGGCTGGCCGACGGCATCCGCGCGGCCGGTGGGGTGTCGTCGCTGCAGATCCAGCACTCCGGATGGCGTGCCGACCCGGCGCTGACCGGTGGGCGGCCGCGGGTATCGCCATGGCCGGATGAGGCCAGCGGGTGCAGGGTGATGGACACCGGCGAGGTGGAGGCCTTGGTCGAGGATTTCATCGCCGCCGCGGTGCGCGGCGCGACAGCCGGCTTCGACGGTGTCGAGGTTCATGGCGCCCATGGCTACCTGCTGGCGCAGTTCCAGGATGTTGATCGCAACCAGCGCGCGGATCGCTACGGCGGCCCCTTCGACAACCGGGTCCGCGTCCTTGACGAGATCCTGGCCGGCATCCGGGCACGCACACCGGCGGGCTTCCAGATCGGCCTGCGGCTGTCGCCTGAAAAGGGCGGCCTGGCCATTGCCGAATCCCGCCGCTATGCCGAGCGTGTGATGAGTGAAGGCCGGGTGGACTACCTGGACTGGTCGTTGTGGAACGTGTTCAAGGAGCCCGCCGACCCGGCCCTTGCCGGCCGCCCACTGATCGACTGGTTCACCGACATCCCGCGCGGGCCGGCCTGCATGGGCGTGGCCGGCCGCATCCTCGACACCGCCACGGCGCAGGCCTGCCTGGACCGCGGCGCCGACTTCGTGCTGGTCGGCCGTGGCGCCATCCTGCATGCGGACTTCGCGCGGCTGGCGCTGGCGGATCTGGCCTTTCAAGCGGTAGCGCGGCCGGTCAGCCGCGACTGGCTGGCAGCGCAGGCGGTGTCACCACCGTTCGTGCACTACCTCGCCACGACCTGGAAGGATTTCGTGGCCGGCTGAGGGAAACGAAATCAGCCTATGCCGCCGTCGCAGCGCACCAGGCTGCCGGTGGTGAAGCTGGACGCCGGGCTGGCCAGGTACAGCGCTGCGGTGACGATCTCCTCCGGACGGCCGGGCCGCCCCAACGCGTTGTCAAAGCTTTCGCGCATCGACGCCGGCCATGCTTTCGAGATGTCGGTCAGGAAGGGCCCCGGCACCAGCGCGTTCACACGCACCTCGGGGCCGTACTCCGCCGCGAAGCAAGCCGTCATGGCATTGAGCGCCGCCTTGGCGCCGGCATACGGCACCGCGTTGACCACCGGGTGCAGGGCCGCCGTGCTGCTGACATTGATGATGCAGCCGCCGCCCGCTGCCTTCATCCGTGCCGCCACGCGCGCGGCCAGGCGGAAGGGCCCCTTGAAGTTGAGCGCCAGCACCTTGTCGAACAGCGCCTCCTCGGTCTCGTGTGACGACGGCGCCAGCGGCGACAGCCCGGCGTTGTTGACCAGGATGTCGACGCGCCCGAAGGTGGCATAGGCAACGTCAATCAGCGCATCGACGTCAGCCCAGCGGCCGGCGTTGCAGGCCACGGCCAGTGCGCGACGGCCCAGCGCCCGGACCTCCTGCGCCGCCGCCTCGCAGGCATCGAGCTTGCGGCTGGCGATGATGCAATCGGCGCCGTGGGTGGCAAACGCGCGGACCATCTGCAGGCCCAGGCCACGGCTGCCGCCCGTGACCAGCGCGACCTTGCCGGTCATGTCAAAGGGATGGGAGAGGTTCATCGGATCATTCTGCGATGCCGCCGTGTCGGGCCGTCCCGCATCTCGCCACCGGTCCCCCACTTTGCGTTGTATCAAGCCACGGCCGCATCGAGATCGATGGCGTCGCGCCGGCGACGCTGCACGGATGTCGCGGCGGAGACGATCCGCGCACCGCGCCAAGCGCGCATGCCGACAGGACCACACCATGGACTTCGAGTTCCACCACGACGACCAGGAGATGCAGCGCAGCCTGCGCACCTTCATGGACCGGCATGTGCTGCCGTCCCATCCGGCCTGGTTCCGGCAGTCCGGGGCCGGACAAGTGCCCCTGGACGTCATCGAGCCGCTGAAGGCCCGCGCACGTGAGGCCGGCCTGTGGAATCTGTTTCTGCCCGGCCTTCGGGACGACGAGCCGGGTACCCGGCTGACCAACCTGCAGTACGCGCCACTGGCCGAGATCATGG
>JBJXHB010000270.1:0-7916 GCA_046160725.1 Aquabacterium sp.
ACCCTACGAGGTGCTTCGCGCCGCCAGCGGCCCGGCAAAGCCGGTTCCGCGGCGGCCGCTTGGTTGCGCCTGATCCGATCGCACACCGACGGTGCTCCAAGCTCGCAATTCCCCGGGCCGCCTGGCCGACAACGTGATGCACTTCGGCCGGGTGCTGCGCAGCGCCGGCCTGCCGGTGGGCACCGACCGCATTGCGCTGGCGCAGCGCGCCCTGCGGGTGGCGGGGCTGGCGTCGCGCGAGGAGTTCCATGCGGTGCTGGCGTCGTGCCTGATCAGCCGCGCCGAGCACCGCGAGCTGTTTGACGCGGCCTTCGACCTGTTCTGGCGCGACCCGGACCTGGAGGGCCGCATGCGCGCGCTGCTGCTGCCCAAGGCCGCTGTGGCCGCGCCGCCGCCGCCGGCCCTGCAGGATCATCAGCGCCTGGCCGAGGCGATGTATCCGCAGCCGCCCGGCGCGCCGCCGCAGGAGCCGCCGCCGTCCATCGAGGTCGACGCCGAGCTGACCTTCAGCGGCCGCGAGCGGCTGTACCAGGCCGACTTCGACAGCATGAGCAACGACGAGTGGCGCGCCGCGCTCAAGTTGCTGCCGCTGTTGCGCGCCGCGCTGCCTCGGCTGCCGACGCGGCGCCAGACCCGCGCCCTGCGGCCGGGCCGGCTGGACGCCCGCGCCACGCTCGCGGCCATGGGCCGCAGTGGTGGGGAGCTGCTGGGCCTGCGCTGGCGCGAGCCGGTCCGCAAGCCGCCGCCGTTGCTGGTGCTGGCCGACATCTCCGGCTCCATGAGCCGCTACTCGCGCATGCTGCTGCACTTTGCGCACCGGCTGTCGCAGGCCCAGCCGCAGGTGGAGAGCTTCGTCTTCGGCACCCGGCTCACCCGCATCACCCGCGCGCTGACGCAGCGCGACCCCGACCTGGCCGTGGCCCAGGCCGTGCGCAGCGCGCAGGACTGGTCCGGCGGCACGCGCATCGCCGTCAACCTGGAAGCCTTCAACCGCCAGTGGGCGCGCCGGGTGCTGAACAGCCGCGCCACCGTGCTGCTGATCACCGACGGCCTGGAACATGGCGACACCGCGGCGCTGGGCTTCGAGATGGAGCGCCTGCACAAGAGCTGCGCCCGCCTGCTGTGGCTGAATCCGCTGCTGCGCTTTGCGCGCTTCGAGCCGCGCGCCGGCGGCATCAAGGCCATGCTGCCGCATGTGGACCGCCACCTGCCGGTGCACAACCTGGCCAGCCTGGAGCAGCTGGTGCGCCTGCTGGCCGGGCATGATGCGCCACCGCGCCTGCACCGGCCGGCCGCCGCGGCCAGCGCAGCGACCCCCACCGCACCCCCTCAGCCGACCCCATGCAACTGACCGCACAAGAGACCCTGCCCGTCACCCAGGCCCAGGCCTGGGCGGCCCTGAACGACATCGAGCTGCTGCGCCAGTGCATCGCCGGCTGCGAGAGCATCACGCCGGTCGGCGACAACCGCTACGAGGTGCAGATCACCGCGGCCATCGGCCCGGTCAAGGCCAAGTTCAAAGGCAAACTGGCCCTGGAGAACCTGCAGCCGCCGCAGTCCTACACACTGCGATTCGAAGGCAGCGGCGGCGCGGCCGGCCACGGCAAGGGCAGCGCCGACATCCGGCTGGAGAGCACCGGCGCGCAGGTCACGGTGCTGCACTACAGCGCCCAGGCCAGCGTCGGCGGCAAGATCGCGCAGATCGGCTCGCGCCTGGTGGACATGGCGGCGCAGAAGATGGCGGGCGACTTCTTCGCGGCCTTCAATGCCGAGCTGCAGAAGCGCCACCCGCCGGCCGCGCCGGCGCCCGCGCCGGTGCCGCAGCCGCAGGGGCTGTTTGCACGGCTGGCCGCCTGGTGGCTGGGCCTGTTCGGCCCCGGTGGCGGCAAGCCGCGCTGAGGTCGGACACGCGGTGCAGGCGTGGCAGGTGGGCCGCCTGGGTCCGCTCGCCGCCTGCGCCGTCCCTACTCGCCGTCCCAGTAGTCGCGGTCGTCGCCCTTGCGGGAAATGTGGGCGAACTCGTTGCCGGCCTCGTCGATGAAGTACGCCGCCACCTTGCCCGAATCCGGGTACTCGCAGATCTCCGGCGTCACTTTCGAGCTGATCGACAGGTAGCGCAGGTCGGCATCGCCGGTGTTGATGATCTGGTGCGCCGTGGAAGCGTCGCCGCGTGGGCAGCCGACCACGTCGCCGGCCCGCAGCGCATGCCGCGCATCGCCCAGCCGCAGCTGGCCGACACCCTCCAGGATGACGAACAGCTCGTCATTGGCCAGGTGGCTGTGGTGCGGATAGGCCGCCTTGCCGGGCGGCACCACGGTGAGGTTGCAACCCACCAGGCGCAGGCCCAGCGCGTCTGCGATGGGCGCGCGGCGCACCTCGATGCGTGCCGCTACTGCAGGCGGCGGCGCCCACTCGGCGGGCCGGCCTTCGGGTTGCAGGTCGGACAGATGGATGACGGGATGGCGAGCAGTGGTGGTCATGGCGTCCTGGAGGGCTGTGGCGCGTGGCGGCCAGGGTTGGCATGATGCCGGGCACGACCACCGCCCGCTACCCCATGGACAACCTGCGCATCACCGAGATCAAGGCCTTTGTTCCGGCACGGGACTTTGTACTGTCCAAGCGCTTCTATCAGGACCTCGGCTTCACCTTGGCGTCCGAGGGTGGCGGGGTGGCCTATCTCCACCGCGGCCCGGTCAGCTTTCTGCTGCAGGACTTCTATGTCGATGTCTTGGCCGACAACTTCATGATGCACATCCTGGTCGAGGACGTCGACGCCTGGCGGCGCCATGTCGATGCCAGCGGCGTGGCGGCCACCTATGGCGTCCGGGTGACCGATGTCGAGCTGCAGCCCTGGCGGATGCGGGACTTCTGCCTGTTCGACCCGTCCGGCGTGCTCTGGCGCATCGGGCAGAACGTGGCCTGAGCCGCAACGCCCGCAGGCGTCAGCCACCCGTCATCGACGCATACAGCTTCAGCTGGTCGCTCATCGCGCGCAGCCGGTCGGCCAGGCGGCAGCACAGGCCCACCATCAACCTTGATGCGATGGCGGGGTGGCGATCGATCAGCAGCTCCAGCGCGCGGCGCGACATGCCGGCGGCCTGGACCGCGCTGACCGCGATGCAGGTGCTGGAGCGGGGCGAGCCGTCCAGCAGTGCCATCTCGCCGATCAGCGAGCCCGGACCCATCACCGAGATCGGCACCGCCTCGCCACCACCGCCGGCGGCCACCGAGACGGCGACTTCGCCGTCCAGCACCAGCAGCATGTGGTCCAGGTTCTTCTGGTCGCCCTCGCGCATCAGCACGGTGCCGGCCGCAAAGCTGACCAGGCGCATGTGGGTCACCACCACCGCGGCATCCTCCAGCGTCAGCGGCAGCAGGGCGTTGGGGGTCAGCAGCAGCTCGGCGGCGCGGCGTGCCTGCTCGGGCGCATCTGCAAACGAGCGCGAGCGTGGTGCCGGTGGTGGGGTGGCGGGTGCGGACACGGTGGCAGCGCCGAGGCGCGGTGGGGTCAGGGCGGAAGTTTGCACCGCTTTGCGCCCCGCTCCATCCGCAGCTTGCCGGAGGGCACGCTTCCCGTCGCACCCACAATGCGCGTCGATGTCCCCACGCCACCGTCTGGCCGTGGCGCTGCTGTGGCTGACGCCGGCGCTCTGGTCCAGCAACTACCTGATCGCCCGCGCTGCCGACGGCGTGATCGCGCCGCATATGCTGGCCAGCCTGCGCTGGGGCCTGGCCGGCGCCTTGCTGCTGCCGTTTGCCTGGCGCGACTTCGCGGCCGCGCCGGCCGGCTGGTGGCGGGCCGAGTGGCCGCACCTGCTGGTGCTCGGCGCACTGGGCATGTGGGTCTGTGGCGCCATCGTCTACCTGGGCGCACAGACCACGTCGGCGCTGAACATCGGCCTGATCTATGCGGCCTGCCCGGTGGGTATTGCCATCATCGGCGTGCGCCTGCTGGGCGAGCGGCTCAGCGGCACGCAGCGCGTCAGCATGGCGCTGGCCCTGGCCGGCGTGGTCTACGTCATCGCGCGGGGCGACCCGGCCAACCTGCTGAACCTGCGTCTCACGCCCGGCGACGGCTGGATCGTCCTGGCCGCGTTGTCCTGGGTGGCCTATTCGGTGCTGCTGTCACGCTGGCGTTCGGTGCTGGGCGGCGCCGCCCGTCTGGTGGCCACCATCGCCGGCGGCCTGGTGCTGCTGCTGCCGCTGACGCTGCTGGAGGCCTGGCTGCAGCCGACGCCCGGCCTGACCGCTCAGGGCCTGCTGCTGGGGGCGGCGGCGGCGCTGCTGCCGGGCGCGCTGTCCTACTCGGCCTTCGGCTTCATCCAGCGCGAGCTGGGCGTGGCGCGCAGTGCGCTGATGATGTACGTGGCGCCACTGTGGGCCGCGCTGCTGGGCTGGCTGATGCTGGGCGAGCCGCCCCGGGCCTACCACCTCGTGGGCGCGGCACTGATCCTGCCGGCCATCTGGCTGGCGTCGCGGCGCTGAGGCCGCAGTCCGGCCTTGTCGCGAGCAGGGCCCGGACGAGGGCGCCTGATGTCCGCCTGGGCGCCTCGCCCTCGTACTCGGGATGGAGCGGCCATCGGGCCGCACATCAGCCGGGGACGTCACCATGGATCGGAATCGCCAGGCCACCAGCACCGCCGAGACCCGGCCAGGGTCGTGGATGGCCGGGTCGCGCACGCGCTGGCGCATCGGCGCCACCCTTGCCGGCGCGTGCGCCGTCGCGACCCTCCTGGCCGCCGCCCAGCACGCCGTGCACCGGTTCGCGCCGGACGCACCCGAGGCCAGGGCGCCGTCGCCGCCCGCGGACCCGCATGCCGCCCTGGGTGCCGATGCGGCCGAAGACGCGACCGCCGTGGAACTCGTCACCCGCTTCGCCCTGAACGCCTTGCTGGCGCCGCTGATCGACGACGACGACCCGCCGCGCTGGACCGACGTGGCGATGCACCACTTCTGCGGTCCAGCCACCGCGGTGGAGGTCGATGGTCGGCCGATGGTGCCGGGCCGCCGGCTGCCCGGGCGGGACTTCACGGTGCACTGGCACCTGGACCGCTGCCAGCCCTTCGATGCCGCATCGGTGGAACTTTCCGGCACCGTTGCCCTGCAGGTCTCGCACCGCGGCCATGCCCTGGTGGCCGTGGTCCATGCCGGCGACATGTCGATCCTGAGTGCCGCGGGCGTCAGCCGGCTGCGGCATCCGTTCTCGGCGGCGCTGGCGATGTCCGGCCCCGCAAAGGCGCCCTGAGTCGTCCTGAGGTGCCGGCGGCCGTCAGCCCGGCGCCAGTTGCTGCGCCAGCAGGCGCGCGGCATGAACGGCGTTGCGCTGCGCGCCATCGGCGATCTGGTGGCGGCAGCTGGTGCCGTCGGCCACCACGATGGCGTCGGGCGCGGCGCGCAGGGCCGGCAGCAGCGTGGCCTCGGCCATGCGCATCGACACCGCATGGTGGGCCGCCTCGTAGCCGAAGCTGCCGGCCATGCCGCAGCAGGAGGTTTCGATCAACGCCGGCTGCGCACCGGGTATCAGCCGCAGCGCGGCCAGCAGCGGCGCCACGGCATCGAAAGCCTTCTGGTGGCAGTGGCCGTGCACCAGCAGCGGCTGCTGCAGCGGCTTGAAGCGCGCCGCGAAGCGGCCCACTGCGGCCTCGCGCGCCAGGAACTCCTCGAACAGCAGCGCCTGCGCGGCCACGGCCTGGGCATCGTCGCCCAGGCCCAGCACCAGGGCCTCGTCGCGCAGCGTCAGCAGGCATGACGGCTCCAGCCCGACGATGGCGATGCCGGCCCGCGCCAGCGGCGCCAGTGTCTGCACCAGCTGGCGCAACCGTTGCCGTGCCGCGTCCACCATGCCGGCGGCCAGGAAGGTGCGGCCGCAGCACAGTGGCCGGCCGTCGGCGTCGGGCGCGCTGCCGCGGCGCGGGACGTGCAGCGTGTAGCCGCCGGCGCGCAGCACCGCAGCCGCGGCCACGGCGTTCTCAGTCTCGAAGATGCCGTTGAAGGTGTCCACCAGCAGAACCGCCGCGCGGCCGCCGGCGCTGGCCGCGGCGAGCGCGGCATCGGCCGTGTCCTCGCCCGGCGCCAGCGGCTGGCGCCAGAACGTGTCGCGGCGCCAGCGCGGCAGCGTGCGCTGCGCACTCAGGCCCAGCCAGCGCTCGCTCAGGGCAGCGGCGCCGGGCAGCGAATCGCGCAGGTTGGGCAGCCAGGGCATGGCCGACAAGGCCCCGGCATAGTCCGGCAGGTGCGCGATCAGCCGGTCGCGCAGCGTGTACCCATGCCGCGCCTTGTACTGCGCGGTGGCCTCGATCTTCATGCGCGCCATGTCCACGCCGGTGGGGCACTCGCGCTTGCAGCCCTTGCAGCCGACGCACAGGTCCAGCGCCGCGCGCACCGCCTCGCCGTCCAGCCGCTCGGTGCCGAGCTGGCCGCTCAGCGCCAGGCGCAGCGTGTTGGCGCGCCCGCGCGTCAGGTGCTGCTCCTCGCCGGTGACGCGCCAGCTCGGGCACATGGTGCCGGCGTCGAACTTGCGGCAGTGGCCGTTGTGGTTGCACATCTCCACCGCCGCCGCCAGGCCACCCGTGACGTCGCCGCCGGTGCCGGGGGCGCCGACGGCCTCGGTGCGCGGGTCGTTCTGCACGTTCCAGGCCGACCAGTCCAGCGCCGGCGTGATCGGTATGCGCCGGTAGGCGTTTGGCGCCGACGGTGGTGGAAAGCGGAACAGCGCCGCGTCGTCCATGCGCGGCGGGTCGATGATCTTGCCGGGGTTGAACAGCCCCTGCGGGTCCAGCGCGCGCTTGATGGCCCGGAAGGCGTCGTTCAGCGCCGGGCCGAACTGCCAGGCGATCCACTCGCCGCGGCACAGCCCGTCGCCATGCTCGCCGCTGTAGGCGCCCTTGAAGCGGCGCACCAGCACGGCGGCCTCCTCGGCGATGGCGCGCATTCGCGCCGCGCCACCGGCGGGTCCGTCGCGGCGCAGGTCCAGGATCGGGCGCACATGCAGCGTGCCCACCGACGCATGGGCATACCAGGTGCCGTGCGTGCCATGGCGCTCGAAGACCTCGGTCAGGGCGTCGGTGTAGTCGGCCAGGTGGGCCAGCGGCACGGCGCAGTCCTCGATGAAGCTCACGGGCTTGCCGTCGCCCTTCAGGCTCATCATGATGTTCAGGCCCGACTTGCGCACCTCCCACAGCGCCTTCTGCACCGCCTCGTCGGGCATGGCCACCACGCTGCCGGGCAGGCCGTGGTCGGCCATCAGCTCGGCCAGCTGCTGCAGCCGGGCCGCCAGGGGTGCGCGCTCGTCGCCGCAGAACTCCACCAGCAGGATGGCCGCCGGCGCGCCGATCAGCGCGGTCTCGATCACCGGCTTGAAGGCCGGGTTGGAGCGGGCCAACTCGATCATGATGCGGTCGACCAGCTCCACCGCGGTGGGCTGCAGGGCCACGATGTGCTGGGCCGCCGCCATGGCGGCGCGGAAGGTCGGGAAGTTGACGATGCCCAGCGCGCGCTGGCGCGGCAGGGGCGCCAGTTGCAGCGTCAGGCTGCGGGTGAAGGCCAGCGTGCCCTCGCTGCCAACCAGCAGGTGCGCCAGGTTGACCTGGCCATCGGCGGTGTAGGGCCGCTCGCTGCGCGGATGGAAGATGTCCAGGTTGTAGCCGCCGACGCGGCGCATCACCGTCGGCCAGCGCGCCTCGATCTCGTCGCGGTGCTGCTGCGCCAGGCCGTGCACCAGGTGGGCGATGGCCGCAGCGCGCCCCGTGGCCTGGGCCACCGGGCCGAAATCCACCAGCTCGCCGTCGGCCAGCCAGGCGCTGGCGCCGGCCACGTTGTGGACCATGTTGCCGTAGGCGATGGAGCGGCTGCCGCAGCTGTTGTTGCCGGCCATGCCGCCCAGGGTGGCCTGGGCGCTGGTGGACACGTCCACCGGG
>JBJXHB010000271.1:0-3674 GCA_046160725.1 Aquabacterium sp.
AGGGTTGACGTGTCAGGCCATTCAGCACAGGCAGATGGTGGTAGCTGGTCGAGTCGAACAGCACCGCCGCATGTCGCGCCGGCGGATCGACGCGCACCCAGTCTTCAGCGCGCGCGTCGAACCTCTCCCAGGTGGCGGCGCCGGCCAGCGCCCGCACCAGCGCTGGCGGGCTGATGTCCTGCACCGGCCCCACGTTGTTGCCGCTGGACAGGAACAAGGCGCGTGTGTTGACCGTGGCCGTCTTCGAGACGCCCAGGATGCGGCCACTCATGTGCTCCGAGGTCAGCGCCGTGCACAGGCTCTTGTGCGCCACCAGGTCGCCGGTTAGGTTGTCGAACTCGATCACCGCGGGCGCCCGCAACAGCTCGGCAAGCAGCAGCTTGCGGCATTCCTCGTCGTCGCCGGGGAAGGTGGTGGGCGTGCCACGTTGGGGCGTGGCAAAGGCCGTGATCAACTCGCACAGGTAGGACTTGCCGGAACCGGCCATGTGCGCCCGCACATGGAACATCGGCGCATTGGCGAGGCTCGGGCGGACCGCTGCCGTGAGCATCGCCACGAGAGCCGCCGCCAGGTCGGTGTCGGCAGCGAAACTGAACTCGGCCAAGAGATCCGTCAGCAGGGCAAGCGCGGCCTCCGCCTGCGCGCGGGTCGGCGTTGCGGGGATCGAGAACTCGCGCGCGTCGAATACGCCGAACATGCCGGTGGCCGCGTCGTAACCCGCCGCCGTCATCAGGCTGCCGTCCGGCCGCAGGTAGGGCTGCCGTGTCAGGCCGTGCAGCACAGGCAGGTGGTGGTAGCTGGTCGAGTCGAACAGCACCGCCGTATGCCGCCCCGGCGGATCGACGCGCACCCAGTCTTCCGCACGCAGGTCGAACCTCTCCCAGGTGGCGGCGCCGGCCAGCGCCCGCACCAGCGCTGGCGGGCTGATGTCCTGCACGCGCGTCTCGCGCGTGCCCGGGTCGGTGATCACGGTCACAATCAGCCCGCCGCGCTGGTAGTGGCGCCTCGATTGGGCCAACTCGCGCTCGGCCGCATCCACCACGCGATGGATCTCGCCGGCCACGACACGGATCGTGGGCTTCATGCGCGCGTCGCTGACCTCGATGCCCACGAAGCGCAGCAGGTCGCGCACATGCCGCTCGGCGCAATGACCATGCAGACACTTGAAGCCCCCGATCGGCCAGCTGTCGTCGGGCTCGAAGTAGGCGGTGCCGCCGTCGGCCGCGCCGGTGTGCTCCATCACCCAGGGGCAGGTGATGTCGTGCTTGCCGTCACCGAGCGGCGCTTTGTACAGGCCGCGGTCTCGCAGCGCGACCAGCACGCTGTTCTCATCGGGGCGAGGTATCCACACGGGATCGCCATCGCCCGGGCGCTCCTGCGCGGCGCGCGTCTTCTTCCGCTGGGGCCGCCCCGCCGCCGGCATCTCCAGCTCGAGGCCGTCGATCAACTCCTCGGTCGAGTAGCGCAACTCAGGCCGCCACTCGACCAGCCGGCAAGGGAAGGGCGGCGTGTGCTTGCCGTTCACCGCCACCGGGAGCCGGGCCAGCCGCGCCCGCGGGCCGTTCGCGCCGGGGTCGCACAGCCCCGCGGCGACGACGGCATTCATCAGCCGGTCGGCCACCTCGCCGTCCGCGAGCCGCTCGCGCAGCAGATAGCCGGCCTGGTGATTGCCGGGCGATGTCTCCAGCAGCCAGGACGGCGGCAAGTTCAGCCGCTCCACGGCCACCTTGGTGCCCACGTCGTCCAGCATCACCGCGTGCAGCGCCTGGAAACGCGCCTTCTGCCGCCGGTACTGGCCGGCGTCGTCGGGCCTGAATGCGGCCAGGCTGAAGTAGTTGTTGGAGCCGGCCGGTAGGTTGGCGGGCGTCGCAGGCCAGGCTGGCCACGGCTGCCCGGACCAGGCGCTGGCGGCAGCCTTGGTGGGGTCGCCGCTGAAGCTGACCACGACGGGGCGCGCGTCGGCGAGTTCGGTGCCGAACACCGTGGCCAGGAACTCGTCGTTGCCGACGGAATAGGTTCCGTCGGTTGAGTCGGTTTGCATGGCGCCGGCCGGCGAAACTGTCTCGGGCGCTTTCACGACCGGCACCGCTACCTCGCGGCCTTGCGCGCAGCCTCGAGCTTCAGGACGAGCGCTCGAATCTCATCGTCGGACTTCTCGGCGATCGTTGCGGCGTTGAGCGCCTCGACCTCGTCCTCGGGTGTACCGCGGGCTCGCAGACCGAGCTTCACCGGTTTGACGAAGAGGCCCGCCTTGACGTCGGCGTAGTGCGAGCTGCGCGATTTGCCTCGGCGCTTGAGTACGGCCGGAAGCCGCAGGATCGTATGGGTCATGTCCGAGCCTCTCTGGTTGAACTTGAACTCCACGACAGTGTTGTGGAGCGAGAGGCTTCATTGATCCCTGTGAAATGCTCGCGGCGACGGGCCGAAAAGCCTTATTGGACAAGGGCTTAGCCGAGGATAGGGGTGTGAATGATTCACACCCCCTGCGCAACACAAGCGGCCGGGCCCAGGGTGGGCGTCCGGATGCGGCGCGAGGGTTGGCCCCCGGGGCGCCCCTACAGATGCCATCGCCCAGGCTTTCGGCCCGGGTCTTCTCCAGGCCGACTTGGCCTCCCATCGGCGCCCTTCAAGGTGCCTGCATGCGCGCCACTACCCCCTCCCAGAACGGGCTGCCTGCCGCCATGCCGAGCAGTGCCGCACGGTCGCGCTCGATGAGCGCGCGCAGCGAGCCCGTGTCGTCGGCGGAGGCCGCGATGATGCATTCGAGCGTCTGCACCCGTTCGTAGCAGAAGCGCCGGGCCGGGATGGGAGGCAGGCCGAGTTCGAACAGCAGATGCTCCGCCCGTTCGAGGTAGTCCAAAGAGATCATTGGCGAGTCGAATTCGGCTGGCCAGTCGCTAGCGTCGACGCCGATCTTTGCCCAAACGCGCGCGGCCTCGGCCAGCAGGAGCAGCATCGAGAGCCGCTCACGCGGCAGCCTGAACAGGTGGCGCGCATAGACGTCCAGGCGCTCGCGCGCATGGTCGAAGAAGGCGATGGCGACCCGCGTCGCCCGCGCGCGATCGCCGGACGAGTGACCGGCCAGTAGGCGCGCCATCTCGAGGCAGGCCCGGATGTAGTAGCGCATCGGCCGCGCCGAAGCCATCGGCCAGCCCACCGCGCCCATCGCGCGCGCCGAGTCCGAACGCACCCGGTCGGCGACGAAGTAGGCCGAGTACACCAGCACGCGCGCGGGCAGCGCAGAGCGGCCGCCGCCCGCTGCTGCTGCCCGGCCCGCCCGCAGTTCCGCGTACCGGTTCAGCAGGTCGGCAGCCGCCTGCGCGTCTGCCGCGTCGCGGCCTCGAAGGATCTCGTCGCGAATCGCCAACAGCGCTTCGTCGAGCACCTGCCTTGGTGCGGCCGGCGCGTCGCCCGTCGCGTCGAGGTCGCGCAGGAAGCGTCCGCTGGCTGCCTCTAGCGCAGCCGGCTCGATGCCGCGCGCCGCGAACGCCCCCGCGAGCAGGCGCCCGGCGCTGCGGTGGAAGCCGCGCGCCAGCCGGGCATCGATCAACAGCTTCAGGCGCGCAACCTCGGGCCGGGCGCTGCGAGAAGTCTTCAGCTCCTGCAGGGCGTCTTCGATGCGCTCGATGGGGTCGGTCCGCCAGTCGGCGCTGGGGGCCGGTGAGGGGACACGC
>JBJXHB010000272.1:0-4598 GCA_046160725.1 Aquabacterium sp.
GGCTTGCGACCTGGTGGACAATAATTGCGACAGCAACATTGACGAAGCGGCGGACTTCGACGGCGACGGTTTTTCGCCTTTCGATTGCGGCGGAACGGGTGCCGTGGTGCCACGCGCGCTGCATGGGGACCGGCTGTGAGGCGTGCCGCGGCCCCGCCCGCGCGCCAAGGCGGGCCCGCCCGCCGGTGGCTGCTGGCTCGTCGGCTGTCCCAGGCCGGCATCCTGCTGCTGTTCGGCCTGGGGCCCTGGTTCGGCTGGTGGCTGGTCAAGGGCAACCTGAGTTCCAGTCTGACGCTGGGCGTGCTGCCGCTGACCGATCCCTACACGCTGCTGCAGTCCCTGGCGGCCGGGCATTGGCCCCTGGCGACAGCATGGCTGGGCGCGGCGCTGGTGCTGGGCCTGTACCTGCTCGTTGGCGGGCGCAGCTACTGCGCCTGGGTCTGCCCGGTGAACCCGCTGACCGACGCCGCTGCCTGGCTGCGCCGGCGCCTGGGCCTGCGCGGTGGGCTGCGCCTGACCCGCCACCTGCGCCATGGCCTGCTGCTGGCCACGCTGCTGGCGGCCGCCGGCAGTGGCAGCCTGGCCTGGGAACTGGTGAACCCGGTATCCATGCTGCACCGCGGCCTGATCTTCGGCATGGGCGCGGGCTGGGCGGTGCTGGCGGCGCTGTTCCTGTTCGACCTGCTGGTGGCCGAGCGCGGTTGGTGCGGGCACCTGTGCCCGGTCGGCGCGTTCTACAGCTTGCCCGGGCGCATCGGGCTGCTGCGGGTCGCGGCCGTGCGGCGCAGCGCCTGCAACGACTGCGCCGACTGCTATGCGGTGTGCCCGGAGCCGCAGGTCATCAAGCCGGCGCTGAAGGCGGTGGACGGCGCCGGCCCGGCCATCCTGTCGGCGCAGTGCACCAACTGCGCGCGCTGCATCGACGTCTGTTCCAAGGACGTGTTCGCGTTCGGCACGCGTTGGGCCCGCGAGCGCCCGATCCTTGCCGTGCATCCCATGACCCAGCCCGAAAGGACCTGATGATGAAGAACTCCTCCAAGTGGTGGCTGGCTGCCGTGCTGGCCGTCGGCGCCGTGGGCTGTGCGCAGTTCGCCGGCATTGCCACCTTGCGCGGTGCCGACGCCGCCACGCCCGATGCTGCGCCCGCCGACAAGGCCTATGCCGGGCGGCGGCCCGGCACCGAGGGCCAGGCGCTGATTGCCCGCAGCTACCGCGAGCAGCCGCCGCTGATACCGCATGCCGTGGACAACTTCGACGAGATCACGGTGACCGACAACCAATGCCTGGACTGCCATAGCCCGTCCGCGGCCAAGGCCAAGAAGGCGCCCATCGTCGCCCAGGGCCACCTGATGCTGGAGAACGGCCGCCCGGTGCTGCGGATGGACCGCTACCAGTGCAACACCTGCCACGTGCCGCAGGTGGATGCGCGGCCGCTGGTGGACAGCACCTTCGTCGGCACGCCGGCGCGTCGCTGACCCGATCGCCCGGCAGGGGATGCGGCCGGCACTCAGCCGCGCCGCACCGAGATGGCGCGCACCGGGCAGGCCGGGGCGCAGGCGCCGCAGCCCACGCACAGCTGCGGGTCCAGCACCGCGCGGGAGACGGTGCCGATGCCCGGCACGAAGCGCAGCGCACCGCTGTCGCAGGTGTCGCCGCAGATGCGGCACTCGATGCCGTGGCGCGTCAGGCAGCCGTCGGTCAGCCGGGCACGCGCCTGCAACGGCGGGTCGGCCTCGCGGGTTGAGAGCGCGCCGGGTTCACACGCCCGCAGGCAGGCGCCGCACAGGTCGCAGCCCTGTTGGTCGAAGCTGAGTTCCGGCAGGCCGTCCGGGCCGGCGCGGATCAGGTCGCGCGGACAGGCCGCGGTGCAGGCGCCGCACTGGGTGCACAGCTCGGCAAAGCGCGCGTCGTCGGCGGGCGACCAGGGCGGGCGCAGCGGCGGCATCGGCAGCGGCTCCGGCTTGGCTGGGGCCACGGTCCGGCGCAGGAACATGCGGCGTGCGAAGTCCATGTCAGGCTGCCTCTTGTCCGTGGCGCGTCAGCGCTTTGGTCCGGCGGCGGCACCCGGCGGCGGCCGGGGTGGCACATCTGCATCCAGCCGGGCCAGCGCATGGTCGATGGCCAGGCGGTCGTCGCTGCCCTCGGGGTGGTGCGCCCGCAGCGGCCGCAGCGCGGCGCGTGCGCCAGCGCTGTCGCCACGCTCCATGGCGGCCAGGCCGGCCAGCAGCAGCACGTCCGGATGGGTCGGTGCCAGCACCATGGCGCGCGCGATCAGGGCCTGGCTCTCGTCGTCGATGCGGCGGTCGTCGGCCAGCAGGCGGGTCTCGATCCACTCCACCAGAAGCTCCGGCTCGGCCCAGGCCCGCTCGCGCAGCCGGGCATAGGCCGGCAGCGCCTGCTCATGCCGGCCCATGGCGTTGTGCGACCGGGCCAGCATCAGCCAGCCGTCCAGGTCGCCGGGCTCGCGCGCCAGGCGCTCGCCCAGCCGCTGCACGGATGCGGCCATCGCCGCGCCGTCCGGCGGCGCGGACTGGCGCAGCGCGCGCGGCTCGCCCTGCCAGGCGTACAGCAGGCCCACCGCCAGCGGCAGCAGCAGCACCCACAGCAGCAGGCCGCGTCGGGTGGGTGGCGCCGGATCGGCTGCACCGCGCGGCGCCGCAGCATGCAGCAAGGTGGCGCTGAAGGCGGCCACCAGCAGCGTGGCGGCGACGATGAAGGCCACGGTGGCGGCGGTACCGGTGCCATGCGCGCCGATGTCCCAGGCGATCATGTGCGCGCCTCCTCGGGCGGCATGGGCGCAGCGGCGCGGGACCAGTGGCGCCACAGCCCGGCCAGCCCGCCGGCCAGCAGCAGCAGCGGGGCCGCCCACAGCAGCAGCGTGCGCCCATCCAGCGGCGGGCGGTAGGTGACGAAGTCGCCGTAGCGCTGCACCAGGAACGTCCGGATCTCGTCGTCGCTGCGCCCGGCGCTCATCTGCGCACGGATCTCGCGCTTGAGGTCCAGGGCCAACGGCGCGTGCGAGTCGGCCAGCGATTCGTTCTGGCACACCAGGCAGCGCAGCTCCGCGGCCAGCGCATGCAGGCGGTCGGTCTCGGCGGTGCCGCTGTCGGCCAGGGCCGACGCGGCTGCCAGCAGCGCCAGCAGCATGCCCACCGCGGCGCGGCGGGCTCGGCCTGCCAGGTGCGGCGTCATGGCTTCAGCCCCAGGCGCGGCAGCAGCTCGCGCGCGACCACCGCGGGCGTCAGCGCACCCACATGCTTGTGCAGGATGCGGCCTTCGGCATCGACGACGAAGGTCTCCGGTGCGCCGTACACGCCCAGCTCGATGCCCAGCCGGCCTTCGGCGTCGACCAGAGTCATGGCAAAGGGGTTGCCGAGGTCGCGCAGGAAACCCTGCGCATCGGCGCGGGCGTCCTTGTAGTTCAGGCCCACCAGCGCGTCGGCGCGGCCGGCGGCCTGCAGCCGGCGCTGCAGGTCCAGCAGCACGGCATGCTCCTGTCGGCAGGCCGCGCACCAGGAGGCCCAGAGGTTGACCACGCGGGCCTGGCCGTGCCAGCTGCGGCCGTTGACCGGCGGACCGTCCGGTCCGTTGACCTGCAGCGTCGGCAAGGCCATGTCGGGCCAGGGCTTGCCGATCAAGGCCGAGGGCAGGGCCCTTGGGTCACGGCCCATGCCGGCGGCCAACAGTGCCAGCAGCGCCAGCAGCAGGACCACGCTGATCCACAGCAGCAGGCGCGGCTCGCGGCGCGGCGGCCGGGGCAGCGGGTGGGCGACCGTGGCGGTGTCGGTCATGCCAGGCTCACCGGCGGTCCGCCCGTGCCGGGCGTGCCGGGCAGACCTTGCGGCCGAGGCTGGGACCGGGGCTGTGGGGCACGACGTGCGGCGCCGGCGGCCAGCAGCGCGCCGGCGGCCATCAGCATCACCCCGACCCAGATCCAGCGCACGAAGGGCTTGTACTGCACCCGCACGCCCCAGGCATCGCCGTCCTGCGGGCTGCCCAGCGCCACGTAGATGTCGCGCGCGAGGCCGGCATCGATGGCCGACTCGGTCATCGGCATGCTGGTGCCGATGTAGCGCCGCTTCTCGGACACCAGCTGGCGCGGCGCATCGCCCGGGCAGCGCAGCGTGAAGCGGCCGACCTGGGCCTGCCAGTTCGGGCCGCTGCCCATGTCCAGGCCGTCGAAGCGCAGGTCGCAGCCGCCCACCGTGTGATGGTCACCCGGTGCCAGGCGCACGTCGCGCTCGATACCGTAGCCCTTGACCAGGGCCATGCCCACGGCCAGCACGGCAACGCCGGCATGGGCCAGCAGCATGCCGGCGGCCCGGGCGCCCAGGCGGCCGCTGCGCAGGCGCTGCACCGCTGCCTGCAACGTACCGGCTGCGGCCGCGCTGGCGCCCAAAAGCGCAAGCAGCACCAGCGGCCGCACCGTGCCATAAGCCTGATACAGCGCGATGGGCAGCACCACGGCCGCCAGCGCCAGCAGCAGCAGCGCTGGCGCCAGGCGTTGCCACAGGCGGCGCGGCTCGTCGCGCCCCCACCGCAGCATGGCGGCGGGCATCATCCGCAGCCACGCCGGCAGCAGCACCGGCGCCAGCCCG
>JBJXHB010000273.1:0-7217 GCA_046160725.1 Aquabacterium sp.
CTGCGGCCACTGGTACGGCCGGACCGGTTGCCGCAAGGGCTGCGGGCGCAGGCCTTGCTGCAGGCCCGTCGCGGCGAACACGCCGCGGCGCTCGAGCGGGTGCAGTTGCTGCTGGGGCTGTGCGACCAGGTAGCGGTGCCACGCCGCGACCAGGGCGCCTATGAGGTCTTGCGCGCCTATTGCCTGGCCGGCCTGGAGCGCTGGCCCGATGCCCTGGCGGTGCTGGAGGCGCAGCGTGCGGACCAGCAGGGCACCCAGGGAGAATTGCTGGAGGCGATCATTGGCACCGTGCAGGCCCTGCGGGCCCTGCACCAGGGCAGCGCGCAGGCCGCCGACCTGTGCGCGCGGGTGATGGTCCGCTGTGCCGAGCTGCACTTCAACCGCTTCCTGCTGCCATTGCCCGAGGCCGCCGCGCGGCTGATCGAGGTGGGGCTCGACCAGGGTGTGGTGCCCGAGTTCCTGGCTGCCGCGGTGCACGACCGACGGCTTCAGCCGGCCGACCCCACGCGCGAAGACTGGCCTTGGCGCCTGAAGGTCGAGGTGCTGGGGCCCTTGCGCCTGTGGCGCGATGGCGTGGCGCTGTCCGGTGCCGGCGCGGCCAAGGCCCAGCGCAAGCCGCTGGAACTGCTGCGCCTGCTGGCCGCGCATGGCGGCGGCCCAATGCCGCAGGAGGCGGTGATCGACGAGTTGTGGCCGTCGCTCGAGGCCGACGCGCCCAAGGCCTCGTTCGAGATGGCGGTGTCGCGCCTGCGCAAGCTGCTGGGCCTGCCGGACCTGGTGCGGGTGGCCGACGGGCAGGTGATGCTGGATGCGGGCCGCTGCTGGATCGACGCTGTGGCGTTCGAGCGGCTGTGCCAGCGTGGCGACGCGGCGTCGCTTCATCGTGCACTGGCGATCTACCGCGCGCCCTTGCTGGCCGGCCAGGCGCTCGGCGGCCGGATGCGCACCGCGCGTGAGCGCCTGGCCCTGCGCCATGAGCAGGCGGTTCGTGAGCGGACGCAGGCGCTTCTGGCAGGTGGCGACGCCGAACCCGCAGTGGCGCTGCTGCGCTCCGCGCTGGTGCACGACCCTTTGGCCGAGACCCTGCATCGCGGCCTGATCGAGGCGCTGGCTCTGCAGGGTGAGCGGGCGGAGGCCCTGGCCTGCTACCGCAGGCTGTGCGATGTGCTGCGCAGCAGCCTGGGCATCGGCCCATCGGCGCCGACCGAACGGCTGGTCGCCGCTATCCGCCGCGGCGAGTTCTTCGCGCGGCCGTCCTGAGCCCCTGGGCGCGCGGGCGCCCGGCGGTCAGCTCCGTCGCCGCGCCAAGGCCGACACTGCGGCGATGCCGACCAGCAACAGGGCCCAGGTCTGCGGCTCGGGAACCTGGACCACGGGGACGCCGATGTCGCCGTCATGCACGGCCCAGCCGCGCATCTCCGGCAGGCCATTCGGATGCGCGAAATACCCGCCGTCGTACAAGCGGAAGTACGGCACCCACCAGGAGCCTTGTTGCATGTAGTACGGGCCGGGCATGAGGTTGAGAAACGGTCCCGTGTTGGCCAGGCATTGGTCCGGGCTGCACCCGGTCAGCGCTCCACTTGTATCGCGCGCGCCCTGGTTGCCAAGGTTGACGTAGAACATGTAGCCCAGTTCGTGGAAGGCGCCGGCATGGTTGTAGCCGACGTCGCTGCTGGTGCCGTCGTAGGTGGTGGACGAGATGTTGTAGGCCACGCCATTGGCAGGCGCCGCTCGCGGCAGGCGCCAGTCCCGGTAGATCCCGCCCGGGCCCAGAGCAAGATTGTTGACCCAGCCGCTCAGGGTGCCGAAGCTGGCCAGCCCGTCCGCGTCCGTGCCCGAGGTCTGGATGTAGTTGGCATCGGCCAGCCAGGTGATGTTCAGAACCGTGTCGTAATAGGCTTCGGCCGAGGCGGGCGTGCCGTTCAGGTCGCGGGCCTGCAGGGCAGCCTGGGCGTTCGTGGCGCCGGCCAGCGTTGCCGCCACGGCGAGCGAAGCGTTCAGGATCGGGCGCATGAGGTCTCCTTGGGTGGGTTGAGCGTGGCCCCCAGCGTAGGCCAGCGCATCGAATCCGCACCAACCGATCGCCAACCCCACTCGACTTCACTCGGGATACCCCTAGGAACAGGGTGCTGCGCTGCCTTGGCCTGCTTGCCCGTTCACTTCGGGCCCTTTGGCAGACAGCCAAGGATCCGGGTCAGCCCCTGGCCTTGGCGCTGATCTTCGACCGCATCAGCTGCCCCTTCTCCCGTTCCCAGTCGCGCTTCTTCTCGGTGTTGCGCTTGTCGTGCTCGGCCTTGCCCTTGGCCAGTGCGATGTCGACCTTGATGCGGCCGGCCTTGTAGTGCAGGTTCAGGGGCACCAGGGTGTAGCCCTTCTGCTCGACCTTGCCGACCAGCCGCCGGATCTCGGTCTTGTGCATCAGCAGCTTCTTGGTCCGGTCGGCCTCGGGGTGGACATGGGTCGACGCGGACCGCAGTGCGTTGATGCGGCAGCCGATCATGTACAGCTCGCCGTCGCGGATCACCACATAGCCGTCGGTGAGCTGCACCTGCCCGGCCCGGATCGACTTGATTTCCCAGCCCTCCAGAACGATGCCGGCCTCGAAGCGCTCCTCGACCTGATAGTCGTAGCGCGCGCGCCGGTTCTCGGCCACCGGGGCCGACGAGGCCAGGTGGGCGGTGTTGCGGGGGCGGCGGTCGGTCGATATGGCCATGGTGCTGAAAAGGACGAGGGCCGCGCAGTGCGGCGGCCCTCGTACCTAGAATGGCCCTCATTGTATGAAGCATGTGCGCAAGTCCGTCCTGCTGTGGTACTCGCCCCGCGAGATGTACGACCTGGTCACCGACGTGCCGGCGTATCCCGGCTTTCTGCCCTGGTGCGACCGGGCCGAGGTGCTGGGCCGCGACGACGCCGGCATGACGGCCCGGCTGCACCTGGCGTACTCGGGCCTGCGGCATGCCTTCACCACCCGCAATGTGCATGTGCCGGGGCGCGAGGTGACGATGGCGCTGGTCGACGGCCCGTTCTCCCGGCTCGACGGCCACTGGCAGTTTCTGCCTATCGGTGACGGGTCTCAGGCACAGGCCTGCCGCATCGAGTTCAGTCTTCAATACGACTTTGCCAGTGGCGCTCTGGACCGGGTGCTGAGTCCGGTCTTTGACCGCATCGCCGATACCTTCGTGGACTCGTTCGTGCGCCGCGCCGAGACGGTCTACGGCGTGCGGTGAGCAAGCATCCCGTGGCGCATGAAGACCTGATCGCCATCGAGGTGGCGCACGACGCCGGCCCGCATGCGGTGCAGGTCCAGGCCCTGCAGCTGCCGCTGGGCGCGACTCTGGAGGCGGCGGTACTGGCCAGCGGCACGCTGTCCGCGCTCGATGACGCCGTCCGGGCGTTGTGGGTGCCGGCGATCTGGGGACGGGCCCAACCCTGGGACCGGCTGTTGCGTGATGGCGACCGGGTCGAGCTCACCCGGCCGTTGCAGGTGGACCCCAAGGAGGCCCGGCGACAGCGCTATCGCCGCGACGGCCTGCCGCGCCAGGCCCGCAAGCCGGCACCGCCGGCCGGCTGAACGCCGGGGCCTACCGACAATCCTGCGAGATCACCTGGCGGGCGCGCTGCACTTCAGCGGCACGGCCGGCGTCGTCCAGCACCTCGCGCTCGCCCTTGGCATTGACGCGCGCGATGCGGACGCCGCTGTCCAGCGTGGCCATCTGCTCACGCGCCCGCCGGCAGTTCTCGGCCTTCTGCTCGGCCAGCTTGGTCTCCTCGGCCTTGCCGCGCTGCGCGGCATCGGCCTCGGCCTTCTTGCGCCGCGCCTCGAGCTCCGGGTCGGAACGCGCGGCACCCGATGCCGGCCGTGCCGGGCCGGACGCGGCGGCTACCGGCGCCGCCGGCCGGCGCACCACCGGGTCGGGCCGCGACAGGATGTCCTTGTCCGGCGTCCCGCGCGGCGGCGGAAGGTCGCTGACATGGACCTGGCCGCCGCTGTCCTTCCACTTCCATTGCGCCTGGGCCGGTGCCGGCAGGCACAACAGCGTCAGGGTCATCAATATCGCAGCAGGGAGGGCAGCGCGCATGGGGCACCAGGGCAGGATGGCGGACGCGGCAGTTTAGTGGCCCGGCCGCGGCCCGCGGCAGCCGCTTTGCGACCAACGGTGAGCGCATCGGGCCCGGCGGCGCGTCCCGGCCTGGGCGGGGGGCCTCCCTATAATCTTTCTTTGCGTCCGGAGCCTGCCTTCCATGCGCCTTCTTGGCAAAGCGCTCACCTTTGACGACGTGCTGTTGGTGCCGTCTTATTCGAAGGTCCTGCCGCGCGACACCCGCCTGTCGACCCGCCTTTCCCGCCGCATCACCCTGAACCTGCCGTTGGTGTCCGCGGCCATGGACACGGTGACCGAGGCCCGCCTGGCGATCGCCATCGCCCAGGAGGGCGGCATCGGCATCGTGCACAAGAACATGACGCCCAAGCAGCAGGCGGCCGAGGTCTTGCGCGTCAAGCGCTACGAGTCTGGCGTGCTGCGCGATCCGATCACGATCTCGCCCGGCGTGCCGGTGCGCGACGTGATGGCCCTGTCGCGCCAGCATGGCATCAGCGGCTTCCCGGTGGTCGAGGACGGCCGCGTGGTCGGCATCGTCACCGGCCGCGACCTGCGGTTCGAGACCCGGCTGGACGTGCCGGTGCGCGAGATCATGACGCCACGCGAGCGGCTGATCACGGTGCCCGAGAGCGCCACTATCGATGACGGCAAGGCGCTGATGCACCGCTACAAGCTGGAGCGCGTGCTGGTGGTCAACGATGCGTTCGAACTGCGCGGGCTGATGACCGTCAAGGACATCACCAAGCAAACCAGCTTTCCGGACGCGGCGCGCGACGCGCAAGGCAAGCTGCGGGTGGGCGCGGCGGTCGGCGTGGGCGACGGCACCGACGAGCGGCTGGAGCTGCTGGTGCGCGCAGGGGTCGATGCCGTGGTGGTCGACACCGCCCATGGCCACTCCGCGGGCGTGATCGACCGGGTGCGGGCGGTCAAGCGCCTGTACCCCGACATCGACGTCATCGCTGGCAATGTGGCCACCGCCGAGGCCGCGCTGGCGCTGGTGGAGGCGGGCGCCGACGCCGTCAAGGTCGGCATCGGTCCCGGCTCGATCTGCACCACGCGCATCGTCACCGGCGTGGGCGTGCCGCAGATCATGGCCATCGACTCGGTGGCCCGGGCCCTGGATGGCAGCGGTGTGCCGGTCATTGCCGACGGCGGCGTGCGTTTCTCGGGCGACCTGGCCAAGGCGATCGCCGCCGGTGCCGACACCGTGATGATGGGCAGCGCCTTTGCCGGCACCGAAGAGGCGCCCGGCGATGTGATCCTCTACCAGGGCCGCAGCTACAAGAGTTACCGCGGCATGGGCTCGATCGGCGCCATGCAGCAGGGCTCGGCAGACCGATATTTCCAGGACGGCGAGAGCACCGGCCCGGCCAGTGCCAAGCTGGTGCCGGAGGGCATCGAGGGCCAGGTGCCCTACAAGGGCTCGGTGGTCGGCATCATCTTCCAGATGTCCGGCGGCCTGCGCGCGTCCATGCACTACTGTGGCTGTGCCGACATCCAGGAGATGAAGGCCCGTGCGCAGTTCGTCGAGATCAGCAGCGCCGGCATGCGCGAGAGCCATGTCCACGACGTGCAGATCACCAAGGAAGCGCCGAACTACCGCATGGAGTGACGCAGCGTGATACCTGAGCCCGCTGCGCAGGCCGCGCCGGCCGCCGGCCTGCCCGCTGCGTCGTCCGCCACGCCCCGTCGCGAGGCGGCGATGCGCTTCATCCTGGCCACGGTGGTGCTGGACATGGTCGCCATCGGGCTGATCATCCCGGTGCTGCCGTTGATCATCGGCAACTTCACAACGTCTCCCAACGAGCAGACCTTCTGGTTCGGCGTGGTGGCCCTGTGCTACGGCGTTGCCAACTTCATCGCCAGCCCGATCCTGGGCGCGCTGTCGGACCGCTACGGGCGGCGCCCGGTGCTGTTGCTGGGCATGACCGGCCTGGCGCTGAGCTTCACCGTCACCGGCCTGGCCAGCGCGTTGTGGATGGTGATCGTGGTGCGCATGTTCAGCGGCGCCATGCAGGCCAACGTGTCGGTGGCACAGGCCTACGTGGCCGACATCACGCCGGCGCAGGAGCGGGCGCGCCGCTTCGGCCTGCTGGGGGCCATGTTCGGCATCGGCTTCATCCTCGGGCCGGTGCTGGGCGGTCTGCTGGGCGCCATCGACATCCACCTGCCGTTCTTCGTGGCCGGCGGTCTGGCGATGCTGAACTGGCTGTACGGCTACTTCGTGCTGCCGGAGTCGTTGCCCGCCGACCGCCGCCAGCCTTTCGATTGGCGGCGCGCGCATCCGTTTGCAGCGTTGCGCGGGCTGGCACGGCTGAACGGCGTCGGGCTCCTGATCGGCGTCCTGGCCCTGTCGGCGCTGGCGCAGTTCACGCTGCACAACAGCTGGGTGCTGTACACCACGTTCAAGTTCGGCTGGGGGCCGGCCATGAACGGCTGGTCGCTGTTCACCGTCGGCCTGATGTCGGTGCTGATGCAGGGCGTGCTTCTCAAGCATCTGCTCAAGCGCTTCTCGCCAGCCCAGCTGGCCGTGTCGGGCCTGGCGGCGTCGGCGGTGACCTACCTGGCCTTCGGCCTGGCCAGCGAGGGCTGGATGATGTTCGCCATCATCATCGGTGGCAACCTGCTCAGTGGCGGCGTGCAGGCGGCCCTGCAGAGCGTCATCAGCAACGCCGCCGACCCGACGCAGCAGGGCGCGACGCTGGGTGCCGTCGGCTCGCTGAACAGCAGCATGGCGGTGCTGGCGCCGCTGGTCAGCGCACCGTTGCTGGGCATCGTCTCGCACCTGCCGCGTGGCGACTGGCGCATGGGCCTGCCGTTCTACTTCTGCGCGCTGCTGATGGCATTGGGCACCGCGTTGGCGGTCGTGCAGTTCCGCCGCCGCCAGCGGGCCACCTCGGCGACCGCGACCTTACCTGGGCACGCATGAACCACGACAAGATCCTGATCCTCGACTTTGGCTCGCAGGTCACGCAGCTGATCGCCCGCCGCGTGCGCGAGGCCCATGTCTACTGCGAGATCCATCCCAACGACGTCTCGGCCGACTTCGTCCGGGCGTTTGCACCCAAGGCGATCATCCTCTCCGGCAGCCATGCGAGCACCTACGAGGAGCATGAA
>JBJXHB010000274.1:0-10919 GCA_046160725.1 Aquabacterium sp.
GGCAGCGGCAACAACCGCGGCGCGCTGCTGGGCGCGCTGGTGGTCTGGGGCATCTGGACGTTCTCCGGGGTGGCGGTGACCAAGCTGCTGCCGCCCTCGCTGGCCGCCCAGGGGGCGGCGCTGCAGGTGGTCCTGATCGGCCTGGCGCTGGTGTTGATGCTGCTGTACCGTCCGCGCGGCCTGATCGGTGAAGATGCCCATGTGTCGCGCCATGCGGGCGACTAAGCTGCACGCTCGTCCGCAGCTGGCAACCCCTGCCGGCCGCCGCGCTGAGACCGAATCTCCCCCGCCCCCAATCTGACCCTGACCCGACCCTGCCCAAGGAGCAACCCGCCATGTCCAGCCCCCTCATCCACCGTGCCGTCATTGGCTTGGCCGCGCTCATGTGCGCCGGCGGTGCCGCCGCGCAGGCGGCCTGCCCGGTCAAGGTCGGCGGCGTGCTGCCGCTGACCGGCTCGATGGCGCCCATCACCAAAAAGATCGCGCAGTCGGCCGAGCTGGCCTTCGAGCACATCAACGCCGGCGGCGGCGTCAAGGGCTGCCCGGTCAGCTTCATCCTGCGCGACGACCAGGGCCAGCCGACCGTTGGCGTCGATGCGGCCAAGTACCTGGTCGAGGTCGAGAAGGTCTCGGCCTTCACCGGCACCATCTCCTCCGGCATCACCGGCCCGATCATCAGTTCGGTCACTGCGCCGTCCAAGGTGGTGCAGGTCACCTGCTGCTCCACCGCCAGCCCGTTCACGCTGGACGGCCGGTCGCAGGGCTACTTCTTCCGCACCATCCCGACCAGCAAGACCCAGGCTTTTGCCACTGCCAGCGAGACCACCCGACGCGGCTTCAAGAAGACGGCGGTGATCTACGTCAACACCGACTTCGGCAAGGACATGCTGGGCTTCTACCGGCAGGCGGTGGGCAAGCTCGGCGGCGACATTGCCATCGAGATGCCCTACAACGACAACCAGCCCAGCTACCGGGCGGAGGTCACCCGCGCGCTGGCTGCCAAGCCGGAGAGCCTGCTGCTGATCGGCTTCCCCAAGGATGCGGTGACCATCGTGCGCGAGTGGCTCAGCCTGGGTGGCCCCAAGCGCGTGGCGCTGAACAACTCGATGCGCACGCTGGATTTCGTCAACGGTGTCGGCGCCCAGCATGTGGAGGACTTCTTCGGCATGGACAACGCTCAGGTCGCGGGCGCGCACGTGGACGCCTTCAACAAGGCCTTCGAGGACAAGTTCAAGACCGACAGCAAGGGCCCCGGCGTGCACACCCAGTACGACGCGGTGATGGTGCTGGGCCTGGCCATGAACATTGCCAAGGACCTGAGCGGCCCCAGCATCAAGGACGCCATCCGCCAGGTGCATGCCGCCAACGGCACGCCGGTGGGCACCGGTCCGGCCGAGTTCCGCAAAGCCATCGAGCTGATCAAGGCCGGGCGCCCGATCAAGTACCACGGCGCCACCGGCCCGATCGAGTTCGACGCCAACGGCGACGTCACCGGCCCGGCGCTGGTGTGGCGCATCAAGGGCGGCCAGATCGAGACCGACCGCATCATCTCCATCGAGGAGATGCAGGCCTTGTTCAAGAAGGTCGACTGACGCAGCGCCCTCAGCCCGGCGCTGTGCCGGGTGCCGCGGCCGGCCGCAGGGACAAGGTGACGCAGCCGCCGCTGGCCGAGGCAAAGCTGATCTCGCCGCCCAACGCCTGGGCCCGCCAGCGCATGTTGCGCAGGCCGTTGCCGGCGTGTGGCGCGGCAGCGTCGAAGCCGCGGCCGTTGTCGGCCAGGCGCAGCTCCAGTCGGTCATCGTGCATGCGCGCCGACAGCACCGCCTCGGTGGCGCCGGCGTGGCGGGCGACATTGGTGGCCGCCTCCAGCAGCAGGCGGCGCAGGTGCTGCACGCGGGCCGGGGTCAGGTCGGGCGTGGCCGGCAGCTCGTCCACGTCCCAGCGCAGGTCGATGCGCGACAGCGCCAGCCGGCGCTCCAACTGCGGCCGCAGGCTGCCCAGCATGGTCGACAGGTTGCCGTCGAACGGGCTCATCGCGTCCACCACCAGTCGCAGCTCGTCGATGGCCGAGCGCACCTGCGGTTGCAGCTCTGCGGCCGGCGAGCCGGGGCGCTCCGTCAGTGCAAGCAGGCCGGACAGCTGCGCGCCCAGGCCGTCGTGCATGTCACGCATCACGCGCTCGCGCTCGTCCTGCATGGCCCTATCCAGCTGGGCGCGCGCCTGCCCGCGGTGCAGCAGCTCCAGCTCGGTCTGCTGGCGCTGCAGGGCCTGTTGCAGTGCCAGCTGCCGTTGCTGGTCGGCGCGCCGCGCATGTTGCAAGCGCCGCGCCACCAGCACCACCATGGCCAGGCTGAAGGCGGCGGTCACCAGCCGGCTCCAGGTCGGGTGCGAGTACATCGAGCCGGCCGATTCCGTCAGGTCGGCGATGCCGCCGGCCACCGATGCCACCACCCAGCCCGCGAACAGCCAGCGCCAGAAGTGGCGCTCGCGGAAGGCGTTGATGCCGACGTAGACCGCCAGCAGCAGGAACATCAGGGTGACACCGAACAGCCAGCCGACCCACAGGTCGCGCCAGCGCAGCAGCACCACCACCGGGACGACCACGCACCAGGCAGCGATGAAGACAATGTAGGCGCGCCTGAAGAACCGGTTCCAGCGGCCCACCGCCCGGAGGAAGAAGTTGGTCATCGCCAGCTGTGTCAGGCCGAACACCGTGGCCACGCCGGTACCCCAGAGCTGCCAGTCCAGCGGCATGTCGATCCAGAACATCTCCGCCAGGCGCGTGGCCCAGGCCAGCTCGGCCAGACCGCAGGCCAGAAAGAGGGCCTCGCGCTGCACCCACCACACCAGCAGGCTCATCGCGCCCAGCATCAGCGACATCCACATCAGCGCCCGCGTCACCTCCACCCGCCACAGGTAGTGGCGGTCGAAGGCCGTCTGCACCGCGGCATGCGGCCCGAGCACGGGCGCATGCAATTGCGCGGCACGGCCCATGGCGGCGTGGATGGTGACCACCAGTTGGTTGTCGGCCGCCAGCAGCGTGGCCGGCAGTGGCACCAGCCAGGGGCGCTTGACGGCGTCGTGGCGCTGCGTGCCGGCGGCGCCGATGGCAAAGACTTCGCGTCCGTTCAGTTGAACCTCGATGCCGTTGCCGGCGCGCGCCAGCAGCAGCGACAGCGGCGGGTCGTCGCCCGCCGGGCGGGCAAACGCAAACACGAAGCGCGCGCTGCCGTCCTGGGCGCTGTGCACCAGGTCCCAGCGGAAGGGCAGCGCGGGCGCTATGGCCTGGCAGTCCGACGCGCCGGCCGGCTGGACGCAGGCCTGCGTCGGCTGCAGCGTTTGAAGCGCGCCCGCCGGTGTCGCCAGCGCTGGGCTGCAGGCCAGCACGATGGCCAGCCAGAGTGCAATCAGGACGGTCAGGCGCTGCCCGGCATCAACGCCGAACCGGCCGCGGGAACACCTGCTCCAGCAGGCCCAGACGGCTGGCCTCGAAGACGGCCTCGCCCCGGGAGTTGACGCTGAGCTTGGCATAGATGTTCTTGATGTGCGAGTGCACGGTGTTGATCGTGACGCTGCTGAGCTGGGCGATCTCGGCGTACTTGAAGCCACGTGCCACGTATTGCAGCACCTGGCTCTCGGCCTGGGTGAGCCGGATCACCGGCTCGGCGGCCGGTTCCTGCGGTGGCGGCGCTGCGGCCACCACCGGACGCACCTGTTGCAGCAACAGCCGCGCGATGCTGGGCGTCATGGGTGCGCCGCCGCGGCGCAGCTGGCGGATCAGCACGACGATCTCGTCGTGCATGCTGTCCTTGAGCAGGTAGCCGCTGGCGCCGGCCTTGACGCTCTGCAGCACCTTGTCCGCATCATCGAAGACCGTCAGCACCATGATGTCGGTGCCCGGGTGGTGCTGGGCGCAGTAGTTGATGACCGCCAATCCTGGCAGGTCGGGCAGGCCCAGGTCCACCAGCAGCACATCCACCGCATGGCGCGACAGCCAGGTCAGCGCGCTACGCGCATCCGAGAACTCCGCGACGAAGGCCAGCCCGCTGTCACCGCGCAGCGCCTCGCGCACCCGCTCGCGCACGGCGGGGTCGTCGTCCACCATGGCCACGGTGATGCAGGCGGCGCTGTCGTCCATGGCCGGCATTGTCGTGAATGCCGGGCAGATGCCGGCGCCGCGTCACCAGTTCAGGGGAGGGCGGGCCGCCCTCATCGCACCCTCAGCCGCGCAAAGCTGGCCAGCGCCGCCAGGGCCGCGGTGCCGATGCCCAGGCGCAGCGCCCAGGCCGGCCCGTCGGTGCCGGCCAGGCCGAAGCACAGCGCCACCCCGGCGGCACCGCTGGACTGCCCCAGCAGCCGGACGATGGCGATGACGGCGCTGGCACTGCCGGCGCGCTCGGGCGGTGCACTGGACATCAGGGCATTGAGGTTGGGCGACTGGAACAGCGCGAAGCCGGTGCCGCACAGCGCCATGCGCCAGGCGATGTCCGCCGCGCTGTGCTGCGCCGTCAGGCCGGACAGCAGGGCCATGCCCGCGCATAGGCCCAGCAGGCCGATCCCGCCCAGCCAGCCCGCGGGTATGCGCTCCGACAGCCGCCCGGCCAGTGGCGCCGACAGCGCCACCATCACCGCCCAGGGCAGCAACAGAAAGCCGGTCTCCACCGGTGGGCGCTGCAGCGCGCCCTGAAAGAAGAAGGGTAGGGCGATGAAGGCCAGGCCCTGGGTGATGAAGGCGGCGCAGGAGGTAAAGGCCGACAGCGCGAACAACGGCCGCCGCAGCAGGTCCACCGGCAGCATCGGCGCCCTCTGGCCGCGCTGGCGGCGCAGCAGGAGCGCGGTGCTGGCCAGCGCCAGCGCTGCCGCCGTGGCCACCAGTGTGGCCGGCTGGCGCTGCGCCGCCGAGCACAGCGCCAGCACCAGTGCCGCAAAGCCCGTCGCCGCCAACAGGGCCGCTACAGGGTCGAAGGGCTGGCCTCGCGGTGGGCTATCAGGCAGGGCGCGCCAGCAGCAGGCCAGGGCCAGCAGGCCGAAGGGGATGTTGAAAGCGAACAGCCATGGCCAGGGCGCCACCGCCAATATCAGCGATGCAATGGTCGGCCCGACGACGAAGCCCAGGCCCACCACCAGCGCATTGAGGCCGACGCCGCGCCCCAGGTGATCGGGCGGATACAGCAGCCGCACCAGCGCCAGGTTCACGCTCATCAGCGCACCGGCGCCAATGCCCTGCAGGGCCCGGCCGGCCACCAGCATGGGGAGCGAGGTCGACAGCACGCACAGCACCGAGGCGCAGATGAAGAAGGCCAGCCCGCCCAGGAACAGCCGGCGCACGCCCAGTCGGTCGCCCAGCGCGGCAAACGGCAGCAAGGTGGCCACCACCACCAGCTGGTAGGCATTGATGATCCAGATCGACGCCGCCGGCGTGGTGCCGAGGCCGGCCGCAATGCTGGGCAGTGCGGTGTTGGCAATGGCCGACTCCAGCGTGGTCACGCCCACGCCGAGCATCAGCCCGACCAGCGCCGGGACTCTGCCGCTGGACATCAACCGACTTCGAAACGCCAGGCTTCGCCGGCCGGCACCACATGCCCGGCGGTGGGATGCGCGAAATGCGTGCCCAGCACCAGCGAGCGGTCGGCGGCGCAACAGGCCAGGAACCGCCGGCGCGTGCGTCGGGCCTGCTCGCCGTCGCTGTCGAACCTGACCACGCGGTCCGGCTCGCTGCACTGGATCGGGTGGTGCATGAGGTCGCCGGTGATCACCGCCTGCTGGCCCTGGGACCGGATGCGTACGCTGACATGGCCCGGTGTGTGGCCCGGCGTCGGCTCCAGTGCCACCTCGTCGGTCAGGCGATGGTCGGTGTCCACCAGCAGGGCCAGCCCGGCATCGACGATCGGCCGAACAGAATCACCAATCACGTCGTCACCCGGCTCGGATGGCTGCTGCGACCAGTGCGCCCATTCTGGCCGCGCGAACAGATAGCGCGCGTTCGGGAACGTGGGCACCCATCGGCCGTCGACCCAGCGCGTGTTCCAGCCCACATGGTCCACATGCAGGTGGGTGCACAGCACGGCGTCGATGCTCTCGAGCGCGAAGCCGGCGTCGGTCATTTGTTGCAGGAAAGGGCCGTTCAGCCGGTCCCAGGCCGGGTTGTGGCGCGGCTTGTCGTTGCCCACGCAGGTGTCGACCACGATGCGCTGGCCACAGGACTCGATGACGAAGCAGTGGATCGACATCAGCAGCCGGCCATCGGCATCCGCAAAGTGCGGTCGCAGCCAGGGATGCTGTAGAACCAGGTCCGCCGGAGGGTCGCGGAACAGAAAGCGCGGCGAGGTGGGCGTGGGCCCGCTTTCGACCACCTGGGTGATGCGAACCTGTCCGATGTGCCAACGGTTCATGAAGGGCTGCCTTCTTTCGGGTCGTCGGGGGCGCACTCGGCGTCGGCCTCGACCTCGATCTCATAGTCGCCCACCAGCTGGGCACCGCCGATCAAGGTGTTGGCTGGCCGGATGTCCTGAAAACGCCGCCCATGCACCTCGGCCGGGCCTTGCCAGGCGGCGGCGTCGCGCAGCCAGATGCGGGTGCGCACCACGTCGTCCATCCGGCCACCCAGGGCCTCGATGGCGGCCTGCACCTTGTCCAGCGTGTGCACCGCCTGGCCCTCGGCGTCGCCGGGGCAGACCACCCGGCCTGCGCCCTGGGTCGCGGTGGTACCGCTGACCAGAATGCGGTTGCCGACCCTCACCGCACGGGCATAGCCGGCCAGGGCCTCCCATTGGCTGCCGCTGTCCACGCGGCGACGGCCGGCGGCCTGCTGGACCACCGGATAGGCCGGCGGCAGCGCGTCCAGATGGTGGCGCAGGTCACCACTGGCGGTGAGGAAGGGCGGGCGCCGGTATTCGTCGCCGCAGTCGCCGGGCAGCGATGCCGTGCTGTCCAGGGCCGCCTGCAGCTGGCGCATGTCGCGTTCATCCAGCTCGAAGCCAAAGACCGCCCGGTTGTCGGCCCTGTGCTCGCGCTCGCCGGGCCGCGCGCCGACGATGACCGCGCCCACTGCCGGCTGCTGCAGCACCCAGCGCATGGCGACGTTGGCCACCGAGACGCCATGCCGTTGCGCCACCGCATGCGCGGCCTGCAGGACGCGCTGCAGCGCAGCCCAGCCGCCCACGGCAGCGATGAAGCGGCGGTATTTGCTCTTGCTCCAATCCTCGATGTGCAGCGGCTCGGGCTGGCCGACCCAGCGGTCGCTGAGAAAGCCGCCGCCCAGAGCGCCATAGGCCAGCAGCTTGACGCCATGGGCGATGCAGACGGCGCTCATCCGGCCGGCGGCGCGCCGGTCCAGCAGCGAGAACGACACTTGGTTGGTCGCGACCGGGATACCGTCCTTCAAGGCCAGACGCAAATGGTCGGTATCGAAATTGGTCAGGCCGATGTGGGCGATGTCGCCGCGGTTGCGTCGCTCGGCCAGCGCATGCAGGGCATCGAGCCAGCCCGGATGGCTGTACTGCCACCAGTGGAACTGCAACAGGTCGATGCAGTCCGTCCCCAGGCGCCGCCTCGCGCAGTCGATGCCGGCCTGGACGACCGCCGTTGTCATCGACCCTGGCGTCGGACACCACTTGGTGAAGGCCCGCAGCGCCGGGTGCCGTGCACGGCCCCGCAGCGCACCGACGATCAACTCGGCACTGCCGTAGTGGTCGGCCATGTCGAAGGCGTCGAAGCCGGCATCGGCATAGGCGGCCAACGCATCGGCCGCCCGCTCGGTGTCCAGTGCCGGGCCGCCCCGCTCCATGTCGGCCACCTGCCACAGCCCGACCAGCAGGCGAGGCACCGTCAGGCCGGGAGCGATCTCGATGCGTGGCGGGGGCAAGGGGGCGGGCATGCTGTGGCATCCTGATCGGTCAACAACGCATTGGACGCCAAGCCGGCAAGCCATGATCCCAGACCATCCCTTGCCGCCCGTGGACCTTGGCCGCGGCGTCGTCGTCGCGCGCATCGCCAAGGGCAACTGGCAGCTGGCCCAGCGCCACGGTGCGCCGGTCGGAGAGGACGCCGCCATCGATGCCATGCGTGCCTTCGTCGAGGCCGGCCTGAACCAGTTCGATTGCGCCGACCACTATGTCGGCGTGGAGGATCTGATCGGCGCCTTCCGGCGCCGCTATCCGGCATTGGCCGGCCAGTTGCGCATCTCGACCAAGGTGGTGCCCGACCTGGAGCGGCTGCCGTACCTGACCCGTGACGACGTGCGCAACATCGTGCACCGGTCACTGCAGCGGCTGGGCACACCGCGGCTGGACGTGGCCCAGATGCACTGGTGGGACTACCGCGTGCCGGGCTATGTGGAATGCATGCAGTGGCTGGCCGAGCTGCAACGCGCCGGCGACATCGCGCTGCTGGGCACGACCAACATGGACACGCCCCGGCTGCGCGAGATCGTCGACGCCGGCGTGCCGCTGGCCACCCATCAGCTGCAGTACTCGCTGCTGGACCGCCGGCCCGAGCACGGCCTGGCGGCCTACTGCCAGGCAAACCGCATCGCGCTGCTGTGCTACGGCGTGCTGGCAGGCGGCTTCATCAGCGAGCGCTGGCTGGGCCGGCCGGAGCCGGTGCCGCCGCTGCCCAATCGGTCGCTGGTGAAGTACCGGCTGATCATCGAGGACTTCGGCGGCTGGGAGTCGTTCCAGCGGCTTCTGCTGCTGCTGCAGGACATCGCCGGACGTCACGCCACCACGCTGGCGGCGGTGGCCACGCACTGGGTGCTGCAACGGCCGGGCGTGGCGGTGGCCATCATCGGCGCGCGTACGGCCGAGAGGCTGCCCGAGACGCTGGCGGCGCTGCGCCTGGCCCTGACCCCGGCCGACACCGCGGCCATCGACGCGCTGCTGGCCGGCTGCCCGGGGCCGCCCGGTGACTGCTACGGCCTGGAGCGTGAGGACGACGGCCCGCACAGCCGCATCATGTGGAAGAACCAGAACCAGCATGGCGCGCCGGCGGACGCTGCGGCCTATGTCCCGCCGGTGTACCGGCCGGCACGCTGAAGACCGGCTCTGACCAACCGATCCACCCACGGCCCCGGGCCGTCCCAACCCACACTGGAGCTCACATGAGTGATGCCAGCATCCCATTCAACGACGAATTCGAGCTGTATGACCTGCGGGTCGAGGTGCTGGACACCGGCAAGCCCTTTGTCAGCCATGCCCGGCCCGGCGACAGCTTCGACGTCATCGGCGGGCGCATCGTCTTCCCGCCGGGGCGGGAGGCGTCGTTCTCGCTGTACGCCCTGATGGCGGTGCTGCCGTTTCTACCCGCCAAGCAGCGGCCGACGCATCCCAACGACTGGATGAGCACCGACAGCGACATCGCCTGCCTGGACCCGGCCTGTGGCGCGCAGTTCCGCATCACCCGGCTGGGCCGCCGCTCGCTGCGGCACGCGGACTACAGCGCGCTGCCCTTGCAGCGGCCGGCAGGGGATGCGGTCTGACCTGACGCGAAACGGCGCGACAAATGAAAAACGGCCCGGGGTCACCGGGCCGTTTCAGGATCTGGATGAGCCGGTCAGACCTGACGGCGGCGGCGCGCCAGCAGGCCCACTGCACCGAGGCCGGCGGCCAGCAGCGCATAGGTGCTGGGCTCCGGTACAACGGACTGGACCGTGATCTCGCCGCTGTAGATGGCCCTGGCCGACGTCGCCGCACCAAAGAGGGTGACCGTGAAGGGCGCCGAATCAACACCGAACAAGGCGCCAGCCGTGATCGGGCCGAGCACCGCAACTGCGAACGGCGTTCCGTTGACATCGCCGCTGAAACCGGCGATGAACTGGGCGCTGACGCTGAAGGCAAAGCTGTACAGGCCAGGCGCCAAGCCGGTGAAGGTCAGGACGTCGTCTCCACCGTCAAGCAGGATCGACGTGGAGTCGAACGAAGCCTGGCCGCTGGACAGGTCGATAACTTGGTTGCCGGCAAACGCCGGAATGGCAGCTGCAGCAGCCAGCGCGATGATGGAAAGTCGAATGGTGTTCATGGAATCCCCCGTTGAGTGGGCCGATTGTGCGTGCGATTCGTCATGTCGGGGCATTCAGATGGCCGCTCCACACCCCCCAAGTCAGGGGGGTGTGGAGCCGATTTTCGATACGAGCGGTAACTCAGATAAGTGTTAACCCTTATCGGCGACCGCGTTGACACAACCCCGTGTCGTTGGCAGGTCGTTCGTGACTCTGGAACAGGGCTACCAATGCCGCCGATTTCGCGCCAATGCCCCTACGAGGTGCATGCGACGCTTGTCCGGTTGGCGATCCGGTCGAGCCGTTCGCAGTACTTCCGATCCCTGAGTTGGCGGGCCTATGCAGTTGAAGTCCTTCGTGTCTGTCTTGCGTCGATGGCCATCGACGCTGAAGTTCAAGATTGTCGCGATGGCCGTAGCCAGCGGTCTGCTTGCCGCGGCGGCCACCACGCACATGGTCCTGCAGCGGTCCCAGGCGGCAATCGAGCAGTTGCTTCTGGCGGGTGCCGCCGCCGACCGGGAGCAGACGGCGCAGCTGCTGGGCAGCAAGCTGGAGTTGATGCAGCGCTCGCTGGTGGCTGTCGCCCGGTCGACAGGTCCCGGGCATTGGGGCGACCGCGTTGCGATGCATCGCCATCTGGCGGACAAGGCGGCACTGGGCGCGATGTTCGACTCCGTGCACGCTGTCGCACGAGACGGCACGCGACTGGCCGACGTGGACCCAGCGCAGCATGCAGCCATCGGCGCCGCCGCACTGCCCAGGGCGCTGCTGGAGCCGGTGCTGGCGCAGGCACTCAGTACGGACCAGCCCGTTGTCTCGCCGCCCGGCGCCGGGCCACGCGCGCCGCAGGTGTTGGTGGCGATGGCGGCAGCCGGCGAGGTCGGGTCGGCCCCGGGCGTCATCATTGGCAGCCTTCCGCTGCATG
>JBJXHB010000275.1:0-6950 GCA_046160725.1 Aquabacterium sp.
CCAGCCACCAAGCTTCGGGCGTCTATGCCCGGTGCCAGTCGCCGACGCGGCGCGTCCCTCTTGGCCCATTGGGAGCGCGCCGACGACACGGAGTACAAATGGCGCAAACCACTTCCTACAGCTTCACCGAACGCAAGCGGATTCGCAAGAGTTTCGGCAAGCGAACCAGTGTCCTGAACGTACCCTACCTGCTGACGATGCAGCAGGTCAGTTATCACGCCTTCCTGCAGAAGGACGTGGCACCTTCCAAGCGCAAGCCCGAGGGGCTGCAAGCGGCTTTCCTGGCGGCCTTCCCGATCACGTCGCACAACGGCATGGTCGAGATGAAGTACAGCGAATACAACATCGCCAAGCCGCCGTTCGACGTGCGCGAGTGCCAGCAGCGGGGTTTGACCTACGCCGCGGCCGTGCGCGCAAGGCTGCAGATGATCATCTATGACCGGGAGTCGCATCCGGCCAAGGTCGTCAAGGAGATCAAGGAGCAGGAGGTCTACATGGGCGAGGTGCCCTTGATGACCGACTATGGCTCGTTCATCGTCACTGGCACCGAACGCGTCATCGTCAGCCAGCTGCACCGCAGCCCCGGCGTGTTCTTCGAGCACGACAAGGGCAAGACGCATTCCAGCGGCAAGTTGCTGTTCTCGGCCCGCATCATCCCCTACCGCGGCTCCTGGCTGGACTTCGAGTTCGACCCTAAGGACATCCTGTACTTCCGCGTCGACCGCCGCCGCAAGATGCCGGTGACGATCCTGCTCAAGGCCATCGGCATGAAGCCCGAGGCCATCCTGGCGCACTTCTTCCAGTTCGACGGCTTCCGCCTGATGGACGTGGGCGCGCAGATGGAGTTCGTGCCCGAGCGCCTGAAGGGCGAAGTGGCGCGATTCGACCTGACCGACAAGGCCGGCAACGTCATCGTCGAGAAGGACAAGCGCATCACCGTGCGCCACTTGAAGCAGCTGGAGGCCAGCGGCACGACCTTCGTGTCGGTGCCCGAGGACTTCCTGGTTGGCCGCATCGTGGCCAAGAACATGGTGGATGCCGACACCGGCGAGATCGTGGCCAAGGCCAACGACGAGCTGACCGAGGCCCTGCTGAAGAAGCTGCGCGCCGCCGGCATCAAGGATATCCAGTGCCTGTTCGTCAATGAACTGGACCAGGGTGCCTACATCAGCCAGACGCTGGGCCTGGACGAGACGGCAGACGAGCTGGCCGCCCGCGTGGCGATCTACCGCATGATGCGCCCCGGCGAGCCGCCGACCGAGGACGCGGTCCAGGCGCTGTTCGGGCGCCTGTTCTACAACGCAGACACCTACGATCTGTCGCGTGTCGGACGCATGAAGTTCAATGCCCGGGTCGGCCGCCTGTCGTCCGAAGGGCCGATGACCCTGGCCATCGCCGACATCCTGGATGTCGTGAAGATCCTGGTCGAACTGCGCAACGGCCGTGGCGAGGTGGACGACATCGACCACCTCGGCAACCGTCGCGTTCGTTGCGTGGGCGAGCTGGCCGAAAACCAGTACCGCAGCGGCCTGGCGCGCATCGAGAAGGCGGTCAAGGAGCGCCTGGGCCAGGCCGAGACCGAGCCGCTGATGCCGCACGACCTGATCAACTCCAAGCCGATCTCTGCGGCCCTGAAGGAGTTCTTCGGCGCGAGCCAGCTGTCGCAGTTCATGGACCAAACGAACCCGTTGTCCGAGATCACGCACAAGCGCCGCGTCTCCGCACTGGGCCCGGGCGGCCTGACGCGCGAGCGCGCTGGCTTCGAGGTGCGCGACGTGCACCCGACCCACTACGGTCGCGTTTGCCCGATCGAGACGCCGGAAGGTCCCAACATCGGCCTGATCAACTCGTTGGCGCTGTTCGCACAGCTCAACGACTACGGCTTCCTGGAGACACCGTATCGGCGCGTGTCGGACGGCCGGGTGACCGACCAGATCGACTACCTGTCGGCCATCGAGGAAGGCAAGTACGTCATCGCCCAGGCCAACGCCCGGCTGGCTGAGGACGGCCGGCTGATCGATGAGCTGGTGTCGGCTCGCGAGCATGGCGAGTCGGTGCTGACCTCGCCCGAGCGCGTGCAGTACATGGACGTCGCGCCGGCGCAGATCGTGTCGGTGGCGGCGTCGCTGGTGCCGTTCCTGGAGCATGACGATGCCAACCGCGCGCTGATGGGCGCCAACATGCAGCGTCAGGCGGTGCCCGTGCTGCGGCCCGAAAAGGCCTTTGTCGGCACCGGCATCGAGCGCGTCGCCGCGATCGACTCCGGCACCGTGGTCACGGCCCGTCGCGGCGGGACGGTCGACTACATCGACTCCAACCGCATCGTGGTGCGTGTCAACGATGCCGAGGCACTGGCCGGCGAGGTTGGTGTCGACATCTACAACCTGATCAAGTACCAGCGCAGCAACCAGGACACCAACATCCACCAGCGGCCCATCGTCAAGCGTGGCGACAAGCTGGCCAAGGGTGACGTGATTGCCGACGGCGCCAGCACCGACATCGGCGAGCTGGCCCTGGGCCAGAACATGCTGGTCGCCTTCATGCCCTGGAACGGCTACAACTTCGAGGACTCCATCCTCATCAGCGAGCGCGTCGTCTCCGAAGACCGCTACACCTCGATCCACATCGAGGAGCTGTCGGTGATGGCCCGCGACACCAAGCTGGGCAGCGAGGAAATCACCCGCGACATTCCGAACCTGTCCGAGCAGCAGCTGGCGCGCCTGGACGAGTCCGGCATCGTCTACATCGGCGCCGAGGTCAACCCTGGTGACGTGCTGGTCGGCAAGGTCACACCCAAGGGCGAGACCACGCTGACGCCGGAGGAGAAACTGCTGCGCGCCATCTTCGGCGAGAAGGCCTCCGACGTGAAGGACACATCCCTTCGTGTCGACCAGGGCACCAGCGGCACCGTCATCGACGTGCAGGTTTACACCCGCGAGGGCATCGTGCGCGACAAGCGGGCGCAGCAGATCATCGATGACGAGCTGAAGCGGTTCCGTCTGGACCTCAACGACCAGCTGCGCATCGTCGAGGCCGACGCCTTCGACCGGATCGAGAAGCTGCTGACCGGCAAGGTCGCCAATGGCGGCCCCCAGCGCATCGTCAAGGGCACGGTGATCGACAAGGCCTACCTGGGCTCGGTCGAGCGCTACCACTGGTTCGATATCCGCCCGGCCGAAGATGAAGCGGCCAACCAGCTCGAGTCGATCAAGAACTCGCTCGACCAGACCCGCCACAGCTTCGACCTGGCCTTTGAGGAAAAGCGCAAGAAGCTGACCCAGGGCGATGAGCTGCCTGCCGGCGTTCTGAAGATGGTCAAGGTCTACCTGGCCGTCAAACGCCGCCTGCAGCCCGGCGACAAGATGGCCGGCCGGCATGGCAACAAGGGTGTGGTGTCCAAGATCGTCCCGGTCGAAGACATGCCCTACATGGCCGACGGCACGCCCGTGGACGTGGTGCTCAACCCGCTGGGCGTGCCCTCACGGATGAACGTGGGCCAGGTGCTGGAAGTCCACCTGGGCTGGGCCGCACGCGGCATCGGCGAGCGCATCGGCGACATGCTGCAGCGGCAGGCCAAGATGGCCGAGCTGCGCAAGTTCCTCGAGGAGCTTTACAACAAGTCCGGCGGCCACACCGAAAGCTTGGGCATGCTCAGCGACACGGAGGTCATCGAGATGGCCGGCCACCTGAGCCAGGGCATCCCGTTCGCCACGCCGGTGTTCGACGGCGCGGCCGAGGAGGAGATCCGCGGCATGCTGAAGCTGGCCTTCCCCGAGGAGGCGGCGCGCGTCAAGGGCCTGACCGATACGCGTACCCAAGCCTGGCTGTGCGACGGCCGCACCGGCGAGCGCTTCGAGCGTCCGGTCACCGTCGGCTACATGCACGTCCTGAAGCTGCACCACCTGGTGGACGACAAGATGCACGCCCGCTCGACCGGCCCGTACAGCCTGGTCACCCAGCAGCCGCTGGGCGGCAAGGCGCAGTTCGGAGGCCAGCGCTTCGGCGAGATGGAAGTCTGGGCGCTGGAGGCCTACGGCGCCAGTTACGTGCTGCAGGAGATGCTCACCGTGAAGTCCGATGACGTCAACGGACGCACCAAGGTCTACGAGAGCATCGTCAAGGGCGAGCACAGCATCGAGGCCGGCATGCCGGAATCGTTCAACGTGCTGGTCAAGGAAATCCGGTCGCTCGGCATCGACATCGAGCTCGAGCGCAACTAAACGAGAAAAGGATCAAGACCATGAAGGGACTACTCGACCTTTTCAAGCAGTTCACCCCGGATGAGCATTTCGATGCCATCAAGATCGGCATCGCCAGCCCGGAGAAGATCCGGTCCTTGTCGTTCGGCGAGGTGAAGAAGCCTGAGACCATCAACTACCGGACCTTCAAGCCGGAGCGCGATGGCCTGTTCTGCGCCAAGATCTTCGGTCCGATCAAGGACTACGAGTGCCTGTGCGGCAAGTACAAGCGCCTGAAGCACCGTGGCGTGATCTGCGAGAAGTGCGGCGTGGAGGTCACACAGACCAAGGTGCGCCGCGAGCGCATGGGTCACATCGACCTGGCCGCACCTTGCGCGCACATCTGGTTCCTGAAGAGCCTGCCGTCGCGTCTGGGCCTGGTGCTGGACATGACGCTGCGCGACATCGAGCGCGTGCTGTACTTCGAAGCCTATGTAGTGGTCGATCCGGGCACCACGCCGCTGAAGAAGTTCTCGCTCCTGAACGAGGACGAGTACGACGCCAAGCGTATCGAGTTTGGTGACGAATTCGTCGCGCTGATGGGCGCCGAGGGCGTGCAGAAGCTGCTGGGCGACATCGAGCTCGACACCGAGATCGAGCGTCTGCGCGGCGACATGACCGGCTCGGAGCTCAAGGTCAAGAAGAACTCCAAGCGCCTGAAGGTGCTGGAGGCCTTCCGCAAGAGCGGCATCAAGCCCGACTGGATGGTGATGTCGGTGCTGCCGGTGCTGCCGCCGGACCTGCGTCCGCTGGTGCCGCTGGACGGTGGCCGCTTTGCGACCTCTGACCTGAACGACCTGTACCGCCGCGTCATCAACCGCAACAACCGCCTGGCGCGGCTGCTGGAGCTGAAGGCACCCGAGATCATCGTTCGCAACGAGAAGCGCATGCTCCAGGAGGCGGTGGATTCGCTGCTGGACAACGGACGTCGCGGCAAGGCGATGACCGGTGCCAACAAGCGGGCGCTGAAGTCGCTGGCCGACATGATCAAGGGCAAGGGCGGCCGCTTCCGGCAGAACCTGCTCGGCAAGCGGGTGGACTATTCCGGCCGCTCGGTGATCGTGGTCGGGCCGACGCTCAAGCTGCACCAGTGCGGGCTGCCCAAGCTGATGGCGCTGGAGCTGTTCAAGCCCTTCATCTTCAGCCGGCTGGAGGCGATGGGCATCGCCACCACCATCAAGGCCGCCAAGAAGGAGGTGGAGGCGCAGACCGCCGTGGTGTGGGACATCCTCGAAGAGGTCATCCGCGAGCATCCGGTGCTGCTGAACCGCGCGCCGACGCTGCACCGCCTGGGCATCCAGGCGTTCGAGCCGGTGCTGATCGAAGGCAAGGCGATCCAGCTGCACCCGCTGGTCTGCGCGGCCTTCAACGCCGACTTCGACGGCGACCAGATGGCCGTGCACATCCCGCTGTCGATCGAGGCGCAGATGGAGGCGCGCGCGCTGATGCTCGCGTCCAACAACGTGCTCTTCCCGGCCAACGGCGAGCCGTCCATCGTTCCTTCCCAGGACGAGGTGCTGGGCCTGTACTACGCCACACGTGAGCGCATCAACGGCCGCGGCGAGGGCTTGATCTTCTCGGACGTGTCGGAGGTCCAGCGTGCGCTGGACAACGCCGAGGTCGAAATCACCGCCCGCGTGGCGGTGCGCCTGACCGAGCAGGTGCTGGACAAGGCGACCAGTGAGTGGGTGCCGCAGACGACGTTGGTGGACACCACCGTCGGCCGCGCCCTGCTGTCGGAGATCCTGCCGCGTGGCCTGCCCTTCGCGACGCTGAACAAGGCGCTCAAGAAGAAGGAGATCTCGCGCCTGATCAATGCCAGCTTCCGCCGCTGCGGTCTGAAGGAGACCGTGGTCTTCGCTGACAAGCTGCTGCAGTCGGGATTCCGCCTGGCCACCCGTGCCGGCATCTCCATCGCCATCGACGACATGCTCGTGCCCAAGCAGAAGCCTGGGCTGATCGAGCGCGCCGAGAAGGAGGTCAAGGAGATCGAGCAGCAGTACGTGTCCGGCCTGGTGACGGCCGGCGAGCGCTACAACAAGGTGGTGGACATCTGGGGCAAGACCGGCGACGAGGTCGGCAAGGTCATGATGGCCCAGCTGTCCAAGGAGAAGGTGCTGGACCGCCACGGCAAGACGGTGGATCAGGAGTCCTTCAACTCCATCTACATGATGGCCGACTCCGGCGCGCGGGGATCTGCTGCGCAGATCCGTCAGCTGGCCGGCATGCGGGGCCTGATGGCCAAGCCCGAGGGCTCGATCATCGAGACCCCCATCACCGCCAACTTCCGCGAGGGGTTGAACGTGCTGCAGTACTTCAACTCGACCCACGGCGCTCGAAAGGGCCTGGCGGACACCGCGTTGAAGACGGCCAACTCCGGCTATCTGACTCGGCGCCTGGTCGATGTGACGCAGGACCTGGTCGTGACCGAGAACGACTGCGGTACCGAGCATGGCTTTGCCCAGCGTGCGCTGGTCGAAGGCGGCGAGGTCATCGAGTCGCTTCGGGACCGCATCCTGGGCCGCGTGGCGGCCATCGAGGTGCTTCATCCCGAGACGCAGGCCACATTGCTGCCGGCCGGCACCATGCTGGATGAGGATGCGCTCGACATCCTGGAGGCCGCCGGTGTCGACGAGGTCAAGGTGCGCACACCGCTGACCTGTCAGACGCGGTTCGGCATCTGCGCGCAGTGCTACGGGCGCGATCTGGGCC
>JBJXHB010000276.1:0-4898 GCA_046160725.1 Aquabacterium sp.
GTTGCGTCGGGCTGCGGACCCCGCGGCCGCGACAGTGGCCGCCTTGGCGCCGCAACCGCGGTCGCCCGTTGCCATTGGAGCACCCGCACATGATGGTCCTGTACTCCGGAACCACCGATCCCTACTCGCATCGCTGCCGATTCGTGCTGTTCGAAAAGGGCATGGACTTCGAGATCCGGGATGTGGACCTCTTTGCCAAGCCCGAGGACATCGCCCTGATGAACCCGTACAACGAGGTGCCCATCCTCGTCGAGCGGGACCTCATCCTGTACGAGTCGCACATCATCAACGAGTACATCGACGAGCGGTTTCCCCATCCGCAGCTGATGCCGGGGGACCCGGTGGCGCGGGCCCGGGTGCGGCTGTTCCTGTTCAATTTCGAGAAGGAGTTGTTCTCGGCTGTGAACCTGCTCGAGGCGCGGGGCGCGAAGGCGACTGAAAAGCAGCTGGAGAAGGCGCGCGACCAGATCCGTGACCGTCTGACGCAGCTGGCGCCGATCTTCCTGAAGAACCGTTTCATGCTGGGTGACGACTTCTCGATGCTGGATGTGGCCATTGCGCCGTTGCTGTGGCGCCTGGACTACTACGGCATCGACCTGTCCAAGAACGCTGCACCCCTCCTGAAGTACGCGGAGCGCATCTTTTCTCGGCCGGCCTACATCGAGGCACTGACGCCGTCCGAAAAGGTCATGCGCAAGTAGGCCGCGCCTGCGCCGGCCCGCCAGGGCGGCGTGCCCTGAGGGATTCAGCCGATCGTCCACCATGCCGACATCTTCGCCATCCGACATCCAGGGCAGCTCGACGCGGCCGTACCTGGTGCGTGCATTGCATGAGTGGTGCTCCGACAACGGCTTCACTCCCTACCTGGCCGTCCAGGTCGACGCGACGGTCCAGGTGCCGATGGAGTACGTCAAGAACAACGAGATCGTGCTCAATGTCGGTTTCGAGGCCACCTCTGGCCTGAAGCTGGGCAACGAGACCATCGAGTTCCGCGCCCGTTTCGGTGGCGTGTCGCGCGACATCGTCGTGCCGGTGGACCATGTGGTGGCCATCTATGCCCGCGAGAACGGTCAGGGCATGGCGTTCCCGATGCCCAGCGCAGCAGCACCGATGGCGACCGATGCCCCTGCGGCGACCTCGGCAATGACGTTGCGGCTGGCAGGCACCGAGCCATCGGCTGATACACCAGCCGAGCCCGCCGATGCGCCTGCACCGCGGGCCGGTTGGAGCGATGACAATCCTCCTCCGCCCCCGCCTTCTGGGCCACGGCCCACTCTGAAGCGCATCAAGTAGCAGGCCGCGCTATCCTCCAGCCCGCCACCGTAAGCCCCATGTGCCGGCTTAGCTCAGCTGGTAGAGCACCCGCCTTGTAAGCGGAAGGTCATCCGTTCGATTCGGATAGCCGGCACCACCACGACACGTCCAATTCTGCGAACAGGCGGCCGCCTGTGCTGCACGGTGCGCCGGCGTCACCGCGGCAGCACCTTGACCCGGATTGCCGTGCCGCCCATGCCGGCATCCTCCAGCGCCTGTGCCAGGCGCGGCAGCAGTTGCCTCAGTTTGGCCGCGACCGATGCGTTATCGGCCAGCAGGGTGTAGCTCTTGTCGTCCAGCGGACCGGCTCGGACATGCTCGGGCAGCGGCGGGGGCATCAGCGGCAGCAGGACGGCCAATCGCTGCCGCGACTGCGCCATGCGCAACTGCAGGCGCTGCAAGGGTTCGCTGCCCTGGATCACATCGTGCAGGGCCTGGCTGGTGAATGGCCGTGCCATGTCGGAAGTGTAGGCAGACTGGTTCCCACCACAATGCGTCCGCCGTTCGCCGCTGTTGCAGCTGCCTTTTCAGCCGCCGGCGGGTACTGGAGACACCCATGCAGATCATGATCACCCACGGGTCGCTGGCCCGGACAAGGGTCCTGCATCTCAGCCGTCTGCGCCTGGCCGCCATGCTGGCCGCCCTGGTGCTGGTGCTGGTGATGTTGTCCGGCACCGTCTACCACATGGTGTTCCTGAAGGCCGCTCGCGAGGGCTGGCCGCTCGTCTCACAGCTGGTCAAGCTGGTGGTGCGCGACGAGATCGAGCAGCGGGACCGGGTGATGCGTGACAACCTGGATGCCCTCGCCCAGCGCGTGGGCGAACTGCAGGCCAAGCTCGTCAAGCTGGAGGCCATTGGCGAGCGCGTGTCCGTCAAGACCGGTATCCAGACCGGTGAGCTCAAGCCCAAGGGCGGTCAAGGCGGGTCCTACTTGCCGCTGGACCGTCCCGGCAGTGAGGACTTGCAGCGTGCGCTCGTCGCCCTGGACGAGCGGGCCGACCTGTATGCCGACATCTTCACGCTGTTCGAGTCGCGCCTGCTGGAGTCGCGTCTGCGCGAGCTGCTGCTGCCCAGCGTGCCGCCGGTGGATGGGCCGATCGGCTCGGGCTTTGGCTTCAGGTCGGACCCGATCACCTTGCGCACCGCGTTGCACTCGGGCCTGGACTTTCCGGCCGACATCGGCACGCCGGTCATTGCGGCGGCCGGTGGCGTGGTCGTGGCGGTGGAATGGCACGCGCAGTACGGACATGTCATGGAGCTCGACCATGGGCGCGACCTGAGCACGCGGTACGCCCACCTGTCCCGCATCCACGTCAAGCAGGGCGACGTGGTCAAGCGCGGGCAGCGCGTGGCCGATGTCGGCAACTCCGGCCGGTCGACCGGCCCGCATCTGCATTTTGAGGTTCTGGTCCAGGGCATTCCTCAAGATCCGATGCGGTTTCTGGAGATGACGGGTCACGCAGAGGCGCGGCAGGCCGGGCGCGGCGGCCGGCGATGATCAGCCGCGCAGACCGTGGGTACACCTGCACGCCGCCCCCTTGGAACTGCGTCTTCACAAAGGGTGCGGGTGCTAGACTTCACGGGTTTGCCCGCGGGTCCGCGGCGCTGGCTCTTGCAGCGCAGGCTGTCGGCCCCAGATCCGCTTAGGTCGACCGGCTGACATCGGCGTCCGAGTGATCGCGGCGCTTCGCCGCACCGGGCTGCTGCAGCCCGTCGCAGCCCTTCACGACTCCCGCCACCCGCCGCATGTTGCCCAAGATCCTCACCTCCATTTTCGGCAGCCGCAACGACCGGTTGCTCAAGCAGTACCGGCGAACGGTGGACAAGGTCAATGCCTTGGAGCCGCAGTTTCAGGCCCTGAGTGACGATGCCCTGCGGGCCAAGACTGACGAATTCCGCCAGCGCCTGGCCCAGGGCACGGCGTTGGACGACCTGATACCTGAGGCCTTTGCCACCGTGCGTGAGGCCGGCAAGCGGGCGCTCAAGATGCGGCACTTCGACGTGCAGCTGATCGGTGGCCTGGCGCTGCACCAGGGCAAGATTGGCGAGATGCGGACCGGTGAGGGCAAGACCCTGATGGCCACGCTGCCGGTCTATCTCAATGCGCTGCCGGCCACCGGCGTGCATGTGGTGACGGTCAACGACTACCTGGCTCGGCGTGACGCCGAATGGATGGGGCGGCTGTACGGCTTCCTGGGTCTGACGGTTGGCGTCAACGTGCCCGGCATGGACCGAGAGCAGAAGCAGGCCGCCTATGCCGCCGACGTGACCTACGGCACCAACAACGAGTTCGGCTTCGACTACCTGCGCGACAACATGGTCGGCGAACTATCCGAGCGGGTCCAGCGCAAGCTGAACTACGCCATCGTCGACGAAGTCGACTCGATCCTGATCGACGAGGCTCGCACGCCGCTCATCATCAGTGGCCATGCGGAGGACCATACCGACCTGTATGTCAAGGTCAACGTCGTCGTTCCGCAGCTGAAAAAGCAGATCGGCGAAGAGGACCCGCGCACCGGCGAAGGGGTGATCGAGCCGGGCGACTTCACGGTCGACGAAAAGACCCACCAGGTGTTCCTGACCGAGGCCGGCCACGAACGCGCCGAGGAGCTGCTGCGCGAGGCCGGTCTGCTGGTCGAGGGCGCGAGCCTCTATGACGCGGCCAACATCACGCTGATGCACCATGTGTACGCCGGCCTGCGTGCGCAACATCTCTACCACCGTGACCAGCACTACGTCGTGCAGGCCGGCGAGATCATCATCGTCGACGAGTTCACTGGCCGCCTGATGACCGGCCGGCGCTGGAGCGACGGCCTGCACCAGGCGGTGGAGGCCAAGGAAGGCGTCCAGATCCAGAACGAGAACCAGACGCTGGCATCGATCACCTTCCAGAACTACTTCCGGATGTATGCCAAGCTGAGTGGCATGACCGGCACGGCCGATACGGAGGCTTTCGAGTTCAACGAGATCTACGGCCTGGAGACGGTGGTCATGCCCACCAACCGGCCAATGGTGCGCCGCGACGAGCTGGACCTGATTTACAAGACACCTCGCGAGAAGTACGAGGCCGTCACCGAAGACATCCGCCGCTCGCATGAGGCCGGCCAGCCGGTGCTGGTGGGCACAACCTCGATCGAAAACTCGGAGCTGATCTCCGAGCTGCTGAAGAAGGCCAAGCTGCCCCACCAGGTGCTCAACGCCAAGCAGCATGCCAAGGAGGCGGAGATCGTGGCCCAGGCCGGCCGGCCGGGTGTGATCACCATTGCCACCAACATGGCCGGCCGAGGCACCGACATCGTGCTGGGTGGCAACGTCGAGAAGCAGGCTCAGTTCATCGAGGCCGACGCCGCTTTGGGCGATGCCGAAAAGGCACGTCGCATCGCCCAGCTGCACGACGAGTGGCAGGGCCTGCACGAGCAGGTCAAGGCCGCTGGTGGGCTGCGCATCATCGGTACCGAGCGGCACGAGAGCCGGCGTATCGACAACCAGCTGCGGGGCCGGTCCGGCCGCCAAGGCGATCCGGGCCAGAGTCGCTTTTACCTGTCGCTGGACGACTCGCTGATGCGGATCTTCGCTGGCGAGCG
>JBJXHB010000277.1:0-2607 GCA_046160725.1 Aquabacterium sp.
CACGCTGCAGGGCTTGAAGCACATCTACACCAAGGTGCAGGACGGCACCGCCACCGTCACGGCCGAGTTCCGCCTCGAGAAGACGACGCAGGAGGCACTCGACGACGTGCGCGATGCGGTAGCCCGCATTCGCTCCGACCTGCCCAGCGACCTGCGCGACCCGGTCATCACCAAGGTCGACTTCTCTGGCCTGCCGATCCTGACCTACACCGTGTCGTCCACCCGCATGGACGACGAGGCGCTGTCCTGGTTCGTCGACAACGAAGTCACCAAGCGCCTGTTGGCCGTGCGCGGCCTCGGCGCGGTGGCTCGGGTGGGCGGCGTGACGCGCGAGGTGCGCGTGGAACTGGACCCGGCGCGCCTGATGGCGCTCAACGTGACCGCGGCCGAGGTCTCGCGCCGCCTGCGCGACGTGCAGCAGGAGGCCCCGGGCGGGCGCACCGACCTGGGCGGCTCCGAGCAGTCGGTGCGTACCATCGCGACGGTGCAGAGCGCCCAGGCCCTGGGCGCTCTCGAATTGGGCCTGGCCGACGGCAGGCGCGTGCGCCTGGACCAGGTGGCCACTGTCATCGACGGCGTGGGCGAGCGCCGCTCGGCGGCGCTGCTCAACGGCCAGCCTGTGGTCGGCTTCGAGATCACACGCGCGCGTGCTGCCGGTGAAGTGGATGTTGCCAAGGGCGTGGTCAAGGCGCTGGCCGAACTCAAGGCGGCCCACCCTGACGTGACGGTCACCGAGGCCTTCAACTTCGTCGATCCGGTGGTCGAGAACTTCGACGGTTCCATGATCCTGCTGATCGAAGGCGCTGTGCTGGCCGTGCTGGTGGTCTGGGCCTTTCTGCGCGAGTGGCGCGCCACCTTCGTTTCGGCGGTGGCCTTGCCGCTGTCGGCGATCCCGACATTCGCCGTGATGCACTGGATGGGCTTCAGCCTGAACACCGTGACCCTGCTGTCGCTGTCGCTGGTGGTGGGCATCCTGGTCGACGACGCCATCGTCGAGATCGAGAACATCCAGCGCCACCTGTCGATGGGCAAGAAGCCGCTCGATGCCGCGCGCGATGCCGCCGACGAGATTGGCCTGGCCGTCATCGCCACTTCCTTCACCTTGATCGCCGTCTTTCTGCCGACCGCCTTCATGGGCGGCGTGCCGGGCAAGTTCTTCGTCCAGTTCGGCTGGACGGCCGCCATCGCCGTTTTCTTCTCGCTGGTGGTGGCCCGCATGTTGACGCCGATGATGGCGGCCTACATGCTGCAGCGGCCATCGAAGCCGCATGTCGACCCGAAGTGGATGCCGGCCTACATGGGGCTCGCCCGCTGGTGCCTGAAGCACCGCGTCAAGACCCTGCTGGCCACCACCGTGTTCGCGGTCGGCTCGTGCACGCCGCTGTTTACCGGCAACATCGCCGGCGCCTTCATCCCGCCCGACGATCTGTCGCAGACCCAGGTCTACATCTCGCTGCCGCCCGGCAGCACTTTCAGCCAGACCCTCGCGGTGGCCGAGCAGGCGCGCCAGATCGTGCAGAAGAGCCCGCATGTCAAGCTGGTCTACAGCGCGGTCGGCGGCGGCAGCGCCGGCGGCGACCCGTTCGCACCGCAGGGCGCAGCCGAGGCGCGCAAGGCCACGCTGACGATCAACCTGACACCGCGCGACGAGCGCCGCGGCCTGTCCAAGCAAGCCATCGAAAGCGAATTGCGCCGCGCCCTCGAGGCCCTGCCGGGGGCGAGGTTCAATGTCGGCTTCGGCGGCTCGGCGGAGAAGTACATCCTGGTGCTGGCCGGTGAGGACGGCGAGGCCCTGACCGCGCACGCGCATGTGGTGGAACAGGAGTTGCGCACGATTGCGGGCATTGGCCAGGTCACCTCGACCTCCAGCCTGCAGCGGCCCGAACTTGTTGTGCGGCCCGACTCGGCGCGTGCTGCCGACCTCGGCGTGACATCAGCCGCCATTGCCGACACCCTGCGCATTGCCACCGCAGGCGACTATGACCAGGCCCTGAGCAAGCTCAACCTGTCGCAGCGCCAGGTGCCGGTGGTGGTGAAGCTGCCCGATGCGGCGCGGCAGGACCTGGCGCTGATCGAGCGCCTGGGTGTGCCGGGCGCCAAGGGGCCGGTGCCGCTGGGCAATGTGGCCAGCCTGGAACTGGCCAGCGGGCCGGCGCAGATCGACCGCTACGACCGCCTGCGCAACATCAACTTCGAGATCGAATTGAACGGCATGGCGCTCGGCCGCGTGCAGGAACTCTCTGACGCCTTGCCCAGCTTGCAGAAGCTGCCGCCGGGGGTGATCAAGACGACGGTCGGCGACGCCGAGGCCTTCGCCGAACTGTTCGCCAGCTTCCTGATCGCCATGCTGACCGGCGTGGCCTGCATCTACATCGTGCTGGTGCTGCTGTTTCACGCCTGGGTTCAGCCGGCGACCATCCTGGCCGCGCTGGTGCTGTCGATTCCAGGCGCGGTACTGGCGCTGTTCATCACCCGCACCGATCTGTCGATGCCGGCCATGATCGGCATGATCATGTTGATGGGCATTGCCACCAAGAACTCCATCCTGCTCGTCGAGTACGCCATCATGGCCCGGCGCGACCGCGGTCTGAACCGCTGGGACGCGCT
>JBJXHB010000278.1:0-3769 GCA_046160725.1 Aquabacterium sp.
GAGCCCGTCCGCGATCCCACGCGGACGGGTTCGGGCGCGTTCGCCGACGTGAGCCGGCCGGCGCCCGGCGCCCGGCGCCGGCCGCCGTCGCTCGTCGACCTGTGCGCCGAACTACTGGCCGAGGTGCTGCGCCTGGACGGCCCTGCCGACGGCGTGTTGTCGTCGTTCCTGCGGCGCCATTCGCACCTGGGCTCCAAGGAGCGCCATGTCCTGGCAGAGACGACCTACGAGGTTCTGCGCCGGCGTCTCAAACTGGAGCACCTGGCCAAGGGGCCGCCGGAGACCATGCATCGCCGCCTGGCCTTGCTGGCCTGGAAGGGCGACCGCCTGGCCCTGACCCGCGGCCTGGCGCCCGACGAGCGCACCTGGCTGAACCAGGTGCAGGCACTGGATGCCAGGGCCTTCTCGGAGAAGCTGCGCCACAACCTGCCGGACTGGCTGGCCCAGCCCCTGCGCAAGGAGCTGACCGAGCCGGCGTTCTGGGCCCTGGTGGATGCGTTGGACCGCCCGGCGCCGCTAGACCTGCGGGTCAACCTGTTCAAGTGCAAGCGCGCCGATGCGCAACGGCGCCTGGTCGAGGAGGGTATCGATGCGCAGCTGACACCACATTCGCCCTGGGGCCTGAGGGTGGATGGCCGCCCGGACCTGCAGAACAGCGCGATGTTCAAGACCGGCATGGTCGAGGTGCAGGACGAGGGCAGCCAGCTCCTGGCCCTGCTGACCGATGCGCGGCGCGGCGAAATGGTGGTTGATTTTTGCGCCGGTGCCGGCGGCAAGACCTTGGCGCTGGGTGCGGCGATGCGGTCCACCGGACGCCTGTATGCGTTCGACATTGCGGCGCACCGGCTGGCGGCCCTGAAGCCGCGATTGGCCCGCAGTGGCCTGTCCAATGTCCACACGGTCCATATCGCGCATGAACGTGACGATCGCATCAAGCGCCTGGCCGGCAAGATTGACCGCGTGCTGGTGGATGCCCCGTGCAGCGGACTGGGCACGCTGCGGCGCAATCCCGACCTGAAGTGGCGGCAGTCGCCGGACAGCATCGCGGAGATGATGAAGGTGCAGGCCGCCATCCTGGACTCCGCGGCCCGACTGCTCAAGCCGGGCGGCCGGCTGGTCTATGCCACCTGCAGCCTGCTGCGCGCCGAGAACGAGGACATTGCCGCTGCGTTCAGTGCCGGACACCCAGGGTTTGCGCCTTTGGATGCGGCCACCTTGCTCGCCGAGGCCGGGGTGGGCCATGCCGAGACCCTGGTGCGGGATGGCGCCCTGCGGCTGTGGCCGCACGAGCATGGTTGCGACGGTTTCTTCGCGATGGCCTGGCAGCGGACGGCATGAGCATCCGGGATTGATGGCGGGCTATGCCCCTGTGTTTCCCTGGGTCAGGGCGTGCGACCCCCCCACTAGAATAATTCCCTTGTGCCCTCACGTGGGGTGGGAATGGGAACGCGATGGACTTGATGAGCCTTTGGGATGCCCTGGTCGCCTTCGGCGCTGACGGGCTGACGACTGCCCCATGGTGGGTGGTGTTGCTGTTCACGCTGGCCGCGACGCACGCCACCATTGCGGCCGTCACAGTGTTTCTGCATCGCGCCCAGGCGCACCGGGCGCTCGAACTCGGCCCTATTCCGTCGCACTTCTTCCGGTTCTGGCTCTGGATGACGACCGGCATGGTGACCAAGGAGTGGGTGGCGGTGCACCGCAAGCATCATGCAAAGTGCGAGACCGCCGAGGACCCGCACAGCCCAGTCACGCGCGGCATCCGCAAGGTGCTGCTTGAAGGCAGTGAGCTCTACCGCATCGAGGCCAAGAACCAGGAGACGCTGGACCGCTACGGCCACAACACGCCGGACGACTGGATGGAGCGCCATGTCTACAGCCGGCACCATGTGCTGGGCGTGGCGTCGATGATGGTGGTGAACGTGCTGCTGTTCGGTGTGATCGGCGTGACGGTCTGGGCGATCCAGATGATCTGGATCCCGATCACCGCGGCCGGCATGATCAACGGGCTCGGCCACTGGTGGGGTTACCGGAATTTCGAGTCGCAGGACGCTGCGACCAACATCTCGCCCTGGGGCATCGTCATCGGCGGCGAGGAGCTGCACAACAACCACCACACCTATCCGACCTCCGCCAAGCTGTCGGTCAAGCCCTACGAGTTCGACATCGGCTGGATGTACATCCGGATCTTCGAGACGCTGGGCTGGGCCCGGGTGCGCAAGACCGTGCCGCAGCTGACGCTGGGCGATGTGCGGGCCGTTGTGGACCACAATGCCCTGGAGGCCTTGATCGCCCACCGATACGAGGTCATGGCCCGCTATGCCAAGGAGCTTGAGCGCGCCGTGCGCACGGAGCTGTCGCACCTGAAGCAGCAGGGCGCCGCACAGTCGGCGCGACTGGCGGAGTTGCGGGTGGCCAGCCGTTGGCTGCACCGTGATGCCGAGAAGATCCCGGCGGACGTCAAGCCCGAGTTGGCCCGTGCCGTCGGAGCCAGCCCGCTGCTGACCAAGCTGGTCGATATGCGCGAGGAGCTGCGCGCCCTGTGGACGCGGACCAATGTCAGTGCCGAGCAGGCGGTCACCGACCTTCAGGTCTGGTGCCGCAAGGCGGAGGACAGCGGCATTGCTGCGCTGGCCGACTTCTCAGTGCGGCTGCGGGCGGCGCGGGCCTGACCGCTGCGGGTGACTCCGGCGCCCAACAAAAAAGCCCGCCGGAAGGCGGGCTTTTTTGTTCAGGCGCCAAGCGGCGTCACTTCAGCTTGGTTTCCTTGTACATCACGTGCTTGCGGGCCTTCGGGTCGAATTTCATGAATTCGAGCTTGCCCGGCGTCGTCTTCTTGTTCTTGTTGGTCGTGTAGAAATGGCCGGTGCCGGCCGTGCTTTCCAGCTTGATCTTCTCGCGTCCGCCTTTGGTGGCCATGGTGTGTTGCTCCCGTCAGCTCAGAGTGCGTTCTTGGCGCGAAGGTCGGCGACCACCTGGTCGATGCCGACCTTGTCGATCAGCCGAAGCGCCGCGTTTGTGATGCGCAGGCGAATCCAGCGGTTCTCACTCTCGACCCAGAAGCGGCGGTACTGCAGGTTCGGCAGCCAGCGACGCTTGGTCTTGTTGTTGGCGTGGGACACGTTGTTGCCCACCATTGGGCGCTTGCCCGTCACTTGACACACGCGTGCCATGGAATTCTCCGGCATCGGCCGCGACGAACGCGGCAAGGCTATAGGACCGCAGAAATTGCGGCAAAGACGACGATTATAGGTCGATTCCGGCAAGCCGATTCGACCGTGGTCCGGCCTTGCCAAGATGGGCATCGGCCCATCCGGTTCAACCAGCCTGCTGCTCCAGCCAGCGCTGCGCGTCCAGCGCCGCCATGCAGCCCGTGCCGGCAGAGGTGATCGCCTGGCGATAGACATGGTCCTGCACGTCGCCGGCCGCAAACACGCCGTCAATGCTGGTGGCGGTGGCCATGCCTTGCAGGCCGGTGCGGGTGACGATGTAGCCGTCCTTCATGGCCAACTGCCCGTTGAACAGCTCGGTGTTGGGCTGGTGGCCGATGGCGATGAAGCAGCCCTTCAGCGTCAGGTCCACGGTGCCGCCGGCGCGCGCGTCGCGCAGACGCACCCCAGTGACGCCGGTCTTGTCCCCCAGCACCTCGTCCAGGGTATGGAAGAGGTGCAGCTGCACCTTGCCCGCCGAGACCTTGTCCATCAGCTTGTCGATCATGATGGGCTCGGCGCGAAAGCGGACGCGGCGGTGCACCAGGTGCACGGTGTCG
>JBJXHB010000279.1:0-11176 GCA_046160725.1 Aquabacterium sp.
GACAAACCCACCAGCCAAGACTCACCCTGCATCCACTGCCGCGCCCCGCAACCGCATTTGACGGCCCGCAACGCATCGGCCAGGTGCTTCAGCCGGCCATAAACCGTCTGCCGCCCAGACTCCTAGAGCTGCTGCACGCCGGCCTGAAACACCTTCTGCGCGTTCTGGTACAGGCCGATCAGCTGGTAGGCCTTGTCGCGCCGCGGCTGCGGCGGCAGGCTGTCGAGCTTCAGCCGCTGCAACTCGGCCGGGGTCCAGTACTGCTGCATCCCGGTTTCCCAGTATTTGCGGGCCTTGACCGCGGCCGGGTTGGCCTTGGTCTTGCTGTCCAGGTGGTTGCCCGGGCTCATCGCCTGCAGGCGCACCGCCATCATCTGCTCGACGGCCCGGCGCGCCTCTTCGGCCAGCTGCCGCGCCTGGTCGTCGGCCTGCGCCTTCTGCTGCTCGCGCTGGGCCTGCTCCTGCGCCTTCTTGCGCCCGCGGGCCGTGGCCGCCAGTGCGTTGGCGGCGTCGACCCAGGCGCCACTGGGCTCGTTGCCGGCCTCCAGCGCCTTGCGGTCGGCGTCCAGCAGGGCCTGTACCGCGTTCCACTCGGCGGCCTTTCTGAAGCGGCCCAGCGCCTGGTCGGGCCACAGCTCGAGCTCGCTCATCACCGCCGCGAACTGCTCGCCAGTGGCATTGAGCATGGCCGAGGTGCGCTCGATGCGCTGGGTGGTCTGGGTCGATGTCTCCTGGTCGTCGCTGACCAGGTAGGCCACCGCATCCTCGACCCGCGCGCCGGCATCGACGCCGGTGGTCTGCTTGACCTGGTCCATGCCCACCGCCACGACATCGGCCACCTTGCCGGCACCGGGGTCCTCGATGGCCCAGCGGGCGCCGTCCTCGGCCGCCTTCTTGACCGAGTCCGGTGCGTACTTCTCGACGGCGGCCTGGATCGCAGGGCCCGGCTTGGCCAGGGTCTGCTTGAGCAGCACCATGTCCTTGCCCTCGCGGATGTCAACCTGGGTGAAGGCCTTGCCGTTCCAGCCGCCGAGCGTGACGATGTACAACTCCCAGCTGGAGGACGCGGCCTCGACATTGAAGCTGGCCTGGCCCTTGACCTCGATCTTGGCGCCCACCTTGCCGGTGGCCTTGATGAAGATGGTCAGCGGCGTGACCAGCTCCCAGCGCTGGCCCTCGGGCTTGGCCTGGTCGTAGGTGACGTTGACGCCCTGGGTCGCGGACAACTCCAGCGACCCATAGGGCCCGAAGGTGATGTTGGGGTCTGCATGCCCCAGGCCCAGCTCGGCGCCGCCGGCCACGGTGCCGTTGACGCCGCCGCTGACCTTTACCTTGCCAGCGGCATCGCGCGTGGCCTCGACGCTGCCCTCCAGGGCAATGCGGACAAAGCCCTTGAGATAGGCCGGTATAGGGCCGATCGCGAACTTCGCCGCCGGCGTGTCCTTCTTCAGCTCGTACTTGTAGGTGACAGACCCGCCGCCGTCCTTGCCGGCCACCGTCACCGATTGATCATCCTTGCCGATCTCGACGCCGATGCCGGACATCCAGCTGTCGTGTTCCTTGGCCATGTGCGACTCCTCCGTGTGAATGGCTGACGACGAGGTCAGGCCAACGCCTTGTCCAGTTCGGCCAGGCTGGCGGTCACCAGCTTCTCGATCTGCGTCGGCACGCCGAAGGGATTGGCGTCCATGTGATCGACCAGCGGCTCGTCCTTGATGAACCGGGCGTACTCGGCCGCCAGCGCCCGGGCCTTCTTCAGCTCGGCCTCGCGCTGGGCTGGCGCCGCCCGGTGGACGGCCACCAGGGCCTTGACCAGCCGATCGTCGAAGCGGTCGGCGACGGCGTCCAGCTTGGCCAGGTTCTTGTCGATGTCGGCCAGGACCACGGAGCCGCGGTCGCCGTAATGCTGGCGCACCGCCGTCTTGAGCAGCCCGATGCGCTGCGCAATCAGGTCGCTGGCGCCCTTCCACAGCAGCGGCGCCTTCTTCAGCGCGACCGGTGGCTTGGGTGGCGCCTTGGGTGGCGCCTTGGGTGGTGCCTTGGATGGCACCTTGGACGTGGGCAAGGCGGCCGCCTGGGCGACAGCGGCGGGCGCGTCGTCCTGCTCGTCGGCCACGTCATCGCCCAGCGCCACCTTGAACCGCTGCCCGACCTGCTTGGCCAGCGCGCGCTGGATGCGCCCGGCCATGCCGCCGGAGGCCCCCGGCAGGTCGACCCGCAGCAGGTTGGCCTCGCGCGTGACCGTGCCGACCTTGCTGAACTTCTTGCTCTGGGTCAGGCTGGTCATCTGCTCGCGGTGCTTGGCGCTGATGCTGGCCTTGGTGATCAGCACCAGGTCCACCGGCTTGCACTCGCACAGGATCAGGCGGTAGGGCACGGGCGCCGACTTCAGGCTGCTCAGCGCCGAGCGCACGCGCGACTCCAGCGTGCCGGCGGTCTCCTCGTCCTGCTCCGCCTCGGCACGCCGCTTCTTCAGCGTTGCCTTGGCGCCCTGGGCATCGGCCAGCAGGTCCTTCAGCTGGCGCAGCAGCACCGGCCGGGCGGCCACGTCCTTGTTCTTCAGCAGCGCCTGGGCCGCCGCGGCCACCTTGTCCAGCGCCTTGTCGGCATCCGCATAGGCATCGTCGGCCAGCTTGTCCAGCGCGGCCAGGGCGGCGGCCAGGTCCGCGCCGTCGGTGAACTTGTGCTGGCTGCTGATGGCCTTCCAGCTGGCCGGGTTCAGGGTCTTGGCGATGTCCATGATGGTTCCTCCTGGGTGGGGTGGGCGGTGGGCGATCAGCAGCTGCCGACAGCGACACCCGCGCGCCGGCCGGGCAGGCCGGCCGGTGACATACGCCGGGTGCGGCGCGGCGGCAGTCCGGCGGGCTGCTGCGCGGCGGCCTGCTGCGCGGCCGTGCGCAGCCACTGAAGGGCGCTGCCGACGGCCTGCTGCTCGTCGCGAACGGCCAGCAGGATGTCATCCAGGAACGGGGTCAGGTCGGGGCCGCTGCGGCGGCGCAGCGCCTGCGCCGCGCGCACCAGCTCGTCCAGCGCGCTGCAACGGGCGGCATGGTCGCCCCAGGGCTGCCCGGCCAGGGTGGCGATGGCCCGGCCCACCGCACGGTCATCGACGGCATGGCGGGCCACCACAGCGCGCCAGGACGCCGGGCGCAGCGGCACCGCGACGTCGCGCCCGCCGGCCATGGCGGGGACCTTGCGGCGCCGGCATGCGGGATGCGTGCTCATCGGATGCCTCCGGGCCCCTGGCGCTGCCGCAGCTCCAGCTCGGCCAGCCAGCGGATCAGCGCGGGCAGCGACTGGAAGTGCAGGGCCGGGCCGTCGCGCCCCTCGCAGCGCACATCCGCGCCGGTTACACGGCCACCAACCGGCTCGCCCAGCAGCAGCAGGTCCAGGGCCTGCGGCAGCGGCGGCGCGTCCATGGCAGCGCCCAGGCGGCGATGGCGGGTGGTGGCGGGCGGTGGTGACGACATGGCGACAGGTTTCAAGGCCAGATCCGGTGGGGGCACCGGTTTCGTTGAAAGACAGGCCCGGATCGTCCGGCAACGGCGTTGCAGAGGCGTTGCAAGCGCCGCTGCAACGGCAGCCGGCCGGCGTTTCAGGGCCCCCCCCAATTGGGGTGACACTTCAGTTGCCCGTGCCGTCGCCGATATCCAGAAGTCCCACCGGCCGCTGGCGGCCAAGCCCATGCCATTGCCTCAACTTCGCTGGCCTCATCTGTCGATCCGCAGCACGGTGCTGCTGGCCATCGCGGTCGCCGTGCTGCTGCCGACGCTGATGCTGTGGCATGTCGAACAGCGGCTGTCGCGCGAAACACAGATCCCGCTGATCGATCAGGGCCGGCAGTCGACGCTGACCATCGCCGCGTCGTCGATGGTGGAGCCGCTGTGGAGCCTGGACGAGCTGGCCATCCACGGCGCGCTGCGCAAGCTGCTGGCGTCGCCTGGCGTCGACAGCGTGCGGCTGACCGAGAAGAACAACCCGCTGTCCAAGCCGGTCGCGCTGGTGCGGCCCGGTGCCGTGCACGGCAAGGGCGTGCTGCTGTCCACGCGCATCTCGCGCGAGGGCGAGGCCCTGGGCGACCTGGAGGTCTGGTTCGACCCGCACCAGCTGGACGCAGCGCTGGCCGGGCGCTCGCGGGCCACGGCCGTGCTGGTCGCCCTGCAGGTGCTGGTCGGGGCGCTGGCGTTGCTGGCCGTGCTGACCCACCGCCTGCTCAAGCCCATCCAGCAGCTCAAGCAGCAGGCCAGCGACATTGCCTCGCGGGCCGACGTGCCGCCGGTGGCCTGGGACCGGGCCGACGAGCTGGGCCAGCTCGGCCAGCACCTGAACGACGTGCATGCACAGATCGACGGCCTTTTCGACCAACTGGAGACACAAAAGGCCGAGCTGGAGAAGATTGCCCTGCACGATGGACTGACCGGGCTGCCCAACCGCGCGCTGTTCCGCGAGCTGACGCGTGGCGCAGTGGCCGCGGCCGAGCGCGACGGCGGCAAGCTGGCGCTGCTGTTCATCGACCTGGACCGGTTCAAGGCCGTCAACGACACCCTCGGGCATGCCGCCGGCGACGCCCTGCTGCTGGAGATGGCGCGCCGCCTGAAGCACGGGGTGCGGGCCAGTGACGTCGTCTGCCGCCATTCCGGTGACGAGTTCACCGTCCTGCTGCGTGATGCCAACCTGGTCGACGAGCTGGCGGCCACAGCCGACCGCCTGCTGAAGGCCATCGAGCAACCCGTGACGCTGGACCGACGCGACGTGCAGGTCTCCGCCAGCATCGGTATTGCGCTGTATCCCGATGACGCCCAGGCCGCCGACGAGCTGGTGCAGCATGCCGACACGGCGATGTATGCCGCCAAGCACATGGGCAAGGCACGCTACAGCTTCTTCCGGGCCGAGTTCAACCAGCAGCTGCAGGCCACCATGCAGCTGGAGAAGGAGCTCAAGGCCGCGCTGGCGCGCGACGAGTTCGTGCTGCACTACCAGCCGCAGGTCGACGCCGCCGATGGCACGCTGGTGGGCTGCGAGGCGCTGATCCGCTGGAACCACCCGCAGCGCGGGCTGGTGCCGCCGGGGCAGTTCATCGGCGCCGCCGAGGCCAGCGGCCTGATCGGCGACCTGGGCGCCTGGACCATCCGCGCCGCCTGTGCGCAGATCGCGCGCTGGCGGGCACAGGGCACGGCTTTCGGCAGCATCGCCGTCAACGTCTCGGCGCTGGAGTTCCGCCACCACCGGCTGGTGGACACGCTCACGCGCGCCATGGACGATTTCGGCGTGCAACCGCACGAGCTGGAGATCGAGATCACCGAGAGCGTGCTGATGACCGACACGGACACCACGCAGCGCATCGTCGAGAAGCTGCATGCCCTGGGGCTGAAGCTCGCGGTGGACGACTTCGGCACCGGCTATTCGTCGCTGGCCTACCTGAAGCGTCTGCGCCCGGGCAAGATCAAGATCGACCGCAGCTTCATCAAGGGCCTGCCCGACGACGAGAACGACCGCGTGCTGGTGCGCGCCGTGCTGCAGCTGGCCGGCGCCATGGGCATCAGCGTCGTGGCGGAGGGCGTCGAGACGCAGGCGCAGCAGCACTTCCTGCACCAGAACGGCTGCCAGGTGCTGCAGGGCTACCTGCTGGGCCGGCCGATGCCGCCGGACGACTTCGCTGCTCGGGCGCCGAGGACCCGCACCGAACTGGAACTCGCCAGCGTGTAGTGCCGGGCTGCGCCCGGCAGGCGCGCATCAGGTCGGTGGCGGCACCGCGGCGCCCTCGCCCGCCGCGGTGCGCTGACGCCGGAGCAGGCGCTGCAGCAATGCGATGGCATCGTCCACGTAGGTGAACACCACCGGGATCACCAGCAGGCTCAGGAAAGTGGACGTGATCAGGCCGCCGATCACCACGATGGCCATCGGTGCCCGGAAGCTCGGGTCGGTACCCAGGCCGAGCGCAATCGGCAGCATGCCCGCCGCCATCGCGATGGTGGTCATCACGATCGGCCGGGCCCGCTTGTGGCAGGCATCCAGCACCGCCTCCAGGCGGGCCATGCCGTGGTCGCGCCGGGCCAGGATCACATAGTCGATCAGCAGGATCGAGTTCTTGGTCGCGATGCCCATCAGCATGATCAAGCCGATCATGCTGGGCATCGACAGCGCCGTGTGGGTAACGAACAGCGCCAGGAACGCGCCGGGGATGCTCAGCACCAGCGCGCCGAGGATGGTGGCCGGCTGAACGAAGTCCTTGAACAGCAGCACCAGCACGATGTAGATGCACAGCACGCCGGTCAGCATGGCCAGGCTGAAGCTGGCGAACAGCTCGGTCATGGCCTCGGCATCGCCGACCTCGGTCTGGATCACCCCCGGTGGCAGGTTTCGCAGGCTCGGCAGCGCCAGCGCCGCCGCCTGCACCTCGCCCAACGGCTGCTGGTTCAGCTCGATGTCGAAGTTGACATTGCGCTGCCGGTTGTAGCGGTCGATGCTGGCCGGGCCTCTGTCGATCGACAGCGTGGCCACGTTGCCCAGCATCACCGGGCCGTGCCGGCCCGGCACCGGCAGCCGGGCCAGCAGCGCCATGTCGGCGCGGGCCTCGGCCGGCAGGCGAACCACGATCGGCACCTGGCGCTGGCTCAGGTTGAGCTTGGGCAGGCTCTGATCGTAGTCGCCGGCGGTGGCAATGCGCAGGGTGTCCGCGATGGCCTGGGCCGTGACGCCCAGGTCGGCGGCGCGCGCCGGGTCCGGCCGCACGATCAGCTCCGGCCGCACCAGGCTGGAGCTGCTGGTCACCGCGCCGATGCCGGGGATGCCGCGCAGCTCGCGCTCCACCACCGCGGCATGCGCGGCCAGCGTCGCGCCGTCCTCGCCGGCCAGCACCAGCACATACTTCTCGGAACTGGCGCCGAAGCCGACCTTGACGCGCGCCCCGGGCAGCGCGGACAGCTGCTCGCGCAGCTCGGCCTCGATGGCCTGCTTGGTCAGGCCCGGGCGTTGCGACCGGTGGGTCATGTTGATGGTCAGCGTCGCGCGCGTCACCTCCGGCAGGCCGCCGCCCGGCGTGAAGGTGTCGGCGCCGGTGTTGCCAGCGCCCACTGCGGTATAGACCAGCTTGACGTGCGGATGCTTCTGCACGATGAGCCGGGCCTGCTCGGCCGCGGCGAAGGTCTGCTGGTAGGTGCCGCCCGGCGGCAGCGTGACCGTGACCTGGGTCTGGCTCAGGTCGTCCGGCGGCAGGAACCCGGTCGGCAGGTAGGGCACCAGCGAGAAGCTGCCGACGAAGAACGCCGCCGCCGCCAGCATCGTCACCACCCGATGCCGCAGGCACCACGCCGCCCAGGCCATGTAGGCCGTCATCCAGCGCGCCTCGACATGGTCGCGCTTCGGCGGCTTCAGGATGTAGGCCGCCATCATGGGCGTGAGCATGCGCGCCACCACCAGGCTGAAGAACACCGCGATGGCGGCCGTCCAGCCGAACTGGACGAAGAACTTGCCGGGGACGCCGGCCATGAAGGCCGTCGGCAGGAACACCGCGATCAGCGTGAAGGTGGTGGCGATCACCGCCAGGCCGATCTCGTCGGCCGCCTCCATCGCCGCCGCATAGGGCGTCTTGAGGACGTCGACCCCCATGCCCCCCGGGGGGGCCAGCCCGTCTTGGAGCGGCCCGGTGGCGGGCATGCGCAGGTGGCGCATGATGTTCTCGATCTCGACGATGGCATCGTCCACCAGGATGCCGACCACCAGGCTCATCGAGAGCAGCGTCACCACGTTCAGTGTGAAGCCGAACACGTAGTGCATCAGCGCGAACGCCGGGATGATGGACAGCGGCAGGGCGGTGGCGGCCACCAGCGTGGCCCGCCAGTCGCGCAGGAACAGCCAGACCACCAGCACCGCCAGCGCGGCACCCTCCAGCAGCAGCGCCATGCTGCCTTCGTAGGTCTCGACCACCGGGTCGACGAAGTTGAAGGCCTCGGTCACGGTCACGTCCGGGTGCGCGGCACGCAGTCGGTCCAGCGCCGCGCGCACGCCATCGGCCACGTCGGTCTCGCCGGCACCGCGGCTGCGCACGATCTCGAAGCCCACCACGGGCTGACCATTCAGCAGGGCACCGCTGCGCTGCTCGGCTACGGTGTCGCGGACGGAGGCCACCTGGTCCAGCCGGATGCGCCGCCCATCGGACAGGTTCAGCTCCAGGCGGGCCAGCTCGCCGGCGCTCTGGACCGTGCCGAGCGTGCGCACGCTCTGCTCGATGCCGCCCACATCGGCGCGGCTGCCGGGCGCGTCCTGCTGCACGGCGCGCAACTGGCGCGAGATGTCGGCCGCGCTCGCGTTCAGCGCCAGCAGGCGCGCCGGATCCAGCTCGACCCGCACCTCGCGCGACACGCCGCCGACCCGGGCCACCGAGCCGACACCCCGCACCGCCAGCATCGCCTTGGTGACGTCGTGGTCGACGAACCAGCTCAGCGCCTCGTCGTCCATGCGGCTGCTGGCGACCGTGTAGGTGAGGATGGGCGCACCGGCCAGGTCGAGCTTGGAGACGACCGGATCCTTCAACTCGGCCGGCAGCTCCGAGCGGACGCGGCTGACGGCACTGCGCACGTCGTCCAGCGCCTCCTGCGTGGCCTTCTCCAGGCGGAACTCCACGGTGACCGTGGCCACGCCGTCCTGCACCTTGGTATAGATGTTCTTGACGCCCTGCAGCGCGGCCACGCCGTTCTCGATCTTGCGGGCCACCTCGGTCTCCATCTGCGCCGGCGCGGTGCCGGGCAGGCTGGCGGTGACGTTGATGGTGGGCAGGTCGATGTCCGGGAACTGCTGGATCTTCATGCTCCGGAAGCCCAGCAGCCCGGCCAGCGTGAGCATCACGAACAGCATCACCGACGGGATCGGGTTGCGGATGCACCAGGCGGAGACGTTCATATGCAGGCTCCGGCTTCAGCGCCTGGCGGCCGAGGCCGTCGACGCCGCCGCGCCCAGCGGTGCGTCGACCACCCGCACCGTGTCGCCGTCGGCCAGGAAGGCGCCGCCGCTGGCCACCACGCGCGAGGCCGGGTCGAGCCCGCCGGTGATCTCGACGCGGTCCGCGACACGCCGGCCCGTGGCCACCTTGACCTGCGACACGCGCTGGTCCGGCCCGATGCGCATCACATGGCTGAAGCCGTCGCGCAGCAGCACGGCGCCCTGCGGCAACGTCAGCGCCGACGAGCTGCCGGTCTGGAACTCGCCTCTCGCAAACATGCCGGCCTTCAGCGCACCCGGCTGTGGCAGGTCGACATAGACCAGGCCGTTGCGGGTGGCCGGGTCGACCGTCGGCGCGACCATGCGCACCCGGCCGGCGACCGCCGCCGGGCCGCTGCCGACACGCACCGGCTGGCCGACGCGCAGCTGCGCCAGCTCGGTGGCCGCCACCTCGGCTCGCCACTCCAGCCGGCCCTGGCGGATCAGCCGGAACAGCTCCATGCCGGCCGGCACCACGGCACCCACCGTGGCGGTGCGTGCGGAGATGACGCCGCTGTCCGGCGCCAGCACCTGGGCCTGAGCCAGCCGCAGCTGCTGCACCTGCACCGCCGCCCGCACCGCCTCCAGGCGCGCACGGGCGGTCTGCTCGGCCGTCAGCATCTGCGTGATCTGCTGCGCGCTGAGGGCACCGCTGGCCTGCAGGTCACGCGCGCGCTGGGCGTTGGCCGCGGCCTCCGCCAGCATGGCCTCGGCCTCGGCCACCGCCGCGCGGGCCTGGGCCAGGTCGGCCTGCACCATGTCCGGCGCGAAGGTGGCCAGCACCTGGCCGCGGCGCACCACGTCGCCGACATTGACCCGCACCTCGCTCAGCCGCATGCCGTTGCTCTCGGCGCCGACGACGGCCTCCTGCCAGGCAGCGATGCTGCCGTTGGCCACGAGTGACGTGGCCACGTCCGAGCGCGTCGGCTGCACGGCCACCACCGTCAGCGCCGCCTTGGCGGCGGTCGCCGGCGGCGTCGCCTTTGCCGCCGCGCCGGCACCGGGCCTGGCAGAGGCGGCGCTGTCGGCGGCCTGGACCCCGACCACCCATCCAGTGGCGACCAGGAGGGCCAGGGCCATGCGGGCGGCAACGGCGCAGGAGTAGCAAGGACGTCGGTTCATGTCGGGCTTGGCTTCAGGTGGCGGGCATCGCTTCCGGGTGCGTGGCGTCCCAGCCACCACCGAGCGCACGATAGAGGGTGATCCAGGCGGCGGTGCGCTCACGCTGCAGGTCGATCAGGGCGCTGCGTGCCTGCACCAGGTGGCGCCGTGCCGCCTCAAGGTCGAACAGGCTGGCCAGGCCACCGCGCTGGCGCGCCTCGGTGGCGCGAAGCGAGGCCTCGAAGTCGCGTGCCGCCGCCAACGCGTCGACCTCGCGCCGGGCCGCGGCGTCCAGTGTCACCAGGGCGCTCTCCACCTCGCGCACAGCACGGCGTGCCAGCGCCTTGTACTGCGCGGCGGCCTCGTCATAGGTGGCGTGGGCGGCAGCGGTACCGGCAGCGCGCGCGCCACCGTCCCACAGCGGCCAGCTCACCACCAGCGGGCCGACGGACCAGGTGGGGCCGTCAGTGCGCAGGCCGGCGCTGCGCATGCCCACCAGGCTGAAGGCGCCGGACAGGCTGAGCTGAGGCCGTTCGCGTGCGCGGCTCTGGTCCAGGTCCGCCGCTGCGGCCTCGACGACACGCGCGGCCTCCGCCAGGTCCGGCCGCTGTGCCAGCAAGGCCGCCGGCAGCGCGGGCAAGGCCAGCGCCGGCGCCACCGGTACCCGCGCGCGGAAAGGGGCCAGCCGGATGCGCAACCCGGGCTCCGGCAGATCCGTGATCTCGACCAGCACCTTGACCAGGCTGTCGCACTGCGCCTGCATCGCCAGCAACTGGCTGCGAACCTGCGCCAGCCCGGCCCGCACCAGGGCCGCGTCGGCCGGCGCGGTGAACCCGGCCGCGGCACTGCGCTCGGTCAGGCGCGCGGTCTCGCTGCGCGAAGCCAGGTCCAGCACCGCCTGGTCGACCTGGGCCTCGCAGGCCCGAAGCGCGGTGTAGGCGGCCGCCACCTCGGCGGCCACGGCCACGCGGGCATCGTGCCAGCCGGCATGCGCCGCCGCCAGCCGCGCCTGCGCGGCGGCTCGCCCGGCCGCCAGGGCACCGGACAGGTCGAGCTCCCAGCCGGCCTGCACGCCCAGGCTGGCACTGCTGGTGGTGGG
>JBJXHB010000280.1:0-3519 GCA_046160725.1 Aquabacterium sp.
CCACGCTGTCGCCGGCCGCGTCCACGATGTAGACGTCATCGCCGGCATCGCCGCTCATCGCGTCCGCGCCCGCTCCGCCATCCAGCGTGTCGTGGCCATCTCCGCCGAGTAGCGTGTCGTCACCGTCCAGCCCGCTCAGCACGTTGGCCTGCGCGTTGCCGGTGATCGCGTTGGCCAACTCGTTGCCCGTGCCGTCGATCGCGTCGGTACCGGACAGCAACAGGTCCTCGACCTCCGCGCCCAGCACCCAGCCCACCGATGCACGCACCTCGTCCGTGCCCTCGCCGGCCTGCTCGGCCACGCTGTCGCCGGCCGCGTCCACGATGTAGACGTCATCGCCGGCACCGCCGCTCATCGCGTCTGCGCCCGCGCCGCCGTCCAGCGTGTCATGCCCCAGCCCGCCGTCCAGGGTGTCGGTGCTGTCGCCGCCGCTAAGCGTGTCGTCCCCGCCCAGCCCGCTCAGCACATTGGCCTGCGCGTTGCCCGTGATCACATTGGCAAGCTCGTTGCCGGTGCCGTCGATGGTGTCGGTGCCGGTCAGCACCAGGTTCTCCACCTCCGCGCCCAGCACCCAGCTCACCGACGCGCGCACCTCGTCCGTGCCCTCGCCCGCCAGCTCGGTCACGCTGTCGCCGGCCTGGTCCACGATGTAGATGTCATCGCCCGCGCCGCCGCTCATCGCGTCCGCGTCCGCGCCGCCATCCAGCGTGTCGTTCCCGTCCAGCCCGCTCAGCACGTTGGCCTGCGCGTTGCCCGCGATCACGTTGGCCAGCTCATTGCCCGTGCCGTCGATCGCATCCCCGCCGGTCAGCGTCAGGTTCTCGACCTCCGTGCCAAGCACCCAGCTCACCGACGCACGCACCTCGTCCGTGCCCTCGCCCGCCAGCTCGGTCACGCTGTCGCCGGCGTGGTCCACGATGTAGATGTCATCGCCCGCGCCGCCGCTCATCGCGTCCGCACCCGCGCCGCCGTCCAGCGTGTCGTGGCCATCTCCGCCCAGCAGCGTGTCGTCACCGCCAAGCCCGCTCAGCAGATTGGCCTGCGCGTTGCCAATGATCACGTTGGCCAGTTCGTTGCCGGTGCCATTGATTGGGTTGTCGCCCGTCAACGTCAGGTTTTCGACATGGTCACCCAGCACCCAGCTGGCAGAGCTGCGCACCAGGTCCAGGCCACCATCCAGGGCCTCGACCACCTGGTCGCCAGCCGAGTCCACGGTGTAGATGTCGTTGCCCTGCCCGCCGTCCAGCAGGTCGTCGCCGGCGCCGCCGTCCAGCTCGTCGTCGCCACCACCGCCATACAGCTGGTTATGAACGCTATTGCCGTTGAGGCGGTTGTGGCCTTCGTTTCCGATGCCGACCACGGCGGCCACACCGACCAAGGTCAGATGCTCGAAGTCGGCGGCCAGTGTCCAGTCGACGGTCGAGATCACCAGGTCCGTGCCATGGCCGGGCTGCTCCACCAGTCCATCGGCCGCGTTGTCGACCACATAGGTGTCATCGCCTTCGCCGCCATCCAAGGTGTCGGCCCCGGCGCCACCGTCGAGCACGTCGTTGCCCGCGCCGCCCTGCAGAACATTGCTCTGCGCATTGCCGGTCAGCAGGTTGGCCACGGCGTTGCCGGTGCCATCGATGGCGGCATTGCCGGTGAGCGTCAGGTTCTCCAGCGTGGCGCCGAGCGTGTATGAAACGCTGCTGAAGACCGCGTCCTGGCCTTCGCCCACCTGCTCCAGGACCTTGTCGGCAGCACTGTCGACAAGATAGGTGTCGTCTCCGGCGCCGCCGCGCATCACGTCATCGCCGGTGCCACCGATCAGCGTGTCGTTGCCGTCGCCGCCGTAGAGCGTGTCGTTGCCGCTGCCGCCGTCGAGCGTGTCGTTGCCGCCGTCGCCGTGCACCGTGTCATGCCCCGCGCCGGCCAGCACGATGTCCACGCCGGGCCGGCCGCCGATCATTTCGTTCAGGCCGGTGGCGGTGAACACGCCCGTGTTGCCATTGAGCGACCAGCCGGCACCGATGCGCGGGTCGCTGCTGGAGATGTGCGTCTGCCGCACCCAGGTCGACGACGTACCGATCTCCACGTAGGCATCGGCGGCGGAGAAGACATCCGAATAGAGGTGCCGCGAACCCACCGCACCGGCGATCAGGTCGGCGAAGGTCTGGTTGCGGATCTGCTCCAGCAGGTCGGTGCCGGCCAGGCGCTCGAGGTAGAAGAAGCGGTCCGCGTCCCGGATGGCTCCCAGCTGCGTGGCGACGACGAAGTCGAAGGTCGACCCCAGCACGCCGCCCGCCACCTTGGCCTCGGCCAACCCGCCGAGCCAGAGGTCGATGTCGTTGAACCGGGCATTGCCGCCGACGCCCATGAAGCCGGCGTCGGCCATTGCTGCCGTAGCGGCCGTGCCCAGCGCTACCTTGTAGGCTGCCCAGTCCGTGCTTCTGAGCGCGGCCCACCCGGCGGCGTCATAGGTCGACTGGTAGGCCACCAAGTCGGCCCCGGCATAGGCCATGACGAAATTCTTCAGCGACGTCGGGTTCAGCAGATGTGCGCCGAAGTCGGTCCAGCTGTCGTAGGGCGCCAGTGCCGCCTGGCCGGTCTGGTTGAAGAGGTCGACCCGAAAGGCGTTGAGAGTGGGGATGCCGGTGTCGCGCCCGCGGGCGATGTTGATGGCCGCCAGGTCCAGCGGCAGGCCGACCAATGCGTTGCGCATCGCATTGACCATGAACTCGTCGATCTCCATCCCGACCTGGCGCGCCATGCCGGCAGCCAGGGCGTCGGTATAGGCCACGCTGCCCAGGCCGAACATGGCGGTGCCGGTCTTGGTGGTGGCGAACACCAGCGGATTCAGGAAGTTCTTGATCAACGTGTCGACGAACAGACGCTGGTCGGTCGGCCGGATGATCTGCACGTTCTCGGCCAGCTGGGAGTGGCCGAAGCGGAACACCGCGTGCGCGAACTCGGTGGTGATACCGGGGTTGACCAACGGGTCGTAGCCGCTGTAGGCGTCGATGTTGGGCGTCAGGCGGTAGGCGTACTCCTCGAACGCCACCTGCTGGTACTCGGCCTCCACCACCAGGCGCGTGGCCTGGAAGTACTGCTCCCCGGTCCAGGCCGGGCCCTGCGCCTCGACCTGGGTCCGGATCATCTCGTAGACCCGGTTGTGTTCGGCATGGAAGATGCCGTGGATGGTCGTGAGGCCGTAGTTCTCGTTGATGCGCCCGTCACCGGCGATGAAATGCGCGGCAAGCAGCTCGTCGTCATAGAAGCCGGGCGCCGGTGGTGCGCCCCCTGCCACACTGTTGGCATCCGGCAGCAAACCCGGGCCTGGCGTGGCGCCATGGGCGATGTCGTCCAGGAAGGCATGGCCGGTGCGCTGCACCACGCCCTCGATCACCACCAGCTGGGCATCGCCATTGGCGTCGGGTACGAAGGTGCCGTCGGCGTTGACCAGCAGCTGCGGCAGGTTGAGAACGTCCTGGTCGGTCAGCGTGATGCCGATGCGCAGGGCATTGACCTTGATGTCGG
>JBJXHB010000281.1:0-3396 GCA_046160725.1 Aquabacterium sp.
GGCTGAGGGCCGCCGCCGTGATGTCAGCGCGGCGGCACCGAGGGCGGCGCCGCGGCCTTGTCGTCCCCGGGCGGCTCGGCCGCCGCCGCATCACGCTCGCCGCCGCGCCGGCCGGAGAACATGGTCCACCAGACGATGAACAGCAGCAGCGCCAGGGCGGCCAGGGCTTCGAGGATCAGCAAGGTCATGGTGTGGATGTCTGGGCGATGGGTCACAAGCGCTCAGCGCAGATGCTGCAAGGGCAGTGCCGCGCCGGCCTTGATCTCGCCCAGCGAGAAGCTGGTGTGGATGTCCTTGATGTTGGGCAGCTTGAACAGCTTGTCGCGGGCCCATCGCGAATAGGCGTCCAGGTCTGCCACCACCACATGCAGCTCGAAGGTGCCGGCGCCGCTGATGTAGTGGCCGGCCACCACCTCCGGCAGCGCGCGGATGGCGTCCTCCAGGTCGCGCATGGCGGTGGCATGCGTGCGCTCGGCGTCGATGCGAACGAAGGCCAGCACGCCCAGCCCGATGCGGCGGCGGTCGATCTCGGCGCGGTAGCCGACGATGAAGCCATGCGTCTCCAGCCAGCGCACGCGGCGCCAGGTGGGCGCCGCCGACAGGCCGATGCGCTGCGCCAGCTCGGCGTTGGACAGCCGGGCGTCGCGCTGCAGTTCGTCCAGGATGGCGATGTCGTAGCGGTCCAGGCCGGGGCCATGGTCGGCGCCGTCGGCCGGCTCGGCAGCCGATGTCCGCGTTTTCCCTGAATCGGGACTTCTGGGCGTCTTTCTATCCCGGGTTGCCATAGTTTGAGCAAGATTCTTGCGCCAAGCATAGCCCTTGCGGCATCGAAAGAAAACACTTCGCGGATGGTTCTTCCTACACTTTCGCACCCCATGCCCCGGCCAGGACCCTGCCCATGAACGCCCCGCTGCCCGATGCCATCCGACGCGCGCTGGAGACCGCCACGCTGGACGACAAGTACACGCTGGGCGCCGGCCGCGCCTTCATGAGCGGCACCCATGCGCTGGTGCGGCTGCCGATGCTGCAGCGCGCGCGCGACGCGGTGCACGGCCTGAACACCGCCGGCTTCATCAGTGGCTATCGCGGCTCGCCGCTGGGCGGCTACGACCAGGCCCTGTGGGCGGCCAAGAAGCACCTGGCCGCCAACCACATCGTGTTCCAGCCCGGCGTCAACGAGGAGCTGGCCGCCACCGCCGTGTGGGGCACGCAGAGCCTGGACCTGTTCAAGAAGGACGCCCGCTACGACGGCGTCTACGGCATCTGGTACGGCAAGGGCCCGGGCGTGGACCGCTGCTCCGATGTCTTCAAGCACGCCAACATGGGCGGCACCGCCCAGCATGGCGGCGTGATCGCCATTGCCGGCGACGACCATGTGGCCAAGAGCTCGACCGCGGCGCACCAGAGCGACCACATCTTCAAGGCCTGCGGGCTGCCGGTGTTCTTCCCGTCCAGCGTGCAGGACATCCTGGACATGGGCCTGCATGCCTTCGCCATGAGCCGCTTTGCCGGCCTGTGGAGCGGCATGAAGACGATCCAGGAGGTGGTGGAGTCGGCGTCGTCGGTGGACGTGTCGCCCGACCGCGTGAAGATCATCCTGCCGGAGGACTTCCAGATGCCGCCCGGCGGCCTGGGCGTGCGCTGGCCCGACGGCGCGCTGGACCAGGAGGCGCGGCTGATGGACTACAAGTGGTACGCCGCGCTGGCCTATGTGCGGGCCAACCGTCTGAACCACAACGTGGTCGCCGGGCCGAACGACCGCTTCGGCATCATCGCCAGCGGCAAGGCCTTCAACGACACGCGCCAGGCGCTGTCCGACCTGGGCCTGGACGAGGCCACCTGCCACCGCATCGGGCTGCGCCTGCACAAGGTCAACGTGGTCTGGCCGCTGGAGGCGTCGATCACCCGCGACTTCGCCATGGGCCTGCAGGAGATCCTGGTGGTCGAGGAGAAACGCCAGGTCATCGAATACCAGATCAAGGAGGAGCTCTACGGCTGGCGGCCGGATGTGCGGCCCAACGTGCTGGGCAAGTTCGACGAGCCCGATGCGGGCGACCACAGCGGCGGCGAGTGGAGCCGGCCGAACCCGAGCGAGAACTGGCTGCTGCGCGCCAAGGCCGACCTGACGCCGGCGATCATCGCCCGCGCCATTGCCAGGCGGCTGCTCAAGCTGGGTGTGCCGGACGACGTGGCCGCCGGCATGCAGCGCTGGACCGACGTGCTGGCCGCGCGCGAGCGCGAGCTGGCCGCCCTGACGGTGAACACCGGCGAGCGCCAGCCCTGGTTCTGCTCCGGCTGCCCGCACAACACCAGCACCCGGGTGCCCGAGGGCAGCCGCGCGGTGGCCGGCATCGGCTGTCACTTCATGGCGGTATGGATGGACCGCGCCACCGCGACCTTCACCCAGATGGGCGGCGAAGGCGTGCCCTGGGTCGGGCAGGCGCCTTTCACGAACGAGAAGCACATCTTCGCCAACCTGGGCGACGGCACCTACTTCCACAGCGGGCTGCTGGCGATCCGTCAGTCCATCGCCTCCGGCGTCAACATCACCTACAAGATCCTCTACAACGACGCGGTGGCCATGACCGGTGGCCAGCAGGTCGGCGAGCGGCCCGAGGGCCACTCCGTGCTGCAGATCATGCGCAGCGTGCTGGCCGAGGGCGCTCGCAAGCTGGTCATCGTCACCGACGAGCCCGAGAAGTACGACGGCGTCACGCTGGAGGCCGGCGTCACGGTGCATCACCGCGACGAGCTGGACCGCATCCAGCGCGAGTTCCGCGAGCTGCCGGGCTGCACCATCATCATCTACGACCAGACCTGCGCCACCGAGAAGCGCCGCCGCCGCAAGCGCGGCAAGCTGGCCGACCCGGCCAAGAACGTCGTCATCAACGAGCTGGTGTGCGAGGGCTGTGGTGACTGCGGCGTGCAGAGCAACTGCCTGAGCGTGGAGCCGCTGGAGACCGAGTTCGGCCGCAAGCGCCGCATCAACCAGAACAGCTGCAACAAGGATTTTTCCTGCGTCAAGGGCTTCTGCCCCAGCTTCGTCACCGTCGAAGGTGGCGCGCTGAAGAAGCCGAAGAAAGAGGCGGCGACGCGGGTCGACCCAACGACGCTGCCGGCCATACCCGAGCCGGTGCTGCCGGTGGCCGAGGCCGCCTGGGGCATCGTCGTGGCCGGTGTCGGCGGCACCGGCGTCATCACCCTCGGCCAGCTGCTCGGCATGGCCGCGCACCTGGAGGGCAAGGGCGTGGTGACCCAGGACTCCGCCGGCCTGGCCCAGAAGGGCGGCGCCACCTGGAGCCACATCCAGATCGCCAACCGGCCGGACGCCATCTTCACCACCAAGGTCGACACCGCCAAGGCCGACCTGGTGATGGCCTGCGACAGCATCGTCGC
>JBJXHB010000282.1:0-2672 GCA_046160725.1 Aquabacterium sp.
CCAGAAACGCGAGGAGGTCGAGGCCAGGGAGACGACCCCGCCCGAGTACCGCAACGTCATCGCCGACCTCGAAACGCGGGTGAGAGCCCACGACGCCGGCATTGACGCGTCGATGAACAAGTTCAACGCGCACTCCGATGTGTGGGTTGCTGCCGCCGCCAAGCTGGTGCTGGACCTGCGCGTCAGGATGGAAGGTGTGCTGGCCCCTGAAGCACGTGCGGCCATGGCCGACCCGGCGAAGGCGGCCCAACTGGGCAAGGAAATCGCCGAATGGGGGAAAGTGACCGAGGGGCTGGGCGATGTGCTCAACGGCTTGCTGGTGTATCCGGCTGACCGCCGCCTGGCAGTGTTCGATGCGGCGTACTACCGCAAGACGTACGCGGACTTGCGAACCATGTCCGACGATGTCGCCACCGACCACTGGCTGAACCACGGCCTGTCCGAAGGCCGGCAGTCGTCGTCTTCCTTCAGCATTCAGCACTACTGGGACCGCAACGGCGATGTGCGGCAGGTGTTTGGCAGCAAGGCCAACGCCCTCAACCACTGGTTCGACCACGGGCAGCGCGAGGGACGCAGCCCGGTGGCCGACGGCTCCAAGCCCTTCCCGTCGACACCGAACGCAGCGCAGGCTGCCGAGATGGTCAAGCGGGTGATGGATGCGGCCAACAGCCTGAACAAGAGTGCGAAGGCTCTTTGACCGGGCACGGCACAGGTGCACGGATTCAGGCTGATGGACATGACCTGTGCCTTCACCGACGCGATGCCTCACGACCCAAGGCCCGCCGACCCGACGCCAGGCGCGGCCGTCCGCGTGGCGCGCATCGCCGTCTTCGGCAGCTTCTACCGCGGCTACCACGTGCTGGATGAGTTGCTGAACGGGCCCGTGCGCCAGCGCTTCCACGTCGTCGGTGTCGCCACCGACGACGTGTCGCAGCCCTACATCAGCAGCGGCAAGCGCGTCTGGCAGTACGAACACCGCGCCGACGAAGAAACGATGGTCCGCGAGCTGGCGCAGGAACACGGCGTGCCGGTGCATGAGGGACGCGTCAAGACCGACGGCTTCCGGCGCACCTTCGGCCACGACTGGGCACCCGATCTCTGCATCGCCGCCACCTTCGGCCAGCGCATCGACGAGCCGCTGTTCGGCTTTCCGCGACTGGGCTTCTTCAACCTGCACCCCTGCATCGAAGGCGAGTGGCCTTCACCCTACGCGGGGCCGAACCCGTTCCAGGCGCTGATCGCCGACGGCCGCCGCCACGCGCGGGTGGCGCTGCACCGCGTGGACGCCGGCTTCGACACGGGCGAGCTGATCGCGCTGTCGCCGCGCATCGCCATCCCGCCTGGCGCCACGGTCGTGGACATGCACAAGCTCAGCTCGCCAGTGGCCGCAGCGTTTGCGGTGGCCACGCTGGCCAGCCTGGTGGATGCGGCAGCCGCAGCGGCGCTCCCTGCGAGCCTGGCCAGGTGACGCGCCTCATCCGACTGCTGCTGACGCTGGCCCTGGCGCATGGGGCCGGTGCAGCCTTGCCCGCCGAAACACCAGCGGCCACCAGCCCGCCGGCCCTGGTGCGCGTGGCCGACGGGCGCCTGCTGGCCCCCGACCTGGCGCGCATCGTCAACCGTGGCACGCTCATCGTGGCCCTGCTGGCCACCGACGCCGAGCCCTTTTTCCACACCCGCGACGGCGTGCTGCAGGGCGTGGACATCGACTTGGCGGCGGATCTCGCACGCTCGCTGAACGTGGCCGTGCGCTACGACCGCAGCGCCCGCACCTACGACGAGATCACTGACGTCGTGGCGCAGGGCCGCGCCGACATCGGCCTGGGCAAGCTGGCGCGCACGCTGCGCCGCGCGCAGTCGGTGGCCTTTTCGGCGCCCTACATCCGGCTCGAACATGGCCTGCTGGTGCACCGGCTCGCCTTCGTCAGCCAGGCCCGCGGGCAGCCCTTCCGTACCGCGCTGCGCCACTTCGACGGCCGCATCGGTGTGATCGCCGGCTCGGCCTGGGAAGAGTTCGGGCGGCGTCACTTCCCGAAGGCCACGCTGGTGCCGTTCAAGACCTGGGGTGCGGCGCTGGACGCCGTGCGCGCAGGCCAGGTCACGGCGGTCTACCGCGACTCGCTGGAGCTGCAGACCCTGCTGCGCCGCGAGCCCGGCCTGGCGCTGACGCTGCGCACCGCGACGTTCACCGACGTGCACTCGGTGATCAGCGTCGTCGTGGCCGGGCCCGACGTGCTGCTGCGTTCGTACATCGACGAATTCCTGGCGCAGCGCAATGAGCCGCCCACGGTGGCGAAGCTCCTGAAGGCGGCCTCGTGAACGCCGCCCGCTTCGCACAGCACTGGCAGCGCCTGGCCTTCCAGCCGCTGACCGTGCTGGCCTGCCTGCTGGCCGGCGTCGGGCTCGGCCTGGCCTGGCCGGCGGCCGGCCCGGCCCTGGCGCTGGTGGGCGAGGTCTACGTCGAACTGCTGGCCATGGTGGTGCTGCCGGTCATGCTGTCGGCCGTGATCTTCAGCCTGCACCAGCTGGTGCAGCAGGGCGGCACGGCCCGGCTCATCGGGCGCGTGGTGGCCGTCATCGTGCTGTTCTCGGTGGCGGTGGCTGCGCTGGCGGCGGCGGTTTCTTTGTGGATGGCGCCGGGTGGTTCGCTGTCGGGCGAGACGCGCCTGCTG
>JBJXHB010000283.1:0-13422 GCA_046160725.1 Aquabacterium sp.
CGATCTGCGCCGGGGGGGCGCAGTCGCCGGGCCAGGCGGGACAGCGTGACCGCGCCTCGCAGCTGCTGGTGGAGCTGCTCGGGTTGGGCAGCGGTGAGGACGAGGACTGCAACGTGCTGCCCCCGGCCGATCGCGACGCCTGCGTGCGCCGGCAGCGCGACCGCGGAACTCCCACCGGCCGCTGAGGCTGCCGTCGCCGCCTGTCCGATGTCTGATCGGACGGGCGGCACCGCAGCGCCTGTCACCGCCCGTTCATGGCCGCCGGCCAGACTCCTGGACATGGAGCGCCAACCGGCGCCCCGAAACAGGAGCAGACAGCACCATGTACCGGATCATCACCACCGCGGCCCTTCTCGCCAGCGCCGGCGCCGCCCAAGCCCTGACCGCAGGGTCCTTCGCCTTCGTTTCCTTCAATGCCGACGAGGACGGCTGGGCCCTGGTCGCGCTGGAGAACGTCGCCGCCAACAGCACGATCTACTTCACCGACAACACCTGGAACGGCAGCAGCTTCGCCGCCACCGAGGCCGCGCACCAGTGGAACACCGGTGGCGCCGCGATCGCCGCCGGCACCGTCGTGCGCTTCTCCAAGGTCGACTCGCTGACCCAGATCGGGGTCTCCGTCGGGACGCTGAGCTTCGCCTCCAGCGCCAACCTCGGCCTGAACGCCACCAACGAGACGATCTACGCCTACACCAGCAACACCTCGGACTGGACCGCGCCGACGACCTTCCTGGCCGCGGTCAGCAGCGCCGCCTCGGGCTTCGGCAACGCCACGTTCGGCGTGCTGACCAACACCGGCCTGGCCGCCGGCATGACCGCCATCGAGGTGGCCCCCAGCGCGGACTTCGCGCAGTACACCGGCGCGCGTGCCGGCGAGGCGAGCTTCGGTGCCTACCTGCCCCTGGTCAACGCCAGCTCGGCGTGGAGCAGCGTGCAGGGCGGCGACCAGAGCCAGGTGTTGCCTGACATGACCGCCTTCTCGGTTGTGGCGGTGCCGGAGCCGCAGACCTACGCGCTGCTGCTGGCCGGGCTGGGCGCCATCGGCATGGTCGTCGGCCGCCGCCAGGGCCGTTGAGCATGGCGCGCCGGTCCTTCTCGACAGGGCGTGGCACGGCGCTGGCCGTCGCCGCCGTGCTGTGGGCCGGCGCCGCGTCGGCGCAGTCCCCGCTGATCGGCCAGATCCAGGGCGAGTCGCATCGCTCGGCGCTGGCCGACACCCGCGTCAACGATGTCTGGGGCATCGTCACGGCGGTCGACACCAACGGGTTCTGGATCCAGGACCTCGGTGACGGCAACGGCCGCACGTCGGACGGCGTCTACGTCTTCCGCGGCCGCACCGGGACCAAGGCGTCGGTCGGCGATGCTGTCCGCGTCAGCGGGCAGGTGCAGGAGTTCCGCCCCGGCAACTCGGCCACCAACCTGACCACCACCGAGATCAACGCCAGCAGCGGCTTCAACGGCAACTGGAGCCGTCTGTCCACCGGCAACGCACTGCCGCTGGCGCAGATGATCGGCGCCGGGTTCGCGCCGCCGACCGCCATCGCGCCGCTGGTGGGCAACGTCGAGACCGCGCCGGGCTACCGGCTGGACCCGTCGCGCTACAGCATGGACTTCTACGAGGCGCTGGAGGGCATGCGGGTCGGCATGGGCTCGGCGCTGACCGTCAGTTCCAGCCGCTCGTTCGGCGAGATCGCGGTGATCGCCTCTGACCTGGCCTGGCGCCCGGGCGTGGTGACCTCGCCGCGTGGCGGGGTCGTGGTCGGGCCGGGCCAGTTCAATGGCCATCGCCTGATCCTCGACGACCGGATGGTTGCCACGCCCACGGTCCACAGCGGTGCCACGCTGTCGGGCGTGGTCGGCGTCATGGACTACAGCTTCGAGAACTACAAGCTGCTGCTGACCCAGAGCGCGGCCGTGGTGAGCAACCCGCTGCAGCGCGAGACCGCCACGATCGGCGGCGGCCGCTTCGGACTGGCCAGCCTGAACGTCGAGAACCTGGGTGGCAATGCCACGCAGCAGCGGTTCGACGCCATCGCCGGTCAGGTGGCGCAGAACCTGGGCGCACCGCAGCTGATCGCCCTGCAGGAGGTCCAGGACAACAACGGCGCCACCAACGACGGGGTCGTCGCCGCTGACGTCACGCTGGCTCGTCTGGCCTCTGCCGTTTCGGTGCGGACAGGTCGCGACTACCGCTTCATCACCGTCAACCCGGTCGACGACGCCGATGGCGGCCAGCCCGGCGGCAACATACGGCAGGCGTTCCTCTACGACGCATCGCGGGTCAGCTTTGCCGGCGTGGTCGGCGGTGCGCTGGATGCGGTCGCGGTGGCCTCGGGGCCGGGTGGACAGGTGAGCCTGAACCTGGATGCCGGCCGGATCGACCCGACCAACGCGGCCTTCGACAACAGCCGCAAGCCGCTGGTGGTGCAGTTGCAGGTCGACGGGATGCAGCTGATCGTCATCAACAACCACTTCAACAGCAAGGGCGGTGACGAGCCGTTGTACGGGCCCGAGCAGCCGCCGGACCGCGTCACCGAGGCGCAGCGCCTGGCACAGGCGCAGGCGGTGGCCACGTTCGTGCAGCAGGTGCTGGCATTGAACCCGCATGCCAACGTCGTGGTGACCGGTGACTTCAACGACTTCCAGTTCGCCGACACGCTGAACCCGCTGACGGCGGCCGGGCTGGTCAACCTGACCTCGCTGCTGCCCGAGGGCGAGCGCTACAGCTACAACTTCGAGGGCAACCTTCAGGCGCTGGACCACATGTTCGTCTCGGCCAACCTGCTGTCCAAGGGCGACCTGGTCTACGACATCGTCCATGCCAACGCCGAGTTCGCCGACGGCATCACCGACCACGACCCCTTGTTGCTGACCTTGAACATGCCCCAGCCGGTACCGGAGCCGGCCGCCGTGGTCATGCTGCTGGCCGGGTGCGCCCTCCTGGGGCCGATGGCACGTCGTCGGCGCCGTTCCTGAACAACCACCGCGGGAGGATACCCATGCGCAAGCCCTACTACCTGTTCACGGCCCTAGGCCTGGTCGCCGGCATGGCCCAGGCCACCGGACTGACCTATCTGGGCCAGCAGATCGTGCCGACCGGTACGGTCTACGCCGGGACGACCGTCGGCGGACTGTCGTCCCTCGACTACGACGCCGGCAACGGGCGCTACCTGGCCATCAGCGACGACCGCAGCGGCTTCAATCCGGCCCGCTTCTATGCCCTGGACCTGGACCTGTCGAAGTTCCAGCGCAGCGGCACGCCCGGCATGGCCGGCGTGAGCTTCAACGCAGTCACCACCATCGAGCGGCCGGGCGGTGGCGCCTTTGCGCTCAATCAGGTGGACCCGGAGGCGCTGCGCTACGACGCGGCGCGGCAGCGGCTGTACTGGACCAACGAAGGCCAGCGCAGCGGCGCCGGCTTCCAGGATCCGACCGTGCGCGAGATGACGATGAATGGCGTGCACGTGCGCGACTTCACGGTGCCGGGCCGGTTCCGTCCGGTGGGCAGCAATGCCGGCAACCAGCCCGGCGACCGCGGCATCGTCAACAACCTGGCCTTCGAGAGCCTGGCGATGTCGCCAGACGGGCGCACGCTCTGGACCGCGACCGAGAACGCCCTGGCACAGGACGGACCGGTCGCCACCGTCTCCAACGGCAGCCGTGTGCGGTTCCTGTCGTTCGACATCGCCAGCGGCGCCAGTGGCGCCGAGTACGCCTATGACGTGGGTCCGGTTGCACTGCCGCCGGCGGTGCCGGGCGGCTTTGCAACCAACGGCCTGACCGACATCATCGCCATCGGCGAGCGGCGCTGGATCACCATCGAGCGGTCCTTCGCGGTCGGCGCGCAGACGCCGGGCCAGCCGGTGACCGGCAACACCATCCGGCTGTTCCTCGCCGACGCGACGGCCGCCACCGACGTGTCCGGGCTGGATGGGCTGGCCGGCCAGGCGGTGACGGCGATGACCAAGACGCTGCTGCTGGACCTGTCCGACCTGAAGAACGACGACGGGTCCACGCTGGCTCTGGACAATATCGAGGGCATCACGATGGGGCCGATGTTCAACGGCCTGCAGACGCTGCTCCTGGTGTCGGACAACAACTTCAGCGGCACTCAGTTCACGCAGTTCGTGGCGCTGTCGATTCAGATGCCGATCCCGGAGCCCGGCACCTGGCTGCTGCTGGGGCTCGGTGCGCCGCTGATGCTGCTTCGGGTTCGCCGCCGCAACCCGACCGCGACCTGACAGCCCCCGCCAGCCCGCACGGCCATCGGCCGCGGGCGGCGGCCTACCAGAGCCGCACGCCGACCTGCGGTGGCCGCGCACCGGCCTGAAGCAGGCGCTGAAGGGCGGCGTCCTGGTGCACGCGCAGGGCGATGTCGGCGGCCGAGTCGCCACGGATGTTCGGCAGGTCCGGCCGCACACCTGCGCGCAGCAGGGCATCGATGACGCCGACGCGCCCGCTGAGTGCCGCCAGGTGCAGGGCCGTCTGGCCGGTCGCGCCCAGCGCGGCAGGGTCGGCGCCTGCGCGCAGCAGCCTCTGGGCGATGGCCGCATGGCCCTGGAACGCCGCCGCGCCCAGTGCGGTGAAGCCGTCCTCGCCGGGCCGGTCGAGGTCGGCGCCGCGCTGCAGCATCTCGCGCAGCACGTCCTCCTGTCCGGCCCGCGCGGCCAGCGCCAGGACATTGGCACCGGCCCAGTCCTGCACCCGCGGGTCGGCAGCGCCGGCCTTCAAGGCGGCCAGCACCTTCGGCCAGCGCCCGGCGCGGGTGTCGGCGATCAGCTGATGTCCGGCGTCGGACACCCATGGCGGTCGGCTGAATCCCCCGAACTCGGCTGGCGCGTCCTGGGCCGACACGGCGGTCGCCGCGGCTATGCCCACGGCCGCCATGAGGCGATGGATGTGCCGGCGGCAGCGGTTCACCGGGTGGCACCTGCCGATGCCGGCGCGGCCGGCAGCCTGGCGGCATCGACCCGGGTATTCAAGTCCTGGGCCAGGTTCTCCAGCTCGACCCGTTTGCGCTGCACGAAGGGCTCGAGCGCGGTCACCAGATCGGCCCAGCGCGGCTGGGTCAGGCGTTCGATCAACTCGCGGGCGATGCCCGCCATGGCCTCGTTCTGGCTGCGCGCGCGCGCCAGGCTCGCGGCTGCTGCCGTCGAATCGGCCAGTGCACGCTCCGCCACGGTGCGAAGGCGGGCGGCCTCGGCCTGCGCGTGCTCGCGACCCGCCTCGGCGCCAGCCGCGCGCTGGGCGGCCTGGCGCCGTGCCGACCGCGCGGCCTGCGCCTGCTCGGCCAGATCGGCCTGCTCCTTGCGGGCCGACGACAACTGTTCGTCACGGTCCTTCATCTGCTCGCGCAGGGCCAGGGCTTCGCGCTGCCAGCGGGCAGCTGCGTCGCGGTCGGCGCGCACCCGGGCCTCCTGCCGGCCGCCGTCGGTGGCGGCCGATGCCGCGCGCTCCCGCACGGTGGCCAGCTCCTGCCGCGTCGCCTGAAGCTCCTCGCGCAGGCGTCGGATCTGCTCCTGCTCCCGGCTGGACGTGGACTGCGCCGCGCAGGGGTCGGCCAGCAGCGACAGCCCGGCCATGGCCCATGGCAGCAGGCTAGAAGCGCGCATTCAGGTCCACCTGCAGGCTGTCGACCGAGAGGCGGCTGCGCACTGCGGGCTGGATGGTCATCGAGTCCAGTGAGCGCGAGGACAGCCAGCGCATGCCCAGGACCAGGTTGCGCTCCAGGCCCCATTGCAGGCCCAGCGAGTAGCCGCTGATGTTGGTGCCGGCGCCCAGGTCGCTGTCGGTGAACGCGTCCGGCACGGCGTCCGAGCCCACGCGCCGATAACCCAGGCTGGCCTGCCATTGCCCGCGCTGGCGCACCTCCGCGGCACCGAACAGCGCCTTCATCGACAGGCCCCTGCCGGAGCCGTCGGCGAGGTTCAGCCCGGTCCGGGCCAGGATCTCGGCACGGTCGAAGGCCGTGTTGTTGACCATCTCCACGGACAGTTGCAGGACCCCGAAGGAGAACTGCTGGAACTCCGCGGCCAGTGTCACGGCCAGCGGACGATGGCGTGAGGCCATGCCCCAGCGGAACCGGTCCGGGGTCAGCCCGGCGGCGATCTCCAGCGGGTTGTTGGTCAGGAAAAGCGTGTTGCCGCGCTGACGCAGCCCGGCCTCGTACTCGTACTGGCCGTAGCTGCGGCCGGCGCCGAGCACCGCGTCATAGTCGGTGTCGACCTGGCCGTGCAGGTTGCGGTAGTCGTAGCGTGCAATGCCGACACGGATGCGGGTGCGGCTCAGGTCCCACTGGAACCCAGCCTGCACGCCGGCCATAGAGCGCTCGCGCCGCGGTGGCGCGTCCTCGCGGATCGGGAACCAGCCGACCGTGGCGAAGGGCTCGAAGGACGAGCGGTTGGGCCAGTTCAGCGTGGCCGCCACGCCCTCGAACGACAGGTTCTCGCTGAACTGCATGTCGGAGGCCATCCAGGGATTGGCAATCCGTCCACCGGTCATGGCCAGCCACGGCGTGGGCGCCCAGCGCACCCAGGCGCGGTCGAGCAGGAACTGGTAGCGGTTGGCGTTCTGGCCCAGGGTCTGGTTGGTGGATGCGCGGTCGGTGGCGCTGCCGGTGGCCAGGCGCAGGCCGGCGCTCACGCCGTCGGCCAGCTGGGCCGTCACGCCCAGCCGCGCGCGCAGCCGCATGCGCGAGCGGTCGTCCAGGGTGTTGGCCAGGGGCAGGCCGGCGGCACTGGCAGCGCTCAGGTCGGCGGCCCGCGTGCTGCCCTGAAGCGAAGCCAGGACGAAGTCCTCGGGCCGCGGGTTGTCGTCACCCAGGCTGTCGCGCTGGGCGCGGACCCGGATGTCACCCTCGACCTTGATGCGATCGGTCCACTGCGGCGTGGGGTCGGCCGCGGCCCGGGGCGCACCCCACTGCTCGGTGCGCAGCTGCGCCAGCACCTCTTCGCGAACCTCGTTGCGGATGGCGTCGCGGACCGGCTGTGGAACGTAGGGCACGCGCACCGTTCCGGCGGGCACGGCCTTTGCCACGGGCGCGGCGACCTCTGCCATGGCGGGCGGCGGCGCTGCAGCGGGCGGTGCCGGCGCAGCGGGCGGCGGTGCAGCGGGTGCAGCAGGTGCAGCAGGTGCAGCAGGTGCCGCGGATGTCGGCGCGGCGGCGGTCATGCGGCTGGCTTGGGGGACGGCCGAAACGGCCGGGATGGGTGCGACGGGCGGGGACGGCGCTGCCGTCCTGCCGCCCGGTGCCGCCGCCTGGGACATCAGCGCCCGCGCGCTGGACAGCACCTCGTCCCGGATCTCGCGCCGCACCTCGTCACGCACCTCGGCCTTGACTTCGGCGCGCACTTCGCGGCGCAATTGCTCGATGCTGGCAGCCCGGCCCGCCACGGACCGGTCGGCCGCGGGCATCGGCGCGGCCATGGGCGCCGGCAGGCCGGCCAGCGCGCGACCTTCGCGCACCATCTGGGTCGCGCGGTCGCGCGGCAGCAGGCCGCGCTGGACCAGGGCCTCGATCAGTGCCTCGGCCTGCCGCAGGGACTCCGGTGCGTCGTCGGCACGCACGACCGTAGTGGCCAGCAGCAGCGCGCAGGCCAGGATGGGCATGGCCTGCGCGTGCCGTGATCGGGGAGGGCGTCCCATGCGTGTCATCCCAGGAATCGGTTGGTGACCTGCAGCCGCAGCGGTTGCGGCAGACGGTCCGGTGGAGGAGAGGTGGCACCGGGAAACCGGGCCAGGGCGGCGCGGAGCACCGCGTCGGTGTCCGGGTCGCCACTGCTGCCGATCACCTCGGCGCGGCGGACGCGGCCCTCGGGGGTCAACCACAGGTGGACCTGCAACGCGTACTCGCGCCGCTTGAGGTCGGCCTCGCGGGCCAGGTGCTCGTTCAGCGCACGGGTCGTCGCCTGTGCGAAGGCGGCCTGGGCCAGGCGGTCGGCCGGCTGCGCGCTGCCACCGGCCTGGACGGCGGTCCCGGTGGGCCCGCCCTTGTAGTCCTGGGTCACCGCGCCCGCGACCAGGCCGCTGCCCGGGCCGGCGCCGGCGGCCTCGTCGGTCTTCAACGCCTGTGCCTGCGGCGGCGCCTCCACCGGCTTGGCCGCCGGCTGTGGCTGGTCGGCCTTGGGCGGCCGCACCTCGGGGGGCTTGGGTGGCGGAGGTGGCGGCGGCGTGTCCGGCAGCAGCTTGACTGTGGCCTGCTGCTTCGACCTGGGCGGGGCGTCCTTGCAGCCGGCGAGCACGAGCATCGCGGCCGCGAGAATGGCCGGCGCCGCGGCGAGGCGCAGCCGGCGGGGGCGATGCCGTGGCGACATGGGCATCTCAGAACCCGATGCGGGCCGTGGCCAGGCTCATGCCGATGCCGGCCTGGTTGCTGATGTCGATGGCGGCCACCACGCGGCCATAAGGCGACCGGTCGTCGCCCTGCACCACCACCGTGGCCTTGCGGTCGCGGGCCACGATGGTGCCCAGCTCGGCACTCAGTTGCTCGTCGGTCTTCGGCGTGCCGTCCAGCGAGAACGCACCGTCGCTGCCCACGCGAAGGACATGCAGTTCGTGGCGCTCGGTCGAGGGCGTCGCAGACGGCTTGGGCAGGCCGATGCCGATGCCCTGCACGGTGGCCGTGGTCATCAGGATGAAGACCACCAGCAGCACATAGGCCAGGTCCAGCATCGGCGTGACGTTGATGGTGTCGTAGGGCCGGGCCTCGTCCTGCAGCTTCATGGCGCCACCCTCTTGGTGACCAGGCCGATCTCCGTGATGTCCAGCTTCTTGACGGTGGCCAGCACCTCGCGCACGGCCTCGAAAGGCGCGGCGGCGTCGCCCTTGAGCACCACCGGCAGGTTCGGGTTGGCGGCCTTGTACTGCCCCAGTGACGTGGCCAGTTGTGGCAGCGTCACCGGAAAGGCGTCGAGGAAGATGGCGCCGTCGGCCGTCACCGTGATGGCACGGGTCTGCGGCTTGGCCAGGTTGCTGGTCGCCGTCGTCAGCGGTGCGTTGACGCGCACGCCCTGCACCGATGCCGTGGTCAGGATGATGAAGGTCACCAGCAGCACATAGGCCAGGTCCAGCATCGGCGTGATGTTGATGTCGTCGTAGGGCTGGTTCTCGCCCTTGATGTCGGCCGACATGGGGGCCTCAGCGCGCGGACCCGGGCCCGTGCTGCTCGGCCACGCGGGTGACGAACTCGTCGACGAAGATCTGCATGTCCGACGCGGTGTTCTTGATCCGCGCCGCCAGCCAGTTGTAGGCGAACAGCGCCGGTATCGCCACCACCAGCCCGGCCACGGTGGCCAGCAGCGCGGCGGCGATGCCCGGGGCGATCGCGTTGACGTTGACATCCCCGGCTGCCGCGATGGCCGCAAAGGTGATCATCACGCCGACCACCGTCCCCAGCAGCCCGAGGAAAGGCCCGCCGGAGATGGCAATGGTCAACAGCACCATCCGGGCATTGAGATCGTGGTTCTCGCGCACCAGGTTGGCATCGACGGCCGCCCGAACCGCGTCCAGCGATGCATTGCTGAGCGGCTCGCCGGGCCGTGCCGTCAAGCGCCGCCGCACCTGCTCCAGGCCGACGTCGTAGAGCCGCGCCAGCGACGAGCCCGGATGGCGGGCCACGCCCTCGACGCCAAGGACATCGGCCACCTCACGAAAGCGCTGCAGGAACTGCTGGTTGCCGCGGTCCAGAGCCACCACGAGCCGGGTCTTGGTGACCATCACCCAGCAGGCGACGACGAGCATCACGCCCAGGATGCCGATGACGATCCAGGCGTCCAGGGTCAGGTTCTTGACCAGGATGCCCATGTACCCCGGGTCGCCGTCCGCCTCGTCGCCGGGCGCCTGGCGCACGCTGGCCACGAGCTTGGCATCGGCGCCGAGCGCGGCGCGTTGCATCGCGACCCAGTCAGCTGAGCGGGCGGCCGCATCCAGGCGCAACTCGTCGATGGTGCCGGACAGGCCGTCGCCGATGCGCAGCGGGCCGTCGATCGCGGGCAGTCCGGGCGCATCGACCTGTGCTGCCTGCGTGCCGTTGACGTACAGGGTGGCCTTTCCGGCGCCCAGCACCACGGCGACATGGGCCCAGGTCCCGACCGGCAGCTCGCCGCCGGCCAGGGCCAGGCGGCCGATGCGCGCCGCGACCTTGCCACCCTCCAGGGCCACACGCAACGGCCCCTGCGCCCACAGCACGCCGGCCGCCGACTCCGGCTTCAGCCACAGGCTGGCCGAGTAGGGCGCGCCGACGGCGGTCCGCAATCGCTCGCTGGCCGGCCACTCCAGGGCCGCGCCGGTCAGCCGCGCGGCGCCGCCGACGATGCCGACGTCCTGCGCGCTGAACCGCGGGCCGCCCGCTGGGTCCGCGGCCGTGCCGGCGATCCGGGCCAGCCCATCGCGGTCGGCGAAGCCGATGGCCGCCACCGTGGCCGGGTCCCAGAGCGGCTCGGCCGGCAGGGCCTGGGCGCGCGCGTTGCCGGCATAGACATAGGCCATGTTGCGGTCGCTGCCGGGTGCGATCGACGGCCACTGCACCCACAGCACGGCCAGTTCGTTGGCGGCATCGAAGCGCTCGACCACGAACTTCAGTGGCGACTTGTCGTCGCCGGCGATGACGCGCAGGTCGCTGCCGTCGGGCTTGGCCTTGAGGAAGTCGAAGTTGCCGCTGTGCAGCCGCACCGGCAGCACCGCACCATTCACGGCCTCCCGGGTGGTCACGCCGGCGGGGCCGGTGTTGAGGCTGACGCGGGTGCGCTGGGTGTAGTCGCCATCCCACCAGGCCCAGCCGGGCAGGGCCGGCAAGGCCAGCGCCAGCGCCGCGAGCGCCATCCTCAGTCGGCGCCAGGCCGTCTGAGCGGCCGCAGGCCCGCAACGGTCGCTGGTCGAACAGGTCCTGCTCATTCGGATGACGCTCCCGGATCGGCGTCCAGCAGGCCCATGCCCATCGCAATGGCGACGGCCTGGGCGCGGTTGGACGCACCCAGCTTGCGCAGGATCTTCTGGACATGGTTCTTGACGGTCAGGGGGCTGATGTCCAGCAGGCCGCTGATCTCGATGTTGCTCTTGCCGTGCCGCACGGAACCCAGGATCTGGCGCTCGCGATCGGTGATGACGGCGCGGGCGGCCGCACGGCCCGCTTGCTGCGTGTCCCGCGGGCTGCGCAGGCGGGCCTCCTGGGCGATGACGCGCCGATAGGTCGTGTGCAGGTTCGGCAGCAGCAACTCCAGGTACTGCCGGTGCTCGTCGCGGAAGTGGCGGTGCTCGGTGCAGGCCAGGACGAAGGCGCTCTCCAGCTCGCTGCGGCGGCTGGGGCGGCTGATGCCGTGGATCAGGACGTCGTCGATCCCGGCCGAGGCCAGGAGCGCCCAGTCGCTCGGTCGCAGCCTCTCCTTCAGCACCGCAGTCGGCGCATGCAGGCAGCGGCCCTCGCGCGCCAGCCAGTCGTCGCGCAACGCCAGCAGCAGCCGCGACTCGCCGTGGCCCAGCAGGTCCAGCAGTTCGGCGGACATCGGGGAGCTATGGAACGTCTCAAAGGCCAGGTCGCGGCGCCCCGCCTGGTAGGCACCGCAGGTCAGCGCGTCATGCGGCAGCAGGCCGCGCAGGTGCAGCTGCATCCAGGTGAAGAACTGGTGACGCCGCTGGACCGCCATGGACGACTCGATGGCCCGCACCAGGCGCTCGGCCGCGGCGCCATTGGCCGGGTCGAAGTCGCTGTCGACGGTGAGGGACGCGGATGAGTCGGTCATGGCAAGCCCGCCATCCTGCTGGAGTCGGGTGACGCAGCGTCAAGAATCCGGGGTGTGTGCATGCGCTGTTCGGACTATGGTCCTGTGGTCGCTTGGGGGCTGGAGATCCGGTCTGCCACGCGAGGCGCAGACGCCGCGGGATCGAGGCCGCGGCGGATCGCCGCGGGGCGGTCGGACCGGCTGGCGACGGCCAGCAGGCCGCCTTCGGAATCACGCAGCAGCACCCAGTCGTTCCGGCCGGTGAGCGGATCGACCCAGGGACGGCGCAGGTGGCGCACCGACGGGCTGGTGCGGCGGTCCTCCAGAAGGTCTTCCAGGTCGCGCGGGCCGGCACCGTTGCCCGTGGCGCGCCGGTAACGACCGATGGCGTCGGCGATCTGCCGGGCCCGGGCCATGGATTCACGCTCTCTCTCGCGCCAGGCGTTGTCCTGCCAGGACTGCAGCAGGACCGACATGCCGGCTGCGCTGACCGCCACCACGATCAGCAGCCACAGATAGGTGTAGCCGCGGCCGGCCCGTCGCGCGCGGTGGCGTGCGCCGCTGCGATGCGTCATGTCACCAGTCGGCATACAGGGTCCCGTCGCGGGCGCGCCCGGCCGCGCCGCTGCGCAGGTCGAACACCGCGCCGGCCAGGGCGCTGTCCGGCGGCGGCGGCACGCCGACCCAGCGGTCGGCGCGCCCGGTGAAGGGGTCCACCGGCAGCGCCTTGAGGTAGCGCTCAAGGACGAGCTCGTCGAGGCTGTCGGGGTAGCGGCCGCGGTCGGCCGCGAACTGGTCGATCGCATCGCGCAGCACCACCAGCGAGCCGCGAAGGGTGGTCTCGCGCGCGCGCTCCACGCCGTGCAGGTATCGGGGTGCCGCGATCGACCCCAGCAGCGCCACCACGGCCAGGACAACCAGCAGCTCGATGAGCGTGAATCCGCGACGGCGCGGTGGCGGGCTACCAGGACGCATGGGGGGAGCCATCCAGGCCGATGCGCGTGGACCGCGACGCGACGTCGAACACGTCGTCCCCCGGCTGCGGATCGTCCGGCGGGCTGCCGGAGGACCGCAGTGCCCATGTCTGCTCGGCCGGCAGCGTGGCGTCGGCAAACGGGTCGCGCGGCAGCCGGCGCAGGAAGTACACGCGCCGCTGCGGATCGCGGGCGGACGGCACGCCATCGACCAGGGTACGCAGGCTGGCCGGCCAGCCGGTGTCACCCTCGCCGCGCTGCAACTGGCCGGCGTCCCAGGCCCGGCGGTGGTCGTCCAGTGCAGCACGCAGCGTGCGCAGCGCGGCCTTCAGCTGGACCTCTTGCTGGCGGCGCACGCTCAACTCCCACAACGGCCGGGCCATGCTGACGAGAAGCGCGACGATGGCCAACACCGCCAGCAGCTCCACCAGCGTGAAGCCGCCGCGGCGGTGCCCGCGCGCGCCCTTCACGGGCGGCCCACCACGATGTTCACCGGCGCCGGCACCTGCACCGCGACGTCCTGCCCGGCCCGGTCGCTGGCGACCAGGCCGCCCACCGAAACGGTGACCGCCTGCCCGGCCGCCGGCGCCAGCATCCGCAGCGGAACCACCAGCTCCGCTCCGGGCTGCAGCTCGAACGACCGGCGTCCTACCGGGGCGCCGGCCACCCCGGCCGCCGCGAACGACGCGTCCCAGGACAGCTCGCCGCGTATCACCACCTCCGACCGATTGGCC
>JBJXHB010000284.1:0-2695 GCA_046160725.1 Aquabacterium sp.
CACGCTGAGCGCAACGCCGGCCAGCACCAGCAGCACCGCACCAACCCCCCACAAGCCGAGCACCAGCGCCGGCAGCCACGCCATCAGTGCGGGTGCGCTGGCCACCGCCACTCGATCATCGGCGCGGACGCCGCGAGCATCGCCTTGACCGCTTCCAGCGACTGCGCGGGCAGCCAGGGCGCCAGCCAGGCCGGCAGTTCGAGCGCGCCGATCCAGGCCTGCCAGTCGTCGGCGCCCGCACCACCCGCCGTGGCCCATGCCGACCATCCTGACCAGCCGGCCAGCGCGTGGGTTGCCCAGGCCAGCAGCGACCACAGCAGCAGCAGCAGGGCGAGGGACAGCCAGACGAGCACGTGGGGCCAGGGGCTGCGGCGCGGGGATACGGCGCGTTTGGAGGAGTCGGTGGGCATGATGTCGTGCTTTCGGGTAAGGGAGTCGATGGGAACGGTCAGTTCGAGATCCGCGCGTCGGAGATGTTACCGGCGCGCTGCAGCGAGCCCAGCGGATTGAGCTGCCGCCCGCTGCGGCCGATGCGCGCTTCGCCGCCGCTCATGGCGTGATGGCCACCTTGAGCACACCGTCGCGCTGGTGCGCGAACAGCTCGTAGGCGCGTTCGATGTCGTCGAGCCTGAAACGGTGCGTCACCATCGGGCCGAGGTCGAGCCGGCCGGCCTGGATCACCGCCATCAGCCGGCGCATGCGTTCCTTGCCGCCGGGGCACAGCGTGGTCACGATCTGGTGGTCGCCCAGCCCGGCGGCGAAGGCACCGAGCGGGATCGTCAGGTCGCTCGAGTACACGCCCAGGCTGGACAGCGTGCCGCCCGGGCGCAGCACGCGCAGGCAGGCCTCGAAGGTGGCCTGCATGCCCAGCGCCTCGATCGCGACATCGACGCCGCGCCCGCCGGTCAGCCGCAGGATCTCCTCGACCGGGTCGACGCGGCTGCTGTCGATGACGTGGTCGGCGCCCATGCGGCGTGCGATGTCCAGCCGCGAGGCCAGGCGGTCGACGCCGATCACCATGGTCGCGCCGCTGAGCTTGGCGCCGGCGGTGGCGCACAGGCCGATCGGCCCCTGCGCGAACACCGCCACCGTGTCGCCGATGCGGATGCCGCCGCGTTCGGCGCCGCCGAAACCGGTGGACATGATGTCGGGGCACATCAGCACCTGCTCGTCGCTGAGTTCGTCGGGCACGGGCGCGAGGTTGACCATGGCGTCGGGCACCAGCACGTATTCGGCCTGGCAGCCGTCGATGGTGTTGCCCAGGCGCCAGCCGCCCAGCGGCTTCCAGCCATGCGCGGTGCCGGCGCCGTCCTGCGCGCCGCAGCCGCACAGGCAGGCGTTGCTCCAGCCGCTGGGGGTGATGGCACCGGCGATCACGCGCTGGCCCTCGCGGTAGCCCTTGAACGCCGAGCCGAGCTTGTCGATCACGCCCACCGGCTCGTGACCCACGGTCAGGCCGCGCGCCACCGGGTACTCGCCCTTGAGGATGTGCACATCGGTGCCGCAGATCGTGGTCGTGGTCACGCGCAGCAGCGCGTCCAGCGGACCCACGTCGGGGATCGGCTTGTCGTCGAGCACGATGCGACCGGGTTCGACGAACACCGCCGCCTTCATCTTCATTGCCATGGGAGCCTCCTGCCCTGGTGCGAGGGCGTTGATCTGGTGGGAGTTCCGATCGTCGACGGAGAAAGCGATCGCCGATTGACGCCCGTCAACCTGTGCAGCAAGAGCGCGCTGCCGCGCCGCGATCAGGCGGCAGCGCGCGCCGGGCCAGCCACCACCTTGGCCTGGTCGCGCGCCAGTTCCTCGCGCGTGCTGATGCGGCGGAACCACCGCGTCACCGCGCTCGAGGTCAGCACGATGAACAGCGAGTACAGCACCGGGATCAGCAGCACCTGCTGCTGCAGCTCGCCCTCGAAGGTCAGCAGCACGATCAGCACGGCGAGCGGGCCGTTCTGGATGCCCGTCTCCAAAGCGATGGTGCGGCTGCGCACCGGGTCCTGCTTGAGCAGGCGGGCCAGGCCGAAGCCGAGCGCCATGCCCACCAGGCCGAGCCCGATGGCCGCGAAGTACACGGCCCACGGCGTGGTCGCCAGCAGCAGGTGGTTGCGCGGCACCCAGGTCACGATCAGGAACAGGATGACGAAGATGCCGAGCAGGCCGCCGATCAGCTCGATGGTGGCGCCGACGTTCGGATTCCACTTGCGCAGCGCGATACCGATGAGGGTGGGCACGACCAGCACCACCAGCACCTGCGCGACGTTGCCGGCCGGCACCGTGAACTCGGCGGGCAGGTCCTTCAGGCCCGAGTAGAACTCCAGCAGCAGCGGCACCACGGCCACCGCGACCAGCGTCGAACAGATCGTCATCATGATCGACAGCGCGAGAGTTCCCTTGCTGAAGTAGGTGAAGATGTTCGAGGTCGTGCCGCCCGGCATGCAGCCCATCAGGATGAGGCCGATCGCCAGCGCCGGTGCCAGCCCCAACACCACGGCCAGGATGTAGGCCAGGAAGGGCATGATCCCGTACTGGCACAGCAGGCCGACCAGGATGCCCTTCGGTTTCCTGAAGGCGATGCGGAAGTCCTTGAAGGTGAGCGATGCGCCCATGCCCAGCATGATGACCATCATCATGACGCCGAGCAGCCGGGTTTCCAGTTCGCTGAGCATGGTCGATGTTCTCCGCCGCGGCGCTC